>NZ_JASMWN010000028.1:0-46982 GCF_032595355.1 Sedimentitalea todarodis | reverse complement strand
ATGTGTCCTCGGTGCCGCCGGGAAGGCTCACCGGGCCGCTCACGACCGGGCCGTCGTTGCTGCCGGTCACCGTGATCACCAGCGTCTTGGTGTCGCTGCCGCCCGCGCTGTCGGTCACCGTCACCGGGATGCGCACCTGCTCCGTCGCACCCGCCGCCAGATGCTGATAGGCCGCATCCGTCGGATCAAAGCTCCAGGACCCGTCGCCGGTCAGCGCAAAGCCCGCCGGCGCCGCCTGGCCCAGCGAATAGGCCTGCGTGTCGCCGCTGTCCACATCCGTCGCCGACATCTGCCCAGACACCGCGCTGCCGTCCTCGGTCGCACTCGCCGTCGCCGCACTCAGAACCGGCGCATCATTCGTCCCGTGAATGGTGATCTGGATCTGATGCGACGTCCCGTCAACCGTCCGCACCGTCACCGTATCGGTCAGTTGATCACCCGACTTCAGAGCCTGGACCACGGGCTGGCCATTGTTGAGAGCGTAGCTCCAGATACCATCAGGCTGTACCGTTAACACACCGTGCGCGCCCGCCGCCAAAGGTTGCGGCACAAAGGATGCCTGTCCTGCATCCGGATCGATCGCATCAAGCTTGCCGCCCGCGCTCTGCAGCGAGTCCTCTGTCACGGTGCCAACGCCCGTGCCTGAGATCACCGCCTTGTCATCCGTGCCCAATACGTTCACGACGATCTGGTGGGCGGTGCCGTCAATGCTGTGGACCTTGAAAACATCGCGCACCATGGCACCGCCCAGGAGCGCCTGAACAGGGGCACTGTTGTTGCTCAGTTCATAGGTCCAATGCCCCGATTGGTCGGTCGTCAAGTTCCCAAACTGACCGAACAGCTTTGATGCCGCGAAATGATCCTGGCCGGGATCCGGATCGATCACATTGAGTTGGCCGGACGCGGATGTGACACGGTCCTCGACCGTTGTCCCGCTATCGGTGCCGGAGATGATCGCCGGATCCGGCGTGGATTTCACCTGAAATGGCACCTGCGCCTGCGCCATTTGCCCGTTCGGCTGAACAGCGGTCAGCGTCAGACTTCCGTTACCGGACCAATCCTTGGGGGGCGTCATTACAAGATTGCCGAGATCTGTTCCGGGATTGAGTACCCAGACCCCGCCCGGGCCAGGGTGGCCATGGTTGAGAGTCGTACCCGCCGGCAGCCCACCTATCGTAAGAGCCAGACCCTTGCTTGAATTGTGCCCGTCCACGGCGGTCAGATGAATGGCGAGGGGTTTGCCTTCGGTGCCATTCGGAATTAGCCCTGCCACCGCCGGGCCATTGTCATGACCGGCAGCGATCAGATGGCCTCCGGAACCGCCGGTATGGTTCTGAGACGCCACAGGAAACACGGCAGCCCCCGAGTTGCTGCCACCACCAAGCAGCGGCAGAATGTGGGTTGCAGGTCCGGACGTGAGGTTGGCCATCACGGTGTCCCGAAGAGAATGCGAACTGCTTTGCGGGAGGGGGGACAAGCCGTTGCCGGCTCCGATCGCTTCGCTTGACACCGCCCCCGATATTCCGGCGTCCGTCGTTGCTTCGGGAACGTCGTAGCCGAGGGCCCGCGCCACTGCCGGGGCCGACAGGACAAGTTGTCTGCCTGCCCCACGCGCGACCTGCGCAGCTTCGACGTCGTCGGGAGCGACATGACCACCTTCGGCAGCCTCGGGAGTCATGGGCGAGTCATCGACGACGACCCATGCAAAGATCTCTTCCGACAGCGTGTCGGACGGGTTTCCGTCACCTAGCGGCTTTTCTGGTTTGCGCCCATCCGAGTGTGCCATGATATCTCCATCAGCGTTCTGACAACGCCAGATCCAAGTTTGTGTAGATCGGCTTCCAGACATACTGGAAGACGGTTTTTTGGCCGGTTGTGATGTCTGCTTCACCCGTCATTCCCGGCAGCAGGCGCAAGCCCGAGTCCGAGGCGCGAAAATGGTCGGCCTCAAGGGCCACCTGAACTTCGTAATATGGCGCACCCTGCTCATCGAGCAAAGTCGTCGGTGAGACCTCTTCGACTTTTCCGCTGAGCGAACCAAACCGACTATAATCGAAGCTATCGATCTTTACGCGAACCGGTTGTCCGACGGCGACGAAGCCCACGTCCCGGGGTGACAGCCGTCCGGCAAAACGAAAACCTCCAGCTGCCGGAACGATCGTCACGACAACGCCGCCCGGATCGATCACATCTCCGACTGTGTCGTCAGGAACCGACTGAACCAACCCGGCAATTGGCGCATGGATTCTTGTCTCTTCGATCCGGCTCAGAAGACCATCCGCCTCAGCACGAAGCGCACGCAATTCAGCTTCCGTTTCCACAATCCGGTCTCGTGCCTCGGAATACTCCTGGAGATCCAGACCGGTAAGCGAAGATTCCAGTTCCGTGATTTCTGCTTCAGCGACGCTTCTTCGACCAGCAAGCCGGGCGAGATCAAAGCGGTATTGCGCTTCCTGCTCTCTCAACTCCGCAAGCGGTGCCCGGACACCGAGACCGCGTTCCCGCAAATCTTCCTGCACCGAGCGTTCTTCCTCTGCCACTTCGATTTGTCGATTCAGTTGCGGGAGCTGGGCGTCGATCGCCGCAACTTCGGCTTTCTTCTCGTCGATCTGGGCACGAATTGTTGCCCGCTCAGACCGCGCGAATTCCTTGATGGCCGCCAAAGAGGCCTCCTCGCGCTTCACCAGATCAGGATAGAATTCCCTGTAATTCTCAAAATCGGCATCCCGCCCTTCGACCAGCGAGAGCATTCGCTCAATTGCCAATACGTGACCCGCAATACGAGCGTTTGCAGCATCCAACGCTGATTGTGCTTCTACCTGATCCATAATGGCGACGACGTCGCCTTGCTCGACAAATTGGCCCTTGGAGACAAGCACCTCCTGCAATTGTCCCCCATGCCGGCTCTCTACCCGGTGAACCTGCGAAATCGGCTCAACCTCGCCGCGCGCCTTCGCGACCTCGTCAACCGTCGTGACAACCATCCAGACAACAAGGGCAGCGACTCCCAGAACCGCAACACCTGCGGCGCGTTTTATCCACCGCGTCGCGTCAGTCTCACCTAGGTCGAGTTGTATGTCAGTGGGTTTATTCTGCATCAGAGACCTCTGCCGGAGCCGCAACCGCGGCCTCCGCATTTTTCTGGACTGGGCCAAAGTAGACCATTGATCCACCGTCGAGAACTATTGCCAGATCAGCGGATGAAACGAGTTCGGTGTCGTGTGTCGAAAGAAAGACCGTCGCATTGCCGCGCTTGGTTTCGAGAAATGCAGCCAGAACGTCACGCTGTGGTTTTCCACCGGAAGCAAGCGGGTTATCGAGTACAAAAAACTTCGCTTGCGCATTCTGGATTTCTGTCCAGACCTCGTACTCTGCGTCGGATTGCATGATCAGCCCGCCCTCTTTGCCCAAGCCGTCGCCCTGCATCTTGGGCACCCTGCCGCTGCCAATATAGGCGCAACGCAGGCTGATTTCGTCTGGATCAAACTGCGTTGCCGCATGTCCATTGAACGTTAGCTGCCCAGACATTGTCGGCAGCCGACCGGCGATCATCTGCAAAAGCGTTGATTTCCCGGATCCATTGGCACCGATCACCGCGACAATGCTTCCAGCCGGTACGTCAAAGGTCACACCGGATACAGCAGGCGTCTGATTGCCATCAAACCTGAAATACAATCCTTGCCCTGAGACGTCGGGTGCCGTGGCCGGCATGGCGGCCTGCATGTGCGCGTCCCGCGCGACAGTCGGGGCCGACATAGATTTTCGCAAAGTGCTCCAACTTGACCGGAGAGATGCAAGTCTGGGAAATGCCATGTACAGCGCTTGCGCAGGCCCGGTAATGCGCCAGGTCAAAAGCATCGTACCGATAAGAATGCCGGGTGTGATATGCCCACTTAGTGCGAGGTCGATGCCGATCATCAGAGTGACCAACGCCGTTCCCGATCCCAATGTCGTCGCGACTGCAGATTGGCCACCACTGCGCACCATCGCCCGATAGGTGTCACGTGTCATCGAACGCAATGTCGCATCAAAGCGCCTTAGCCAGGCTTCCGACAGTCCCGCCGCCTGTATTGCACCGTTGGTTTCGACCAACTCTGCAACCATCGTCTGCCGCCTTTGGGATTGGTGCACCGCGAGCGGATCTCGAACAGATGGGCCGGACTGCGCCAGATATCCCAACCCCAAGAAAACGACCAGGTAGACAGCCGGAACAATTGCCATCGCGCCGCCAACGACGACCAGGGCCAGAAACGTCAACAGAATAAACGGAGCGTCATAGATCGCGGCGATGTTGGCCGAGGAAAACAAATCGGCGGCGCGTTCACCCTGGCGAATTCGAGCGATGGAGGCGCTCCCGGTCGATTGAGCGGCACCACCCATGGGACTTCGCGCTGCCTTGCCAGCCAGAAGAATTGATACTTGCCCGGCCAGATTGGCGTGTTCACTCGCGGCAAGTCCGGATCGAACGAAACGCAAGAGCAACATCGTTGCCAGCACGATCGCCGCGCCTGACAGGAGTGCTGGCAGCGAGTGAACGGCGCCAGCCCCGAGAACTCTGTCGTAGACCGCCATAGTAAAAAACGGAACGGTCAACGCGCAAAGGTTGATCGCGAGCGATTGCCAGGCGATGTGAAAAACGCCTCGTCTGGCGCGGGTTTGAATGCGGGCAAATGTCACCCTGGCGGCTTCCGATTCCGGCAAGACCCGCAGGTGGATGAAACCCTTTGAATTCCCCTTCGCGGAGACCCCTCCCGAACCGGAGGGGACATTGGTCATTTCGCCATCCTTGCGTACGACGGCGACCCAGTGACCCGAATCCAGACTGATAAGCGCTCCGTCGTGCCCATCACGCCAATTCGCCGGAACGTTCTTGCTGTGAGAGGCGTACAGGCCCAACAAATTACTTGCCCGGGCGATGTCACTCAGGGACTCGGCGCTTTCGCCAAATGCCACGTCGATGACCTCGGGCGAGTGGCGCCCGTCAAGTTCGGCCAGAACGGAATGGAGGAACAGTTTTGCATCTTCCATCATGTTTCCGCCATATCCGGGGACCTATCGATCAGGCCCACTTTCGGGTCATTGATCGATGACCGCAGCATCTTGGAATTGGTTGTCAGAATGATCCGCATTCTTTCTGAACAGGTCACAAGCAGGTCACCGAGCCTCTGCACACCGTCAACATCCAGATCAATTTCCGGATACTCCAACAGAACAACTCTTGGGCTTCCGACCAAAACCTGAACCAGCGCAGCCCGTTTTGTTGCACCATCCGAAAGGGGTCTTCCAGGCGACGTCAGTTCCGTCAGGAAGCCATGTGGAAGGCGCGCAACCATCTGTTCCAGCCCCAGGAACCCTGACAGTTCCCTCGCCTCGTTCTCCAGATCGGCATCCAGTCTGGAAACAACGCTGATCACGCTCGCCGAGATCAGCGATGGGCGGGCCGGAACAACGCGAATGCCAACGTCATTTCGTACCGAAGCAACAATCTGTGCCAGTTCTTGATCGGCAGAGAGGTCGGGCGACCCGTTCAGGATGACAATCCCGCTGGTTTCAGAATACAGATTTTCATGTTTCGCTGCGACCGGAGGATTGTTGCTCTCTGCCTGCGCCGCCAGGGCCTTGTCGGTTTGGGTTGCGGCGATTCGAGATGGCTGCGTTCTCAGGACCGTTGCGGCTATGCCCATCATCTGTGAGGCTGCCCGCGACCCAAGCAGAGTGCAGGCTGCCAATCCGCCAGTCGTAATCTGACCCGAGAGCACTTCGCCTGCCCCAAGCCACACAACAAAAACAGTCGTTATCAACGCACCACTTTGCAGCAGATCCATCTGTAGGCTGGCTACGCGTTCGATCTGTGCATTCGCTCGCGACACGTCAGCGCGCGACGCCGTCAGCCTCCCAAATGCCCGACCCAACAACGAAACACCTGGCGCCCTGTTGTCCGCGCCAACCACATCGTTGAGATTTCTCTCAAACTCTGCGCTGGCTGATTGGCTGAACCGGAGTGCCTTGCGATAGCCCGGAAGCGCAACAACAACGATCAGGAGAACAACAACGGCTACTCCAAGCGGCGCTGCCACGACCACGCCTCCGAGATATGCGATCAGAAGAACGAAAACGACCGTAAATGGGGCATCGTACAACGCAAGCGATGTCTGACCGACATTTGCGTCACGTGCTTTGGCCGGAACCGTGGACAACAACAATGCCTCGGATCGCTCGTGGTTCCCGGTGATCAATGCGCGAGAAACCTTGACCCAGAGTCCGTACTCTTCAAGCGCCGACCAGCGGGCGAATATCGCCGACCTCGCATATCTGAGGAGTCCAGAGAGAATGAGAGCGACGACCACTGCCGAAAAAATCACAAGCGCCGATCCGGCAGATTTGTTTGGAAGGATGCGATCATACACCTGAAGAAGCGCAAGCGGCAGGGCGAGCGCCAGTATGTTGATCGCAATTGACAAGCAAACGATCCAAGTGCGCGGCCCGATTCCCATGGAAGCTTCGCGAACTTTCTTTGTATCGGCCTGGATTTTACCAGACATTCTTATGTTGCTCGCCAATTCTCTGCATTGGTTAAACCCTTGACCCTAATCTCTGTTGGTTGGGCTGCGTCTGCGAAAGCTCAATTTCGTCTAGAAATTCCCTCCACGCAAGACCCGAGTCAAATAAATCTATGGTTTGCCGCAAAAATATTGGCAGCATGCGTTCGAAAAACCGCTTTGCCGACGCGCGTCTTTCATCGACTGAATTGACCAGTTTGCAGGGCGTAATTGGAGTAGCCGGCTCTCGGCTGATTGAAATGGTCCTGCCTATCTGGACAGTTTTACAACCTAAAGTGTTTCGCGCTAAGCCTGAATCACCTAACGCTGCCTGGCGCGCTCTCAGGCGAACATATATGGTCAAAACCCTGATCAACGACGTCATGATAGGGTTCCACCGTCAGACGGGCGCGACCCCAGATATGAGATCGGGAACATCGCAAGCACGGCCCCTGTATCGGGCATCTGAGCGACCAAAAGCGTGTTTCAGCCGCCAATTTGTTGCTCTCACCAGCGTATCATACCAGCATCGACATTGACGGTCTGACCGGTCATCCAGCCGGCGTCATCCGAGACGAGAAAGGACGCCACATTTGCGATATACGTGGGCTGGCCTTTGCCCGGCATTGCCTGCAGCATCTCGACAAACTCAAACGCTTCGTTGTGCGGGCTGGCCTTTACTCCGTCGGATTCAATCAGGCCCGGGGTCAACGCATTGAGCCGAATGCCCGCCTTGCCCAGTTCCGTAGCCAGCGCTCGGGTCAACCCGATCACCCCGCCTTTGGCCGCGACATAGGCCGCCATGTTTGGCGTGCCCGCAAAGAAGGTGTTTGACGCGATGTTCAGCACGACGCCCTTGCGCTCTGCTGCGCGCATCATGTCAGTCGCCTTGCGGCAAGTCAGAAACACACTGGTCAGGTTGGTGCCAATGATCTTGTCCCAATGCTCCAGATCCACGTCATCCCATGCGACGAATGGCACGATGCTGGCATTGTTCACCAGGATATCCACGGCCCCATCCCGCGCCGCCATTTCGAGCATCGCATTTACGGCTGCGGGGTCCGATACATCGCAGGCAATCCCTTGTGCCCCGTGGCCAATATCGGCGGCAGCGGCCATCGCCCCGGCCTCGTTGATATCGGCGATGAAGACGGTTGCCCCGTCTTCTGCCAGCCGCCTGGCGATGGCCTTGCCGATCCCCTGTGCGGCGCCCGTTACCACGGCGTGGCGCCCGTTCAATTTTCCAGTCATTGCAAATAGTCCCCTGCTGTTTTGATGTCAGTTTCCGTCGATATGCGCCTGGACCGCCGCCATCCCGGCGGCCACGTCCAGATCCACGCCTTGGGCCGCGAGCGCGCCACCAAGTGCTGCCACTGCGACCAGCGCATAGATCGGCTGCGCGGTTGGCCCCATGTGGCCGATACGAATGAGCCGGCCAAGCGTTTCCGCCCGCCCCGCCGAGAGCGACACACCATATCGGGCCCGCGCCTCGGCCAGAACCGGGCCGGCCTCGACACCGGCTGGCATCCGCACCGCGGTGGTGGTCGGTGACGCAATGTCTTCGCGTGCGGGCCACAACGACAGCCCCATGGCCTGAACACCCGCGCGACAGGCCGCCGCTGTCATCGCATGCCGCGCCCAGACCCGCTCTGCGCCTTCGTCCAGATATCGGTCCAGCGCCGCGTTCAACCCGTTGATCTCCGCGACCGACGGGGTGAACGGAAACGGCTCGGTCGATTTCCACGCATGACGCCAATCCTTGAGACTGAGCATCGACGCAAAGGGGGCATCCGGATTGGCCTCGATCTTGGCCCAGGCCGCATCCGACACCGCCACCAGCGACAGCGCGGGCGGACAGCCCAGGCATTTGTTGGGACCCGTGACATAGACGCCCGCCTTGCAAGCTGCCGGTGTTGTGGGCATGCCACCAAAAGACGACACCGCATCGACGATCAACAAGGCCCCGGCCTCGGCCACGACGGCACCGATGGCGTCGATATCGTTGAGTGTGCCGGACGGGGTATCGTGATGACAGACACTGACCACGGCAATCTCGGGGTTTTCGATCAGGTATCGTCGCACGGCTTCGGGATCGATACAGTCGTCATAGGCGACCTCGATCTCTTCGACCCTCTTGGCGTAGCGCGCGGCCCAATATCCAAACCCCTTGCCATAGACGCCCGAGGCCAGGTTCAGCACCACGTCGTCCCTCGCAATCAGGGACGCCGCAGCGGCTTCGAGCGCAAGAACCGGCTCTCCCTGCAGGATCATCGGTGGTGTATCCATACCCATGACCGACTGCGCCTTGCGCGACACCTCTTCATAGAACGCCTGAAACGCCGGGTCGTAGTCATATAGAACCGTGGTTCCGAGCGCCCGCAGCACTTCGGGGTAGGCATCCACCGGACCGGCGGTCAGTGTGAACACCGGTGGCATCGTTTCGGCGTATCGCAAGGAGTCAGCCATAATAGTTCACCCCGGTTCGGTAGTCCTTGAAACTCTCGGCATCGTGCGAGAACATCAATTCCGCGCCGGTTTCCTTGGCAATGTCGCGCAGGCGCTGCATTGATTGGACCCCGGCAATGGGGTCGATGTGGAACCCGGCCTGCACCCCCAATTCGAGGCTTTTCTTGGTATAGGCCGCGTCGATGGTGAACAGAATTGGCGCGCGGTTGGGCAGGTCAACCAACAGGCTGTAGTTGCCGATGGCGTGACCGGGCGTGAAGATCAGCTTGACCCCCTTGGCCAATTCGACATCGCCCTCGACCACCTCAAAGCGGCTGTTGGCGTCGGTCTGACCGGCCATCAGTTGATCGGCCATGCCCCGTGCGGCGGCGGCCTCTGCGGAAAAGGACATATCCGAATATCCCAGCACCTCGAACGGCTGCGGATTGGCCGCCTGTTCGATTTCCGCCTTGTGGCAAATCTTCCTGGCATCAGGAAAGAACTTGTTGCCGCCCACGTGGTCAAAATGGAAATGCGAATTGAACACCACGTCAATGTCCTTGGGCTCCAACCCCAACAACTTCAGTGCACCGGGAATGGTCTGCTGCTCGGTCTGCTGCGGCTTCTCGAATGGCAGGACTTTTTGCACATGGTCAAAATCATATCCGGTATCGATCAGAAACCGCCCTTCGGCATGTTCGATCAGGATCGAGTAGACCGGAAACCGGACTTCTCCGCCGGGCCCTTTGTTCCACCAGATGTGAAACCCGTCCAGAACCAGCGATCCGCCGTCCAGCAGGTAAACCTTGGTATCCGTCATGTTGCGTCTCCTTCCTGTTGTGTTCGGCCCCGATCAGCGGGCCCCTCTTTCATATGAATTACCCAGTGTTGCAGGCAGCCGCGCCTTGCGACCAAACACCACCAGCACAAGCATGACGGCGGCAAAGGGCAGCATCTGGATCACGTCGGTGGGGATATTGGACCCCGCGACCTGCAAGGCCGTCGTCAGCGACAACGCCGCCCCAAAAATCAGCGCACCGATCAGAACCCACAGCGGACGCCCCCGCGCCAGCATCGCCAGCACAATGCCGATGAAACCTGCCCCGCCCGTCATGAACGGAATGAACAGACCCGCGCCCACATTCGCCAGATAGGCGCCGCCCAGCCCGGCCATCGCACCGGTGAACAAGACCGAAAAGACCCGCACGCCCAGCACATTGCCCCCGGCCACATCGAGCGCAGCCGGGCTTTCACCCGCCGCACGCAGGGTCATGCCCAAGTTGGTGCGCCGGTACAGATACGCCAGCACAACCACCGACAGCAGCGCGAAATAGACAATGGGGTGGCGTGAAAAAATCGACGGGCCGATGACGGGAATATCGCTGAGCACAGGTATGTCCGCCCGCACGGGCGCGGGCAGTCGCGGGTAGGTCCGCGAAAACTGGAAATGATGCAGCAACGCCGTCAGCCCTTCGACACCCAGAGTCAGCCCGATCCCGATGACGATCTGGTTCAAACCAAGCCGGACACAGAGCACCGCCATCAAGATCGCTACCAGCATCCCGCCGACAAGCCCGCCCAAGAACCCCAGCCAGATCGAGTCAAACTGAAAGGCGACGTAGAACCCCAGATAGGCCCCCATCAGCATCATGCCTTCGATGCCGATGTTCAGCACCCCGGCCTTTTCCGACATTTGCTCGCCCAGACCGGCCAGCAGCATCGGGATTGCCGCCACGATGGCACCGGTCAGCAGCGACGACAGAAAGGCCTCGGTCAACAACCCGTCCATCCTATTGCTCCTTCTGCCGCAGGCGGTGATCGATGTATTCGCCCAATCCCAGGCAGATGAGAAGACTGGCCACCAGAACCAGTGTGAAATCCTGTGGCACGCCCAACCGGCGCGCAGCGCTTTCGCTGCCGATCAGCAGCGCGGAGTAGAAGAACACCAAGACGATCGAGGCGATGCCGTGAAACCGCGCGAGGAATACAAGCGGGATCACCATCAGACCATAGGCAGGGTTCCAGTCCGCCCGCACATTGCCCGCCACGCCCAGAATCTCACTGGCTCCGGCCAGCCCGGCAAAACCCGCCGACAAGGCAAACACCGCCATCGTTAGCAGCGGCACCGAAAGCCCCGCATGCGCCGCCGCATGAGGGTTGGCGCCCACCATCCGCAACCGCAGGCCAAAGGCCGTGCGCGTCATCATCAGGTGCACCACGATGACCGCGATCAGCCCCCAGATCAGCCCGCTTGAGATCGAGGTCTCAAACAGGCGGGGCAAGCGGTCCGCCACAGGCAAGGTGCGCGTCTGTGGCACCGTCGTCGCCGGATCAAGGAACACCAGCTTGACAAGAACACTGGCGAATAGAACCCCCAAAAATGACATCATCAAGGTGGTGATGATCTCGTTCACACCATGATAGGCACGCAGGAGCGCCGGCAGGATCGACCAAAGCGCCCCGACCAGAGCCGCCAGAACGAAACCTATCAACAGGACCAGCCATCCGGGCAGAACCCCGACCAACAATGGCGCCGTGGCCGCCGCAATCACCGCGCCCAGCAGAAACTGGCCATCGGTTCCCAAATTCCAGATCCCGGCGCGAAAGGCGATGATCAGGCTGGCGCAGAGAAACAGCAGCGGCGCCATCCGGGTGGCAGTCTGCTGCAACCCCAGCCCCGAGAACAGCCCACGCTGCAGGACATAGGAGTAGTATTTCAGCGGATCGACCCCCACTAGCAACAGGATCGCCGCCGACAGCACGAGCGCCGCCAGGATCGGGCCCAGCGTCAGCAACGCCACCCGCAGGGCCGGCCGGCGGCGCATGACAGCCGCCTGAACGCTCGTGGTGTCCGGTGTGTCGATTTCATCCGCCATGCTCATGCCGATGCCTTATGGTCCAGGTCTTCGCCTGCCATCAGCCGCCCGATGCGCAGCCGCAGGGTTTCTCCGCCGCCGTCATTGTCCAACGTGCCGCGGATACGGCCACCTTCCATCACCATGATGCGATCAGCCAATGCCATCAATTCGTCCAGATCGGTCGAAATCAGGATCACACCCTTGCCCGCCGCCGCGATCTCGCCGATGCGCTTGCGCGACGCTTCGATGTTCTGCAGATCCAGCCCGTAGGTGGGTTTGTTGAAAACCACGACGCGGGCATTGCCCAACAATTCACGGCCCAAAAGAACCTTTTGGATGTTGCCGCCCGACAACCGGCCAATAGGCGTGGTTTCATTGGGCGTGTGGACCTGGAACTTCCGGATCAGATCGCGGGCATGCTGCGTTATCTGCGCCCTGCGTTCGATACCTCGCACCCAGAACGGAGGCTCGCCAACGTCCTTGAGCACGGTGTTGTCGGAAATCGGGAAGGCACCGATCGATCCTTCACCCAGCCGGTCGTCGGTCAGATATCGCAACCCCACACGGCGTCGCTCGGCCACCTCCGCCGTGGTCACGGTCTTGTTCTGCAATTGCACTTGCCCTTGGGCGACCGGGCGCTGCCCGGCGAGGGCCTCGGCCAACTGTTTCTGCCCGTTGCCATCAATACCGGCAATACCGAGGATTTCACCGGCCCGGACCTGCAACGAGATGTCGTGCAGGCCCATCACGTCCGCGTCACCCTCGGTTTCCAGACCGACGACGTCCAGCAACACCTCGTCCGTGCGGCTGGATCGTCTGCGCTCGGCGTCGCCACCACTGTTGTCGCGTCCGAACATCAGTTGCACGATCTCATCTATCGCCTGCTCTTCGGACAGTGTGGCCAATCGGTCCGGCCCCATCTGTCCAGCGAGCCGCCCTTGCTTGAGCACCGAGATCCGGTCTCCGAACCGGTAGGCCTCACTCAGCTTGTGGGTGATGAAGATGACCGCCAGCCCGCTCTGCACCAGCTTTTGCATCCGCGCGCCCAGTTCTTCGGCGCCTTGCGGTGTCAGCATGGATGTCGCTTCGTCCAGGATCAGGACCCGGCTGTCGCGCAAAAGAGCGCGGGCGATTTCGATTTGCTGTTGCTGGCCAAGCGACAGCTCTCCCGTCAGCGCATCCAGCGGCAGGGACAGCGCGAATTCACGCTGCAACGTGGCCATGCGCTCTTCGATCAACTCGCGATGGGGTCGATTGTACCAGGGTGCCCCCAGAATCAGGTTTTCCAGCACTGTCAGGGTCGGCACCAACATCGAGTGCTGAAACACCGTGCTGATCCCCGCGTCGAGACTGGCAACTGGGCTGGTCAGACGCGCCCGGCTGCCAGCAAGTGTCAGGAACCCCTCGTCCGGTTCCTGCAACCCGGCCAGCATGCCGACCAGCGTAGACTTGCCCGCTCCATTCTCGCCCAGCAGGACGTGCACCTCACCGGTATGAATCGTCAGCGAGACGTCATCCACGGCAATCACTCCGGGAAAACGTTTGGTCACATTGCTCAATCCGATAATACCTGCCCCCGTGTTCGGGGGCAGGTCAGTCGCTTGGGTGGCAAGGCCGCTCATCGCGTTGGTCACTCGGACACGGTCACGAGATCCCGGACCGCCTGCGCGTCAAAGATCGGTTCGAGGCTCAAGTCGCCCGCGACGATCTGGTCCCGCATCGCCATCACCTCGGCCCACGCGGCCTCGTCGACCTGCGGCGTCTTGATCAGCTTGACGCTGTCATCCGCGAGGCTGATCGCATAGCTGCGGGTGCCGAACTTGTCCGCTTTCAGGTCCTCTATCATGGCGGTGTAGACCGGGGTCATGTCCCAGACCACCGAGGTCAGGAAATGGCCCTTGTCCAGCGAAGACTTGTCACCGATCACATCGATGAACAACACGTCCGAACCATCGGTCGCCTTGTTGGATTCCACCGCCTGGATCATGCCAAAGCTCGATCCGTTGCCCTGACCAAAGATGATGTCGGCCCCGGCGGCAATGACACTGGTCGTCACCCGGTTGCCGCCTGCCGCATCGGAATAGGCGGCCGGCCCGATGACCGAATAGAGGATCTTCACGTCCGGGTTTTCGGCCTGCACGCCCTGCGCAAAACCCGCCGACTGCGAGTTCCACGACGGCGGCTCGCCGGACACGACGATCCCGACGGTGCCAGTGGTGGTCATCTTGGCCGCCAGCCGCCCGGCCAGCCATGCCCCTTCGTGCCCCGAAAGGGTGTAATCCGCGACCAGTCCGGGTTTCAGAGCCTCGGGGCTGTCAACGATTGCAACCGGAACCCCGGTTTCTTCGGCGATTTCCGGACCGGCTGTATTGTAGCCACTGGCATGAGCCAGCATCAGGTCGGCCCCTTCGGCGGCCAGTTCGCGCATTGGAGCGCGCACATCCCCATAGCCCAGCCCTTCGGCCACGATGATCTCGACGCCGGTCGCCTCGGCAGCCGCGCGGGCCGCATCGACGCCTTGCTGGTTCCAGCCAAAGTCACTGCCCTGTTCCGGAGTCAGCACGGCTATGGTATCGACATCGGCGGCAAACAGCGCCGTGGCGCTGAAAACCGCGCCAAGCGCCGAGGACATTAAAAGGTTACGCATGGTAAAAGTCTCCCTTGTAGGTTTGGTTGCCGCCCACCGGGGCATCAGCTGATGCACGGAAGACGTTTCTTTCTGGCCCTGTTGGCAGGGCTGACTCCGTTCGGCGCAATTGCCGAAAGCGGGCCTTATTTGCCCTATTCGGGCATTGCTCGCGGCACCGAAGGTACGACCCCGGTCGCCGTCACGATCCGGAACGATACCGGTTCACCGCTCACCTGCCAGGCCGCATTGGCGCATTGGTACTCGGCCGATCTGGGGCGGCTGCCACCGGGCGGCACATTGCCTGTCGGGTTGCATCACGACCCGGAAAATGGCGAAATCAGCCTGCTCAACGACAGCGCCGACCGAATGCCCGTAGAGGCTATTTGGTGTGGCTCGCCCCAGTCTCCGGAAACCGCGCGAACCCGTCTGACCCTGCCCATTCGACGTGGCGCTGCCCCGGCTGCACTGATCTTTGTCTGTACGGTCGAACCGGACGGCACAATCGCCTGTGGGCAGGAGGGCTGAGCCGTGCATCACCCGCCCCGGCGCGCCTGAAGGATCGCGAAAATGCGGTCATGGAGTTCGACCACCTGCGACTGGTCGGCGATCAGGGAACTGCCCAGTTCGGCGAAACCCTGCATCATCGCGACCTGTTGCGCCTCGGGCAGACTGTTGATCTTGCCTCCGGCCTCGGTCCAGGCCGCATTGGCGCGCTCGACGTTCTGCACGCCCCAGGGGAAAACCGTCTGCTCGGCAGCCCGACCCGCTGCGCGGATCGCATCCTGGATCTCTTCGGACTGTTCGGAGAACCAGATTTCGTTGACCAGGGTCAGCGAAACCAGTTGTGACAGGTTCAGGTCCGTGACGTTCTCGGCCGCATCATGGAATTTGAACGCAGTCAGGATCGGCATGCCGGCGAGCATCCCGTCGATGCCGCCCGATTGCAGTTGCGGCATGACTTCGGACAGCGCCAGCGGCGTTGGGTTTGCACCCAGCATCTTCATCGGCTCCATCTGCAACGGCGAAGCAAAAGTCCGGACCTTGAGCCCCTGAAACGCATCCAGATCGGCGACCGGCTCGCGGCTGAGCAGCAATATGGGTGAATTGTAGATCGCCCCGATTACGCGCAACCCCTTGTCCAGAAACAGGGTTTCCAGGTAGTCGCGGAATTCCGCATCGTGGATGACCGCTGCGACCTCGTCCGCATCCAAAAACAGGCCGGGCAGATCGAAGGCCTGAAACCGACCATCGACATTGGTCATGAAAGAGGTTGGCGTGGTGAACGCCTCGATGGTACCCAGCAACACGCCTTCGGACATGCGCGGGATGGCACCCAGCTGGCTGGCCGGATAAATCTCGACCGTAACCGCATCACCGACCCGCGCGGCCATTTCCTTGGCGAATTCCTTCTGCCATTCGTGCTGCACGTCGTTGATGGTTGCACTGGCCAGTTTCATCGTGCTTTGCGCTGCCGCACCTGCGGCCAGCATCATCGCCACCGCCGCAAGCGCGCCTGCGAACCAACCGCGTCGCGTGATCGAGTTCTGTGTCATCTTTCCCTACTCCCTGTCCTGTTCTACTTCCTTCATTTCATTCCCTGCAGCATCCACAGCGACAACGCCGGTATGGTTGTGATCAGTGCCAGCGCCGAAACCTGCACCGCCATGAATGGCAGCACCCCGCGATAGATCTCGCCCGCGCGCACGCCCAAAACGGATTGCGCCACAAAGATGTTCAGCCCGAACGGCGGTGTGAACATGCCGATGGCCAGGTTCACCGTCATGACAACACCGAAGTGAATCGGGTCGATGCCCAGCGACACCGCAATCGGAACCAACAGCGGCGCAAGCACCAGAATGGCCGACGTCGGATCCAGAAAGCAGCCGATGGCCAGCAACAGCATGTTCACCGTCAGCAGGAAGCCAAGCGGCCCCAGCCCCGCCTCTGCGGTGGCCGCGATCAACGCCTGCGGAATGCCCTCGACCGTCAGCACCCAACTGATGACCCCGGCGGCGGCTACCACGATCATGATCTTGGCGGTCAGCATGGCCGACCGCGTCGCGGCCCCAAGCAGGTCGGAGAATGTAATACTGCGATAGACGATCAGCCCCAGGAATGCCGCATAGGCGCAGGCAAAGCCGCCTGCCTCGGTCGGGGAAAAGAACCCGGCGTAGATACCGGTCAGAACCACCACCGGCATGGTCAACGCCCAAACCGCCTGACGGAAGGCAACCCATGCGATCTGGGCACGGAACGCCTGTTCGCGGGGGAGACGGGACAGCAACGCCGAAACCGAGATATAGCCCGCCATCATCATCGCCATCAGGACCCCGGGGATGATACCGGCGATGAACAGCTTGGGAATGGATTGCTCGGCTGCGGCACCATAGAGGATCATGGCGATGGATGGGGGGATCACGATGTCAATCGCCCCGCTCGAGGTGATCAGACCCGCAGCCCGGCGTTGACCATAGCCGTTTGCGATCAACTGAGGATACATGTTGCGCCCGACCGCCGCGACCGCCGCCGCGCTGGACCCGCAAATTGTGCCAATCAGTGTCGAGCCGCCCAGGGCCGCAATGCCCAGAGACCCCGGCAGACGTCCGAACAGCGCCCGCACCAATCCGATCAGCCGATCCGCGATGCCACTGACCGCCATCAGCTCGCCCGCAAAGACAAAGAACGGCAAGGCCAGTAGCGCATAGGCATCCAGCCCGCCAAAAATCGTTTGCTGCAACGCAATCAGCGGTGGCCCGGGAAACAGCAACAGAACCAGGGCCGCGCCACTCAGAAGTGCCACGAAGATCGGGGCACCCAGGGCCGTCAGGAATGCGATGCTGAGACCCAGAACCCAACTCATGTCCGCGTCTCCGCCTTGCCGACGAGCTTGTAGAGGTCCGCGGCCAGCAGTACGGCCGTCACCAACGCAATCCCGGCGAACCCGACAAAGATTGCCGCATGGGGAACGGTCATGGGGACAGCCAGCCCCATGCTGGTCTGCCCGATCATTGCGATACGTTCGATAAAGGCGGCGCTGTGCCAGGCGACGAATCCTGCGATGATCAAAGTCACGAGATCGATGAACAGCCGCAATGCCGTGGCCGCTGTTCCGCTCAAACCTGCGGGCAACAGGTTGATCGACAGATGATCCCGATCCCGCGCCGCCAGGATCGCGCCCAGCATGACGATCCAGATCATTCCATAGACCAGCAATTCGTCTGCCCCGACCAGGGACATCATCCCGCTATAGCGACCAATCGCATTGATCACGTTGAGGGCCACCATGGCGATCAACCCGACACCCAGGCACAGGCGGATGGCCCGGACCAACAGGGATTCGAGACGGACCAAACCCGCAAGAGGCGGCCCAATCGTCATTCTTCACCTTCAAGAACACGGCGCAGGGCAACCAGTTTCCTGCCACGCGCCGCCGGCAGTTCGCGCAATTCATCCTCGGTGTAGGGGAACAGACCCTGACCGGATTTCATGCCCAGATGCCCCTGCGCCGTCTTGTCGGCAACCATAGGCGACACATCCTGTCGATCGCAGAGTTCCTGGTTCAGGAAGCTCGCCACCGAATTGTAGATATCCAATCCAGCCATATCCAGCAGGCGCATCGGTCCGATCGCCGCCAATTTGAAGCCGATGCCCCAGTTGACACAGGTATCCATATCTTCGGCCTCGATGACGCCACTTTCGACCAGATCGACACATTCGCGCAGCAGCGCATAGAGCACGCGATTTTCCACGAAACCGGGAACGTCGCGTTTCAGCACCACCGGCAGCAAGCCCAGATCGCGGATCAGGTCGCGGATTGCGGCAACGGTGCCTGTCGCAGTCTGTTCGCCTCCGATCACCTCGATCATCGGCACGATATGCGGCGGGTTGGACCAGTGCATGCCAACAAAGCGCGCGGGGTTTGTCAGATAGGCCTGGAGTTTCGAGACCGGAATCCCCGAAGTGTCCGACGCGATTATCGTATCGCGACCGATCAGCGGTTCCAAATCCATGTAGAGTTCGGCCTTGGTTTCGATATTCTCGGGCAGGTTCTCGATCACCAGACCGGCGCCCTGAACGGCCTCGGCCAGCGAGTTTGCCATTTTCACCTGGGTGCCCTGATCCGCGATTTCCAATGCGTCCAGCGCAGCCCCAATCATCGGCATCAGGCCCATGGCCCGTTCCTGCGCGGTCGCCGAGATATCATAGCCCGCGACGGAATGACCTCCGCGCGCCAGCCGGGCCGCCATGCCCGGTCCCATGGACCCCATCCCGATGATTGCAATTTTCATAGCGTCGGTCTTCCTTTCGGTCCGCCTGCTCAACCCTGCGTCGCTGCGTCATAGGTCGCGCGGGACTTGATGCGATCAAACCACGCCTCGAGGTTCGGCATTGCCGGGCGATCCAGCGGAAAATTCAGGCAACGGCCGATCACCGGCGCCAGCGCAATATCCGCCAGCGTCAGCTTGTCCAGCGCGAAGAATTCCTTGCCTGCGATGTGCTGATCGAGGATCGCCATCTGCGCATGCAGGTCTTTGATCTGTCCCGCGAATTCCGGCGGCCGTTCACTGGCCTTCAGTTTCGATCCCTTGAACGCAGCAAGGTAGCCGGCGTTCACCGCGGCCAGCAGGAAATCCATCCAGCGCTCTACCTGCGTCGCGTCCGCAGGGGTTGTTCCGGTCAACTGCGGGGCCTGCGTGGCCGCGAGATAGCGCAGGATGGTATTGGATTCCCAGATCACAGTGTCGCCATCGACCAGCGTAGGAACCTTGGCCGTGGGGTTCATGGCCAGGTATTCGTCGGTTTTCGTATTCTCGAACAGGCGGCCATAGTCCTCGCGCTCATACGCAACGCCTGCCTCTTCCAACAGGAACAGGACTTTCTGCACATTGCCGGATGTCTTGCGGCCCAGAACCTTGATCATTTCTGATTTCCTTCATTTGATTTCAGGTTTATTCGGTCATCGCCGCGCGGACGTGGCCGATGGAAAAACAGCGCCACCAGCATGACAACCGCGATCACGTTGCAAACAGCGGCCCAGCCGCCCAGCGTTGCCGGTAACAACAACGCCGCACCCGACACACAGAACCCGGCGCGCTGCAGCCATGATAACATTCCACGCAGGAACCCTGCCGCGCCGATTGCAACCGCCGCGGTTCCGGCCAGTGCGGTAAGTGCCGCCAGCGCTGTTTCAATGAGCGGACCCTGCAACAACAGCGCGGGCGAAAAGGCAAAGAGAACGGGTACGATATAGGCCACCCATGCCAGGCCGACGGCGCAGAAACAGGTGCGCCAGACTCCGCTCTGGGCAATGCGCGCCGCCGTGATCGAAGCCAGTGCCACGGGGGGTGTCAACATCGACATCATGCCGAAGTAAAGAATGAACAGATGCGCCTGAAGCCCGCTCAACCCAACCTCGATCAAGGCCGGGGCCAGCAGAGTGGCGAGCACCACGTAAACGGCAACCGTCGGCATACCCATTCCGAACACGATCGATATCACCGCGACCAGCAACAGAAGGGTCAGCTTGTTGCCACCACTGACGGCGATGGCGTCGGCGGCCACCGAAAACCCGAGGCCGGTCAGGCTGACGAGGCCGATGATCATTCCCGCCGCAGCCGTGATCAACAACAGCGGTGCGGCGGCGCGCCCTGCGGCCACCATTGCGACGGCCAATTGGGCCAGTGTCAGGCGACGGCCATGATAGGGCCGCAGCATGGCCACCACCGCAAGGCTGAGCACGGCCGCCAGAGCGGCCAGTTCAGGGCGCGTCTGTTTGAAGAACAGGACCACGAACATCACGATGAACGGCACAAAGAAATGCGCACCATCCCGGATGGCCCTCCCCAGCGATGGCAAATCTTCGTCACGCAGCCCTGCGATGCCGCGTCGCGCGGCGATCCGGTCCACCTGCATGAACAGGGCAGTGAAATAGAGGATCGCTGGCAGCGCCGCCGCTTTGGCGACTTCGAAATACGGGATTTGCAGGAAGTCCGCCATGACAAAGGCCGCCGCACCCATGACGGGGGGCAGAAGTTGCCCTCCGGTTGAGGCAGCTGCCTCGAGTGCGGCGGCAGTCTCCGGGGGGAGTCCTGTGCGTTTCATAAGGGGAATGGTCACGATACCGGTGCCCGCAACGTTGGACACGGCATTGCCGGAAATCGTTCCGAACAGTGCGGAAGCACCGACAGCGGCCTTGGCACTGCCGCCCCGGTATCGGCCGAACAGCGAAAGGCTGAGCCGGGTCATGTAGTCGCCGCCGCCGGACAGGCGCAGCAATTCGCCAAACAGGATGAAGGGGATCACGATCTGCACCGCCACCCGCAGGGGCAGGCCCAGGATCGAGTTCGGATCGGCCAGCATGTAGACCGCCCACCGGTCCGCCTGTGTTGTGGGCAGGCCCAGAAACCCGCCCCAGATGGCGAGCGCGGAAAAGACCAGGACGATGAGCACGATGGCCAGCCCCAGCTGTCGCCAGACAAACAACAGAACACCGCCGATGACCGCAAAGCTGATCACTACCAGCCAGGTGGGTCGCATCATCGACAGCACCTGCAATTGCGGAAACCGCCACGCGATCACGCCCAGGGCGGCGAGTAGCCCCAGCCCGACAAACAGCCCAAGGGCCGCCCGCCGCCAGGCCGGGCCTTCAGCAGAGAGTGCGATCCCCGCCAGTGCGAGCGACAGACCCAGGGCAAGGGCCAGCGGCTGCTCCTGAAACAGGGCGAGGCCGAACTTGCCCGGCACGTCGAGAACCCAGCCCAACGAAACCGCCACCAGGACAACCGCCAGCGCCGCACCCAAACCGGTCAGGGACCGCGAGAGGGCGTCGGAACGGACCGTGTCCGGGTGAGCGGGGGTAGTCATTCCCGAATATCTCCCGCGATCATTCGCTGCCCAGAACCGCCTGGGCGGCCGGATGATGCGGCAAATCATAGCTGCGCCCCAATGCCTCGGGCGTCAGGGCGGACAACACCTTGTACTTGGCCGCGATCTCGTCCGCGTTATCACGCAGCGTCGCGGCGATTCTCGCCACGGTTTCATCATCCAGCCCGGCCCGTGCGACCAGAACATAGTCATAGGCCATCACCTGTGTATCGGATCCGATCCCGACGATACCGGCATCACCGGACACCGGCAGAACGTAGGCTTCTGGCGCCACCGCCTGCATGCGCGCAACGGCTTCGGGATCATCATCCAGCGGCAACCACGCGATCCCGCCCAGGGCGGCATCCGCCTCGACAACCTTGCCCGCACGCAGCGCAAACAGGGTTGCATCGACCTTGCCGTCGATCAGTGCAGCCACTCCCGCACCGACGCTTGTGACAGGCACCCGGGTGACATCATCGCCCGTTAGCCCGCCATTGGCCAGAACCCCTTCGACATAGGGCTGCAGGCTGGCCTGCGCCGGCAATCCCCACGCCACCTTGCGGCCCTTGAGGTCCGCGATCGATGAGATGCCGCTGTCCTTGGCCACCATAAGGGCAACGGGGCTGGGCAAGAGCGGCGCGATGATACGCAGTTGATCCTGCGCCAAACCCTCGAACGGTCCCTTGCCGCGTACCGCGTCGCCCAGATCGGGCATCACAACTGCCGCAATGTCCAGATCACCGGAGCCCAGAAGCGGCAGGAAGGCGGTCGCGCCACCAAAGGACTGTACACTGGCGTCAAGCCCTGCCCGTTCGGACAGCTCCTGCGCCAAGGCCGCGTTGACACCATAATTCTGCGACCCCTGCTGACCCGCACCAAAACGCAGATCCTGCGCCGATACCGTCGTGGCGAGGCCAAGACAAACCGCTGCTGCGGCAAAATTCGCAAATCTGGTCATTTCAATCTTCCCTGTTGGTTGAAGTAACTTTGTGCATGTCAGGGCGGGATTTTTCCCTTGCCCCGAAAAACCTGTGGCCGTCAGAGGGGCTTGTAGATGATGGCCTCCATCTCGATCAGGACGTTGATGGCGGCACTGCCCTGAACGGTTGTCCGGGCCAGAACCGCGCCGTCGAAATGTTTCTTGAAAACAGCGTTGTACCGCCCGAAATCTCGCATGTCCTCGAGATAGGTCGTGACCCGGCAGACATCCTGCAGGGTGGCACCTTCTTCGGCGATCAGGCGTTCAATGGTCTTGATCGTACCTTCGGTTTCGATCTCGATCGACCCGGTGATCATGTTGCCGTCCGCGTCCTTGGACACCTGTCCGGAGACATAGATGTAGTCCCCGGCCCGAACCGCCGGATGAAACGGCAGGTTCGGGTTCTTCTTGCCGATGGCATAATGTTTGTCGGATTTCTTGGTCATGTCGGTCTTTCGTGAGTGGTGGTTAGAAAACGGTGGTTTCGATAATGTCGACACCGTTGACACGGTCGATCAGGTAGATGATGCCGCGATCATCAATGGTCACATCGTTGGAGGACGGCCGTGCTGCGCCCGGAGCCGCGTCGGGCAGGAAATGCCCCACTTCGGTCGGATTGAACGGATCAGCAATATCCACGAGGCGCAAACCCTGCGCGAACCATGCAAATGGGATGATTGTGCCCGAGACACGTTCGGATGGCTGATGGCAGCCCGTCATTGGCTCTTGTGGGCGGCCATCAACGTCCAATCCGGGCACCTGCCAGGTTGAAATCGGGGTCGGGACGGTTTCGTCTGTGATGTCGTAGATCCAGGTAAAGGCCGGAGGCGAGGGGTACAGCTTGGCGACATCTTCGTCCGCCACGACCATGATATCACGGCCCCTGATTGGCATTGCCATCGGCAGGCAGGTGTGGGTCGGGTGCGGAAAGGCCGCGCTGGTATTGAACCGCGAAACCAGCTTGGGGCTCGTCATGTCCGAAATATCGAGGATAAACAGCCCTTCGTGCCAATAGCTGACGTACAACCGGTTGCCACGCCGGATCGGATGATGACAACGCGGCGATACACCGTGCAGCCAGTTGCCCTCTTCGCCACCAGCCACATGCTGCCCGGGAATCCACCAGCGCCCGATCTCGACCGGGTTGGTCGGATCGATCAGATCCAGGATCATGACAATGTTGCCGACATACCCATCCGCCGTGGGCGAGATATAGGCATAGCGACCGTCGAAATCATAGCGATGCACACCGCGTCCACCGGTGGTCCATTTGCCGATCATCCGGGGCTCGGCCGGTTTGGTCACATCATAGACTGCCAGCCCGCCGCCGAACTTCCAGTCGCCATCGGGGCCCAGTTTTTCATGGTTCACCACCATGATCCCGTCGGAGGAAGCGCGCACCTTGTGTGAATGCCACCCATCGGGAACGTCGATACGCGCGATCACTCTGGGATCGCGCGGGTCCGCCACATCGACAATCGTCGTGCCACTGGGATTGCGCATATGCCCGATGAACAGCGTTGTGCCCTCGACCCAGACCTGACCGCCACCGGGACAGTCGACATGAGACAGCAGTTTCGTGTTGTGTGTCATACCCATCTCAGTGCCCCGAGTCCCGTCCATGGATCACCGCGAGTTTCACAGGTACCGCACCACGTCGCCGGCGGCGGTCTCGCCCCAACGCTTGTAGAGCGACAGCTTCTTCAGAGTGGGTTCGTCGCTGGCAACAAAGAGATAGACTGGCTGGCTGTCGGATCCGTTGTGATGTTCGCACCATGCGCCGCCCGGCACCGCCAAGGTATCAAACTGGTTCCAGTCATAACGCTCGCCATCGATGATCGAATATCCGGTTCCCTCGAACGGCGCGACCAGCAGGCTGGCGGTCTGGCGCGATGGCAGGGTCTTTTCGCCGGGGCGCAGCATCTGGGCAAAGAAAGTGATGGTCTTGAATACGGATTCTCCGCGCGTCGGGTCGGTGTACTCGACCATCAGCGCCTCGTGGGGGTCGCCGTCGATATCCTTGAACCGATCGAAAATCTCCATCATCGCTTCCCAGCGATAGACGTACATCGGCGAACTCAACCCGCCGCCGCGCATGTTGTCGACCCATCGCGGCAGCAATCCGCCCTGCCCGTATGTCGCCGCCGAATAGTCAGATGGATACCTGGCGGACTGGATCTTTTTCTGAACTTCGACACCATCTTCGATCTCGGTGTAGTTATGATCGAAATGGATCGCGTTCAGGGTCTCGACCAGCGGCAAATCCAGAACCGAAAGGTTCACCGCCTGTTCGTCCCCCACGGTGCCATGGTTGTGCCAGGCGTCATTGGGCGTCAGCACCATGTCTCCGGGCCCGAACACAACGTCTTCGCCCTCGACCCCGGTGAAATTGCCCTTACCGGTCAGCCCGAAGCGAATGGCGCTCGGGCTGTGCTTGTGCGGCGGCATGATTTCGTTGGGATCATTCAGGCGATAGGCCGTGTACATCGTCGAGACCGTCGCGCGCTTTGGCGTGAGTCCCGGGTTCACCAGAACCAGCGAGCGGCGCTCGCTGTCATCCATGCTGATCAGTTCAGCCGAAGTCTTGAGCAGAGGCGCGATGTCTTCCGCATAGCTCCAGTGGTAGGGAATCGCGCGGGACGTCGCCATCAACTGGCGAACCTCGTCATTCGTCACATCATCCGACGTCGCCCAGAACGGAAACATATTGCGCGCCGAAATGCTGTCATACATGTCGCGCAGCGCCTTTTCCTTGTTGCTTAGTGAACGTGTTCCGGTCGCATCAGAAGGCATCGATCAATTCCCTGGATTCTACGATTCTGCCCTCACGTTAGCATGACAAATTACCATTACAAGCATTTTGGTCTTTTTTTGGTTCTGCTCGCGAAGTCGAATCCGACATCCCGGCGTTCGGGCGTACATTTACCTCATCATCATATTTTTATGGACATCAGCATCACATTACGCACTTCCGAACAGTGTCGCTCAGCCCACAGGCGTGTCAATTAGACCAAATCTGCCATTTTGGTCACCACTATCCAGAGGAACAACCCACCTTCACTTGGCTGCGGTCAGGCCACCTTTCCCTGGATCAAATCCGCCGCCCGTTCTGCAATCATCAACACAGCCGCGTTGATGTTGCCGTTTGGCAGATCCGGCATCACCGACGCGTCGACAATGCGCAATCCAGATACGCCCTTGACCAACAGATCCGGCGTCACGACACTGTTCTCGTCGGCCTCATCCCCCATGCGACAGGTTCCGGCGGGGTGATGCACCGTAATTGCCGTTTTGCGGATGTAGGCATCTACGGCCTCGCGAGATATACAATCCTTCCCGGGCGCTGTTTCGGTCTTGATGAAGGGTGCCATGGCCGATGTGCCCGCAAGGTCGCGGGCGATCTCAAACGCCTCGCGAACAACTTGCCAATCATGATCCACCGACAAAAAGTTCTGCTGGATTCTGGGCGCTTCGGCCGGATCATCCGAGCGCAACGTGACTTGCCCGCGCGCCTCGGGTCGGGTCAGGACCAACCGGGTTGCAAAGCCATCCTGAAATGGCTGCCGGAATGGTTTCATGTAAGGCCAGGATGCAAGCGGAGCCGCGGTGAACAGAATCTGGATATCCGGTACGTCGGTCGCAAGAGAGCTGCGCAGAAACGCCGTAATGCCTCCGGGAACGTCTCCCGAAAACCCATTTCCCGTCAGATAGGTTCGCGCCAGATCGGGAACGATCCGATCATAGCGCATCATCGAATGAAACGGGCCGGGCTCCTTGCGGTCATACATCAGAATGATCGACGCATGATCCTGGAGATTGCGCCCCACGCCCCGCAACGGAACAGCCGTGCGGATACCGTGAGACGCCAGGTCCTCAGGGTCTCCAATGCCAGAAATCATCAATAATTGCGGGGTGTTGATCACTCCCGCGGTCAGGATAGTCTCTTTGGCGGCTTGCATGGTGACGACCTTGTTTCCCTTGCGATATCGCACACCGGACGCGCGCGCGTCTCGTATCTCGATCCGCTCTGCCAGCGCCCCGGTCACCACGGTCAGGTTCGACCGTTTGAGAGCCGGGCGCAGATATGCATTGGCCGTGCTGGCCCGCCGACCCCGGTGGATAGACATCTGCAACCTGGCAAAGCCCTCCTGGCGCTCGCCGTTGTAGTCATCTGTCCAGCCATGCGCGCTGCGCCCTGCCTCGCCAAAGGCGTCGACCAGCGGATCTTCATATGCACAGAACTGGGTGCCCAACGGCCCCACCCCACCACGCCAGGCATCTGAGCCACCCGCCCAGCTTTCCTGTCGCTTGAAATATGGCAGTACCGACTCCGGACCCCATGCCGCCATGCCGCTGGCCTTTGCCCAGCGTGCAAAATCACCGCGATTGCCCCGCACATAGGCCATGGCATTTGTGGAGGAACACCCCCCGATCACCCGACCACGCGCACACTCCACGGCGCGCCCATCCACAGCGTCTTCGGGTTCGTAGAAATATCCCCAGTCGTGGCGTCGCTCCTTGAAGATCATCCCCCAACCCAGCGGAATATGGATCAACGGATCGCGATCCCACCCTCCTGCTTCAAGCAACAGGACGCGGTCGGTCCCGTCGGCGCTCAACCGATTGGCGAGGACACAACCCGCAGACCCAGCCCCGACGATGATGTAGTCATACTCCAAACCCACGCTCCCGTAATCTTCGGTGCAGAATCTCCGCGCATTCAGCTTGCGAAACCTGAACCTGCCCGAACGATCCATCTTGAGACCATTTCTGTCAATGGTCTTGATCTTTGGTTGAGCCATCGTTACCAAGAGAACACTAGTCTGCTGCGTCGCGAAGCGCTGCGCAGTATTACGGTATATAACAGCTAGGTGGCCGATTGCCTCAAGATGCAACAAACCCCGACGGCGCAGACGCACGAAATCTGTCGCCTGACGCGCTCAAGGAACTGCTGTTGGAGATGGGAGGTCCAGATCAGGACCTGCCATCCGAGCGCCAACTCTCAAGCGATCTCAACGTGCCGCGGTCGCGATTGCGGCGGGTACTGGCCGAATTGCGCGCCGAAGGCGAACTGCCTCCGGCACAGGTCGGACGCAAATCGAGCCGCCGGGACAATTCCCATATCGACGATCTGGTCAGCGTTGCCAATCCGACTGACGTCATTGAATTGCGCATGATCCTTGAGCCGCAATTTGCCCGCCTCGCGGCAATCCGGGCGGCAGGCAATGACATCAAGCGCATCCAGCGTCATGTTGAAAGCCGCAGGGGTGACGACTATGGAGCGGCGGACCTCGCCTTTCACCGCGAACTGGCCCGCGCTTCGCGAAATCCGCTGGCGCAGGAATTGTACGATCTGTTGCGTCAGGTCGGCACCGACAGCCGCGTTCGGCTGGCCCAGACCAGCCCACCCTGCCCCAAGCGCCGCGCGGAACGGGACAAGGAACACCAACAGATCGCGCAGGCCGTGGCCGAACGCGACCCGGATCGCGCAGAGGCCCTGATGCGCGCGCACCTGGTCAACGTACGCCGGGTGATCGAGATGAGGATGCAGACATTTACCGCTGCTGATCCCGCCGAAATGACACGGCAATAGGTGAGATGGCCGACATCTGCGACGTGATCATCGTGGGTGCCGGATCTGCAGGATGTGTTCTGGCCAACCGGCTGAGCGAACACACTGACCTGCACGTAATGCTGATAGAGGCCGGCGGGGAACCCGACGATCCGCGCATCGCCGATCCATCGGCCTGGTCATTGTTGCAGGGATCGCCGGTGGATTGGGCCTTCCGAACCGTGCCGCAGCCCGGCCTTGCGGGCCGGATCGAGGATTGTCCGCGCGGCAAGGTGATTGGCGGATCCAGTGCCATCCATGCAATGGGCCACATGCGCGGGCACCCCGGCGATTTCGATAGCTGGGTCGCATCCGGCGCGACCGGATGGGACTACGATACGCTCTTGCCTTACTTCATGCGGTCTGAAACCTCGCCCTTCGCCGATTGCCCCGGGTACGGTGCGAACGGGCACTTGCCGCTGCAACAACCGACAACACCCCACCCCCTGACACTGGCCCATATCAAAGCAGGTGCCGAATTGGGTCTGCCACGTCTGCGCGATCACAATGGCAGGCAAATGGCGGGGGTCACGCTCAACACAATGACCATCCGAGACGGTCGGCGCGTCAGCGTTGCCGATGCCTACCTTGATTTTCGTGTGAGAGCTCGACCAAATCTGGCAATTCACACGACGCACCTGGTAGATTGCGTGACCTTTGACACCGCCGGTCGCGCCAGCGGCGTCAGGATGGACACGGGTTCGACCTATCACGCTCGATTTGGCGTGATCCTTGCCGCCGGCGCCATTGCGACACCCGCGATCTTGATGCGATCCGGGTTGGGCCCCGGCGACAATCTTGCAGCCTTGGGTATCAAAGTGCGGCGAAATCTGCCGAAGGTGGGCGCCAATTTACAGGACCATCTCTTGTCCGGTGGCAACCTATACAGGGCGGCACAGTCGATTCCGATGACGACAACACAACATTCCGAGGCAATGACATATATACCGACCACCGGGCAGAACTCAGCGGCCCCTCCCGAATTGGTGGTCGGGGTGACGACTGTGCCATTGGTCTCCGCCGGTCTTGCTGATCGTGCGCCGGTACTTGAACTGGGCGAGGGGTATTGCCTGATGTTTGGCATCACGCATCCGCGCAGCCGGGGTAAAGTAACTTTGACCTCCGCCAATCCCACGAAACCCCCACGGATCGATCCGCGCTACTTGCAACATTGCGAGGACCGGCAACTGTTTGTCGAAGCCCTGGGTTGGGCGCGACGGCTGGGCGCAACTTCGGCTTATGCTGCTTGGCGCGCAGAAGAACTGTTACCAGGCCCGGGTGATCTACAAAGCGCGGCGACGGTCGAGGCTTTTATCGCTCGCGCTGCGATCACACATCACCACCCTGTCGGAACGGCGCGCATGGGCCAAGACGATGATGCACCGGTGAAGCCTGACCTCACCGTTGATGGAGTTGATCGATTGTTCGTTGTCGATGGCTCCATTTTTCCAAACCTGACCACCGGTCCTGTGAATGCCGCCATCGTCGCAGTTGCAGAACGAGGCGCAGATTTGATTCGCAGTGCAACACTGAAATGATGATGCGAACGAGCCTACATAAGCTTGCTAGATCCCGACCACACCGTCCGCCCGCAAACGCCTTGCAGACCAGTTTTGAACCAACCGGCTGCTGTCACGCCAAGGGCAACCGCTGCCGCACCAA
Source organism: Sedimentitalea todarodis (assembly GCF_032595355.1). Taxonomy (NCBI): domain Bacteria; kingdom Pseudomonadati; phylum Pseudomonadota; class Alphaproteobacteria; order Rhodobacterales; family Paracoccaceae; genus Sedimentitalea; species Sedimentitalea todarodis. Next base: position 17,392 of record NZ_JASMWN010000028.1, on the reverse strand, counting down.
TGTTGTCCAATAGGAGCATCCCCAGGGGATCACGTCGTCATTGAAATCGTATTCCGGATGGTGCAGCCCTGCCGAGGATCCGTTGCCTACGTTTATCATGGCCCCGGGCACTTCGTTCAACATGAATGAAAAATCCTCGCCCCCCATGATTGGCGGCATGTCCACGCAAACCTTGTCCATACCTGCGACCTCTTGTGCCGCAGCGGCAGCCAACTCCGTTTCCCGGGCGTGGTTCACGGTCACGGGGTAATGGCGAACATAGTCCAAGTTTCCGACGCCGCCGAACCCGGCGGCGATATGCTCCACCAGGCGCGACAACTGGGCCTCGACATGATCACGCACTTCTTCGCGCAACGTGCGCACCGTCCCGGTCAACTCAATCGCCTGTGGCACGACGTTGAACGCATTGCCCGCATGGATCGTGCACAGGGAAACCACCGCGCTGTCCAGCGGATCGACAGTGCGCGAAACAACGGTCTGGATCGCCTGGATCAGCGCGGCAGCGACGGGCAAGGGATCGATCGTGTCGTTGGGCCGCGCGGCATGACCGCCACGGCCGGTCACTGTGATCCTGACCTCGTCCACCGCAGCCATGATCGGGCCCGGAGCGATGGTGAATTCGCCCACCGGCAGGTTCGGGCGATTGTGCATCCCGTAAACCTCGTTGCAGGGCCAACGCTCAAACAGCCCGTCGTCGATCATCGCCTTGGCCCCTGCTCCGCCTTCCTCGGCGGGCTGGAAGATCACGATGACAGTGCCATCAAAGGCGCGGGTTTCGGCAAGCTGGCGCGCGGCCCCCAACAACATGGTGGAATGCCCGTCATGGCCGCAGGCGTGCATTTTCCCCGGCACAAGCGAGGCCCAGGGCTTGCCGGAGGTTTCGTCAATCGGCAGCGCGTCCATGTCCGCCCGCAAGCCGATCATGCGACCCTTTGTGTCGGTCTGGCCATGGATCACCCCGACAACGCCGGAGCGCCCGATCCCTTCGATAACCTCGTCCACACCGGCGGCGCGCAGCGCAGTCGCAACAGAAGAGGCTGTGCGGGTCACATCATAGAGCAGTTCCGGATTCTGGTGCAGATCCCGGCGAAAGGCGGTCAGGCTTTCGATTTCCTTGGCGACCCAGTTTTCAACGGCCATGGTTCAGGTGTCCTTCTTCTTCATGCGATAGCGAAAATCGCAGTGGCTGGCGCCCTTCATGATCGTCTGGGTGCGGGTCAGCTCGATCTCCGGATTGTAGCCGATGCAGAAATCACCGTCGCGATTACATGACAGCAGGTGCCCGATGTCGCCCAACCCCATGTCCCGGTACATCTCGGAATACCGGCAGCGGGTCACGTTGAAATCCATCTTGTCCTCGGACAGTTCGATGTTCTCGATCTGCAACGCGTCTTCGCGGGTCCAGTTGGGCTGGATCGCGGCAAAGTCGTTCAGATCCGGCGGGCTGCCCAGATCTTCGGCAAGCTGCTTGCCCTGCTCGATCGCCGAGCGGGAACAGGTTTCGCCGATCACCGCCTCGGCCTCTTTGCGGCTGCTGCGTTCGGTGATGACTTCCAGCACATGCGCAAGGATCATCGCCTCGATCCTGCGGCGCAGCAGGATCGGGATGTCGTTGATATCCATGCCTTCGGTTTTTGGGGTCTCGGTGGTGCTCATCGGAATCTCCTCAGGCTTTGCGGCACAGCATGTTCTAGGGGGCATCCCCTGGACGCAAGCTTTCACTCGCGCTGCTCGCCTCCCGACGTTAATCATATCTTATGGCTGGTGTTGTCAAATTTTCAGCGCCGAAACTGGCGGGAAACGCTCAACCATTTGCCAAACTCCTCGGGCAGGTCCCGCCACGGCGTTCCAGTTCATGCTATCCAGAAAGACCCGTCAGGAACAATGCGGTGATTGGTCGGGCTGCGCCCGGCAGATTGTATCGCCTCTATCAGTTGCTCCCGGCTCAGCAGATGCAAAGAGTAGCTCGGATCAGTCCGATCCTGTCCAACAAATGGGGAGTAGCTCAGAGGCGGAAGCTACGGAAAGTGTAGAGGTCGGCTTTGCATTTTTTCAAAGCGACAGCTAAGCGTCACTTGCGGTTCGAGCTGAGGCTTTGATGAGAGATGGAAATGCAAACGAACGTGTTGGTTTCGGACATCGGTGGTCAGACGGCAACGCTTGAAATGACGGATGTTTCGTTCTTCCGGGAGGGAAACATGGTCTTGAAAGATATTGGCTTTTTGGTGCGCGAGAAGCGGATTGGTATCGTGGGCAGGAACGGATCGGGGAAAACAACCCTTGCGCGGATACTGTCCGGTCTGGCGGTTCCGGATCAGGGGCGGGTTCGTATCTGCGGTGTTGACGTTGCCAAAGATCGAAAGGCAGCGCTTCGGACGGTCGGGATCATGTTTCAGAACCCGGATCATCAGATCATCTTTCCGACCGTCGAAGAAGAGCTTGGTTTTGGCCTGCTTCAGATGGGTCATTCAAAACCTGAAGTGGAGCAGCAAGTATCCGGTGTTCTTGACGATTTCGACAAGAACCATTGGGCGAAAGCTTCGATTCACCAGCTTTCGCAAGGGCAAAAACAACTGGTTTGCCTGATGGCGATCATCGTCATGAAGCCGAAAGTCGTCATTTTGGATGAGCCATTCTCAGGTTTGGATATTCCGACGCGATTGCAGCTGACGCGCTATTTTGATCGTATTGATGCCGCTTTGATCCACATTTCTCACAGCCCGGAGAGTTTGCAAAGCTATGAGCGCGTTATTTGGCTGGACAAGGGGCAGATCAGGCAGGACGGCCCTGCCTGTGCAACTTTGACCGATTTCAGCAGGCAGATGAATGATGTAGGAGGTCTGGATGATATCTCTGACCTCACCGGTTGAAACATGGGCGCATCGCTGGCCCGCAGGCATCAAACTAGGGGCCCTGTGCGGTGCCACGGTTGTTCTTTTCTCGCAAGAAGCGCTCGCGTTTCACGCGTTGGTGTTTGCGGGATGTCTCTTGCTCTATTGCTTGCCTGGTGCAGTGTTTTTCAAGTCCGGCATAAGGCGGCTTGTGGCCCTGTGGCCGTTTGTCGCTCTGATCCTGATCTGGCACGTGGTGACCGGGGCCGAAGTCGAAGGCCTGGTCGTGACACTGCGGCTTCTGTCTGCGGTGGCACTGGCAAATCTTGTCACCATGACCACCAGGCTTTCACAAATGATCGAAGTCATAAAGTGGCTGTCAGCGCCGTTGAGGAAGATTGGATTGAACACCCGTGCGCTTGAAATCGGTATTGCGCTGGTCGTCCGGTTCACGCCAGCCCTCATCGAGAAAGGCGGGCAGCTTGCGCAATCCTGGTCTGTCCGATCACACAAGAAACCAAGCTGGAAAATCGTCATGCCATTCACAGTGCTGGCAATTGACGACGCAGAACACGTTGCCGATGCGCTGAAGGCGCGCGGTGGCCTCTAACCTCGCACAAGGAGAAAAGACATGGAACGTAACCTTGCACTCATCGCCCTCTTTGCCGCTTTGATTGCCGCATTGGGACTGATCCCCAAATTCACGCTGGCATTTGGCGTTCCGATCACGGCGCAAAGTCTTGGGATCATGCTCTGCGGGACGGTTTTGGGCTCCAAGCGCGGTGCTTTGGCGGTGCTTCTCTTCTTGCTGCTCGTCGCTTTGGGATTGCCCTTGCTGGCAGGTGGGCGTGGCGGTCTTGGCCTCTTTGTTTCGCCGTCTGCGGGATTTCTCCTTGGGTGGCCGGTGGCGGCGTTTGTCACGGGTCTGGTCGTCGAGAATTGGCGCGCTGCACCGTTGACCCTGGTGGCCGGGGTCGGCTCCATCATCGGCGGCATCATCGTGCTCTATGTTTTTGGTATTGTTGGCCTCGCGATCACGCTGGATAAATCGCTGGTCGAGGCCAGCCTGCTTGTGACCGCCTTCCTGCCGGGCGACGCGATCAAAGCCGTGCTTGCGGGATTTGTTACCGCCGCCCTTGCCAAAGCGCGACCGCAGAGTGTCCTGTCACGTGCATGATGAACCGAGACATTGAACATCTTCTGAAAGCCCGACGATCCGTTCGAAAATTCAAAGACTCATCGGTGTCAAAGGCAGATGTGGGGAAAATTCTTGAGCTTGCGCGCCTTGCGCCAAGTGGTGCCAACCTGCAACCCGGCAAATTCCATGCTCTGACCGGCGGTGCATTGGAAAACCTCAAATCCGCATTGCTTGGGGCCGTTGCCGATGGGCGTCCCCAGGTATCGCAGTTTTCGTATTTTCCGAGCCCGATGCCTGCGGATCTGAAAGCGAAACAGCGCGCGGCGGGATATGCTCTCTATTCAGCCCTTGGAATTGATCGCCGTGACATCGCTGGACGGCGGGACCAGTTCAATCAAAACTATATGTTTTTTAACGCGCCCGTCGGTGTTGTTGTCACGATCCACAAAGACCTCGGAAAGGGGTGTTTCATGGATCTCGGAATGACAATGATGGCGCTTTTCATGGCCGCAGCAGGCATGGGGTTTGCCACGAGTGGCATTGGTGCGTTGGGAAACTACGGCGATTTGGTGCATGAAACGCTGGCGCTGCCGGAAACTGAGCTTGTTGTTTGTGGCATAGCGCTTGGCGTCGCAGATGACTCCGACCCGGTAAACCAGTTTCGAACGGATCGCGATCCACTGGATAGCTATGTGCAATTCGCGGGGTTTGTGGATTAGGCGCGCAATAAGAGCGCCGTTCCCAGACCTCCGGCCGCGGCGATCGCCGCAATCCCATTGCCGCCACTGCGCAGCAGCTCGTGGTAAAGACGAACCGCATTGATTGCGCCAGATGCGCCGATCGGATGGCCACGCGCGAGCGATCCCCCCCCGAGGTTGGTACGCTCGCTTTGCAGGCCGCTTTGCGAGACGCATGCAATGGCTTGCGCGGCAAAGGCTTCCATCACCTCGACGACATCGATGTCACCGGGCGAAAGTCCTTCATCCAGAAGCACCTGTTGGATCGCAGCAACTGGGGTGATGCCTGGGCGATCCGGCTGGCCACCGACGGTGCGCCCGGCAACAACCTCAACGCTGTCACACTGCACGGATCCGGCGACGTCTTGGCTTGTGACGACGCAAAACGCCGCCGCATCCGCTGCGACACTGGTATTCGCGGCGGTGATACTACCCGCGATTGGTGTTGCGCGCGCGCAGGTCTTTTGCGTCAGGTTTCGGGTAAAGGTATCTTTTTCGACGGTTTCGATCGGCACGATTTCTTCGGTCAACCGCGCGCGCGAAGCCAACGCCTTCTGATGGCTGGTCACGGCCCATGCATCCTGCTCCTCGCGCGAAATCCCAAGCTCATTCGCGAGGTGAGCCGCAGCAACGGCCATATCCGGGTCTCGTTCGGGCCAAGGCGTAAACGGAGGCTGATCATAGGGCGCGGGGGGGCGGCCATCGGGAAAGGTCTGCGCGCGCAACGGACGGCGGGAATAGCTTTCCACGCCACCCGCAACAACGATACGGGCCTGCCCGGACCTGATCATCGCGTCGGCCAGAATGATGGCATCCAATCCGCTACAGCATTGCCGATCAATGGTCATACCGGCGACATGCTCGCCGAAACCGGCGGCAAGCGAGATCAGTCTTGCCGGATTGCCGCCCGCACCCAGTGCGTTTCCAACGATGATCTCGTCAACATCACCCGCGCCGACGCCGCTTCTGACAAGACAGTCCAGCAGGACCGGTTTGGCCAATTCCTGAAGGGACAAATGCGAAAACCTTCCTCCCCGTGGCACCACTGCGCTGCGGGCCGCCGACAGGATGAATGACCTGTTCACAGCTGGTCTTCCAGCCAGGCAGTGATCTGCACGTAGTCCGGTTTTCCGGATGCCAACTGCGGCAGGCTTTCGACAAAGAAGACGTGCCGGGGTGTGCGATGCGCTCCGTGAGCTTTGCGGCAACGCTTCATCGCGGTTTCAAGGGCTGCCTTGCCATTGCCCGCCGTCGCCACAACAGCCAAACTATGTCCGCGTTTGGCGTCTGGCACCGATACAACAGCCAGCTGCCCTGCGGCGTAATGCGCGGCCAAGAAATTCTCGATTTCATCGGGAAAAACGTTTTGATCGGATATGGTCACCATTCGGCTTTTTCGCCCGGCGATGAACAGGTTCCCGTCATCGTCCATCCGCCCAAACTCTCCGACGGTGACAAACCCGTCCTGATCCCTCGTGTCACTGGCAACCGGATCGGCATAACCGCAAAACAGATAGGGACTTCGCACCCAGATTTCCCCAAGCTCGTGAGTGGCTTGCCCTCTGTTCGAGCGAATTGCGATCTCGACGCCAGGATAGGCTTTGCCGACCGAGCCTGCGGGCCTCTGGTCATCAGCCATTGTGATGAAGCTCGTTTCAGATGCGCCATAGAAGGGGGTCAGAGTGGCATGGGGAAAGAGGCCATGGCATTTTTCTGCCAGAGCGGGTCTGAAAGCACCACCACCGACCAACACGCGCCGTATTCTTGCAAGCCTGAATTCAGGGCCGGCCGCAATCAGGCTCTCGAGCTGTGTCGGCGTAGCATATAGCATGGTGACGGATCTCTCATTCAGTTGCCCGAGCTGCCTGTCGGGCCGCAGCCCAGCCAACATGCATACATCAGCGCCAACATGGCCCGCCTCCAGAACTCCATAGAGAGACAGTGAATGCGAAAGCGCTCCCAAAACCGCATACGTGTCTTCCGGGGACACTTCAAAAAGCCTTGCATTAACCTCAAAGCTGGCAATCCACGAAAGATGAGACCTACGAATATATTTTGGCGAACCGCTGGTTCCCGATGTCGCACATTCCAGTATGCCACCACATGCGGCATCCGCCGAATTGAGTGCTCTCGGCCCATCGGGTTGCATTCGAAACGATGTGCCGTCCTTCACCTGCAAGCGGATGTCGTGCAACATTTTCATGTTGCGAAGGTGACTGGTTTGTTGCGTCGGACTGCTCCCGGGCACCGCTTGCGCGCCGATCTTTTCGGTCCGGACGATTTTTGACAGCTTCGACCAGCGAAACCGGTCAGTTTGTTCAGTCATGGTTCACACCGTGGGCGTCAAGTTGCACGCTGGAGCAAGATCGTACTGAATGGGCTGAAACGCGCAATATCTTTGTCAATTCGGGCAACAGGGAATCCCGGTCTGCTGAGTTTGCTATGAGGTACATGGCTTTCTGCTGGAATCCCACCGTCGCTCCCAAGAAACGGGATGGGGGCTTCCTCCTGATGCCCGTATGGCGAGATGTCGCAGAATACGAACTGGGCCACGTGCAGCAACCGGCGGCAACGTCCAAGGCTTGTAGCTGCTGTCAGCGCGAGCTGCATCGGCAATAGATCTGACAAGGAAGAAAGCGCGGGCGGATCTTGGTGCCATGGAGGATTGCGGTCAAAGGCCGCATTGGTCGGTCTTCAGGCGTCCCGGCTGGATGACGCCAACTTGCCTGCCCGGTGTAGTCTGGCCAACTCGTCGAGGACCAAAGGTCGGAACAGCCGTTACAACATCTTCACGGGCAGAAAGAACCCGGGATGGCAAGCGATCCATCCGGTAAAAATCCGCCACTCGGCACACTGACATGCGGATGGAGGTCATCGCAGATCCCCAAGTGTGGAGCACGCTGGTCATGCCGGGTCAGTTCTCAGTGATATTTGACGCAAGGGCAATATTGAGCGAAGGCACCACACGCGCAAGAGCCGCATCCTGCTGGAAGACGGCGAGCTGCCGGACGACCATAATCGCAAGATCGACGCCTTTGATGAGCACTGCAATAGGCGGCGGTATCATGAGATCCCCTAACTCCTCACAGCCGCAGATGTCCAAATTGGACAAGGCCAAACCATTCTGAAACAACGAGAAAGGATCAAGCGAAAGACCAGATAAGCGCAATTTCTGTGTTACGTGGTTATCAGCAAGACGATGCTCCTTCCATATGCTCTGTCCGGCACATTTCAGCGGGTGTTTGTTCCCCGAGACATTTGCGCCGCGTGTCGTTCGAGCGATCACAAATCAACGCCAAATAGCGATTTGTGATCGCCGTTGGGTCAGACGTGCGGGGAAGCTATCGGCGCAAATCGTTGCTGGTGTTCTCGACAGTATCCACTTGCCACGGTGTTTGAGGGTCACAGAACAACGGATCAGCACCCAGACCATCCTTCATATGCTGCCAGACACTGAACTCGGTCCCACGATCACAGTTGATCGATTGGCGCGCATGGGCAGGGAGGGATGGCAGGTCCAGACTGCCTGTCAGGGCTCTCTAGAGCAACCGCAAACCTACTGGCGCGCACAACCAGTAATGTGACGTTGGCTTTGCCAAACTCCTTGCGAAATTATGCCAGATCGCAATTCCAATGGCCAAACTGGACGCGATCCCCAATGACTTCAACACGGTGTTTGATGACCATTTCAACTGGGAGATGACGACCATGATGCCTACGCATGCCACGTGGGCTGCGCTTGCGCCGATGTCATAGCAGATGTTGGCAGAACGTCTCGGCGGGTCCCTCTTCGGAGTATGCAAATCGGTTCGTGACTGACCCGCATCGGGTGATGTTCCAGCCACATTCAGCCTGCGATCCCTTCAGGCGACCACCCGGCGTCAAGACCGCTGTGCACAACGGCCATGATTTTGGGATACCGGATAAGTTTGCGATCAACGGCACAGCGGCCTACGCACAGGTCTTGCGCATTCAAGACGTGATGGCCGTTCAACTCAGGTTGATCGTTAAAGTGAAGCGAGTTGCGCTTCAGCTCGCCGTAGATTGTCAAGGGGGCTCAGCCCAACCGATCTGCAACTTCAGGAACTGAAATGTTAGCATGCCATGGGCTGCGTTTCGCGAATTGTGGACGTTGTTCAGCGACCTGCCCCGCCGCAGGCCAACGTCGTCTGATCCGGACGCGGCCGACTCCGCCTACGCCATGTCTTTACCACCGTTATGAGTGCCCTCTTGTTTATTGGTTTGGTGAGGAAGTCATCCATCCCCGCCTCAAGGCATCGCATTTGGTCTTCAGGGAGTGCATTGGCAGTGAGCGCAATAATTGGGCAATGCGCAATCCTCTGGTCGTTTTCAATATTGCGGATCGCATGGGTTGCTTCGATGCCGTCCATTTGCGGCATCGACATGTCCATCAAGACCATGTCTGGTCTGATCTCTATATACTGATGCAAGGCTTCACGACCATTCTCGGCAAATGTCAGCGAAACGTCCGCGTCCTTCAGCATCGACTTCACGATGAGCCTGTTTGTCTTGTTGTCCTCTGCAACGAGAATACTCAGAGTCCGGTCAACATCAAATTCTGGTTCGTTCGTCACCCCGGGATGCACCGGCGCCGATCTCATTCTCAGAGATCGAGCAATCGTGTTTTTCAACTGTTCGGAGCGCACTGGTTTCAGGAGCAATTCACACGCACCGATTTCCTCTCTGACGGCTACACTCATCGACAGATCCAGCGACGACAATACGATCAACGGGGTCATTGAATAGGTATTCATGGCTCGTATGCACCTGGCGAGTTCCTCACCATCCATTCTGGGCATGTGGTAGTCTTGGATGATCAGATCGAACCCATCATCCGTCTTTGCAAGTATGTCCAGCGCCTCGGCACCGGACGACGCGAGTGTGGTTGTAACGTTCCAGCTGGCCAGTCTTTCGGACAGGATCATACGATTGAGCTTCAGATCATCGACGACCAAGACACGAAGCCCGGCAAGATTCGCTTCTATGTCAGTCGGAACAGTGGACCGCATATCGCCGACGGGCAAATTCACATTTATGGTAAACGTGGATCCCTTGTTCTCCTGGGATATCGCGGAGATATCGCCGCCCATCAATCGCATCAGCCTGGTCGATATTGCAAGCCCCAGACCGGTCCCCTCGAATTGTCGGTTTCTGGCGCTGTCGACCTGTTCGAACGCATTGAAAACCCCTGCGATCTTGTCCGGGGAAATGCCAATTCCGGTGTCCTTGACATCGATGCGCAGATCGTATCCGTCAGCGCATTCGGAGCCGTTGACATCGATATAGACATACCCGTCAAGCGTAAATTTGACTGCGTTTCCGGCAATATTGGTCAGCACCTGGCGCAACCGTCCGACATCGCCCACAAACACTTTTGGAAGGTCTGGATCATAACGAAGCGTGATTTCGACTCCCCTCTCGCTGGCCTTTGTCGCAAGCAACGTCACAATATCTTCCATCGCCGACTGAAGATCGAACGGGGCCTCGTCCAGTTCCATCTTGCCGACTTCGATCTTGGAAAAATTCAAGATGTCATTGATGATTGACAGCAGAGCCGAGCCAGATTTGGAAATCACCTCGGCATACAGCCTTTGATCTTCGTCCAGAGCAGTTTCCAGGATGAGTTCGGCCATTCCGATAACGCCATTCATCGGTGTGCGAATTTCATGGCTCATGTTGGCCAGGAAATCGGATTTGGCGCGGCTCGCCCTGTCCGCGCTCTCCTTGGCCTCTTTGAGGGCCATCTCGCGGTCGTCGCGTTCGGCAAAGGTTTTCTGCAGCACGTCTACCGAATGATCCAGGGCTATGAACTCGCGCGAGACAAAGAACGGAAGCGCCACCTTGTCGTGGGGCCGGCCGGCAATAACTGCGGACATCCTTTCATGGATATTGTGCAAAGGGCGCATGGCCAGAACGCTGGTTTGCAACAGGAAGATCAGGGACAGAACGAAAACCGTCGCAGCAATGGTCAATCTGCTGCTTTGAACGTTCTCGTCGATCAGGGCCTGCCCTTCGGCAGTGGACCAGGTAATCTCCATGGTCCCGAACGGCTCACCTTCGACAATGATATCCCGTTCGAAATGGCTAACGGTCGCGGTCGTGAAGAAGTCACTGCGTTCAGTATGAGCAATCACGCTACCGTTGTTGTCCTTGATTGAAATTGCGAGAAGCTTTGGGTTACGCGCAAGGGCCTCTTGCATCGCGCTATTCAGGACGGGTGTATCCTGGATGATGATCGGCTCAATCATCAAACCGCTGATCAGAGAGACCGTCAGATCTGCCTGTGCGAGCAGATCGGCATTCATTCGGTCGGTTTCGCTCCGGCGTTCGTACTCGCCCACCAGGAACATCACCAGAACCGCCGCCAATGCCATGGACAGTGCGATTTGAACGCCAAGCCCCATATGTTTGAAGAGTTTTGCCATTGCTGCTGTCAGAATGCGGCGCTGTGTTTCATTGCAGCGCGGATAAAATCGTAGTCCGCATCGGTACCCTCGACGAAGCCGTCCTTGTTGATGCTATCCAATATGCCCGGGTCAGTCGTGTTCAGCATGACCAGCCGCATGGCGGCGAGAATCTCCGGATCAAGGCCGGAAGACGCCAGCCACGGCTTGGTCACATTGTCAAATTCGAACAGCACCTTGATCGGCACTCCCGAGGCCACAAGCTTGTTGAAAGTGCTTTCCTTGAGTGCTCCCGCAGTGAACCTGCGCGCGCCGACGGCTGTTCCCACCCGATCGTGACGGCCCAGAAAATCGTATCCGCTCAGCTCATGGCTGGTGATGCCGGCCTCGATCAGATGGCTTTGCGCAAGATAGCGACCGATCGTCGAGAGCTCGTCCCCGAATGCGAAACTCTGACCGGATAGCGCGGAAAGCGACGGAATGGCACTGTCGGAATGAACCACGATGACGCCCTTAAACCGCTTGTTGCCACCCTTGGATTCCATCGCGACAATCTGAATGCCGTCATTGCGCTCGCGGACAGTAATGTAAGAGGCCGGCCCGAACCGCGCGAAATCGACCTGCCCCTCGGCGAGGTGATCGATGCCGGTCTCGTAGTCGCGCGCGATCTTCATCGTAATGCTGACAGGCTTTCCCAGAACCTCGGTCATCTGCAGAGCAAGATAGTTCAGGAACGGCTTGTACTTTCGGACGGTCGTTGTCGGTTTGTCCGCTGCATAAGTGCCGAAAACCAGCGCAATCTCGGCCGTCGCGGATGTTGCCTGAAAGACCCCGCAGAGTGCAGCAGCGATGGTCAAGCGTCGAGCGGAGATCCGAACCGCACGAAACCCGGAGGCCAGAATCGTGAATGCGTGTTTCATTGCTTTCCCCATTTTCTCCAATCTTCTTGGCAGGCAGGGGAAAAGGATCGGTTAATTTCACCAGCCACCCGAAACGGGTTCCTGTATGAATGTCCTGAAATTTAATCACATTAACCAACTGTTTTATAAACTATTTATTTACCAAGAACTATTCCTAATGATCGGGTTCAGTCCAATTCATCAGGCGAGGCGCATTGCAGGTATGCTGGTTACACCAACGAGTTCCGAGTATGAAATTCCTCCGAGAGCAATCAAACTCGGATTGCTGGGAGCGTTGACGCTAATGCCCGGCCCTGCACTTGCGATCCCGTCGCCGGAGCTTCTCATCGGATCGGTGTCCTCGCTCTCGCAGGTCTTTGCGGTCGGAATCGCGGCTGTCACCGGAACGGCTGCACTGGTTGCCAAACGGTTTGGACTAGAGCCTGTATCGGGGTCGAAAGGCACCCGGTTCCCGACACGTCTGATCGGTGCGCTGCTGCTGATCACACTGGCCTTCGGGGCGTTGAACATCTGGCAATACCAAAGCAGAAACACCGCCGAACTGGCGCATCTGCAAGCGACCCTGGTCCGGCCTGCGCAGTTTGACGGCACGACGATCAAGGACACAAAACTGAAGGAAACCAGCTTTGACAAACAGGCACAGAGCCCGCTGGCGCTGAGCACGCAGGACGCGCAGGCCTTGCTGGATACCATCGACAACTCCGATTCCGCGCTGTTTTTCGACGTGCGGGAAACCGCAGAACACCGGATGGGCACCCTGCCTGGCGCACAGCATGTTCGCTTTCCCGATTTCCTGAACGCGGAGATGCCGATGGACGGAAAGACGGTCGTGCTGTTCTGCCACAACGGCAACCGCAGCAGTGAAATCTGCGCCGAGCTCGCTGCCCGCGGGATCGACTGCCGGTTCATTGCCGGAGGCATCGAGAAATGGATCGTCGAAGGTCGTGAATTCAGCGATGCCGACGTTCAGACCTTGTCTGATCTGCGTGCGATTCCCAGATATCCGAACCGCGATGCCCTGCTCGGCACGCCAGGTTTCAAGAACCTGCTGGACACAACCGATCTCCAGATCGTCGATACCCGCTATCCGGGAGATTTCGCCACCGGACACCTGCCTGGTGCCATCAACATTCCGATACGCGCTTTGCCGACCGACGAATTGACGCGGCGCATCGCAGAGTTGCAGGACAAGCCAACCGTGGCGGCCTGCTATGACCGGCGCAGTTGTTTCATGGCGCAGGTTCTGGGTCTGGAGATGTCCGAGGCGGGCATTGATTTCAGAGGCCGCTATACGACACCATGGGAGTTCTTCGTCGCACCAAAGCCGAAACCACATGTGCAGGCATGGTTGAATCAACAGCAGCTGACCTATTGGCAATCCGGCATTGATGCGCTGGCAGCGGCGTTGATCTGGATTGGAGAGCGGTCTCATTTCGTGCTGGGCCTGCTCGCCCTCTCGCTTGCATCGCGCCTGCTGGTGCTGCCCATCGCTCTGAAATCCGAGCGCGACCAGATGATCACCGCGCGCTATTCAGAAGACCTGAAGGCGCTGAAACAACGCCTGAGCGACGATCCGGCCCGCAAGGCCCGCGCCATACAGCAATTCTATGCAGACAAGGGGCTGACCCCGATGCGCAACCTGACCGCGTTGCTGTTCCTGCCGGTACTGATGCTGGGCCTCAGCGCAACAGAGCAAGCCGCCTCGGCATTCGACGTGGAATTCCTGTGGCTGACCAGTCTGGGCCGGCCGGACCCCACCTATGGGCTACCGGTGCTGTTCGCGGCCCTGGCATGCTTCTATCTGCACTGGGCCGTGGCCAAGTCCCGGCGGCAGGCCGCCCTGTTCTGGGCGATCGGTGCGCCGCTGATGTTCGCGCTGGTGTTTCGGCTGAGTGCGGCTGGCAACGTTTATCTCTGCATCAGCCTGACATTGCTGTTGATACAGCGCGCTTATGTAACAGAAACGCTGGCGCAGCTGCGCCACATGGCCGCAAATAGGCTGCGCCGGGTTTTTGAACGCCGCCCGCTCGCCGATGTCTATCCGCTAGCTGCGACCGATGCGCTCGTGGGCAGCGGTAACAAATCCTATCGTCTTTCGGTGATGAAACAGGCCGGTCTGCCGGTGCCTGACGGGCTGGTGATCCGCACTGGCGCGATCCATGCCTATACCGCGATGGCAGAGCCGCAGAAGGACGCGTTTGCCGCAAAAATCTGGCGCATGATCGGGTCGCGGCCCTGCGCCGTGCGCAGTTCCGCCGCAGGAGAGGATGGTGCCGATCACAGCTTTGCCGGTGTATTCGACAGTGTTCTGGACGTGGATGGCCACACCATGCGCGATGCTCTGGACGCGGTGGTTGGATCGTTCGCATCGGCACGAGCGGCAAGCTATGATACCGAGAATTCCGCCGGTCACGACGGCAATATCCTCGTGCAACACATGGTGCAGTCCGACTATGCCGGCGTGCTCTTTACCGAGGATCCCACCGCGCCCGGTCTGGCGATGGTTGAGCTGGTGAAGGGATGCGGCGACGATCTGGTGTCGGGTCGCGTCACGCCCCAAAGCCTGCGGTTCGGTCGCTATTCCCAGGCCGCTGCCGATGAACAATCGTCTCCTATCGACCTCGCGCCCCTGCTTGATCTGAGCCGCCGCATCGAAGCGATGTTCGGCTGTCCGCAGGACATCGAGTGGACCTATGCAAACGGTGCGTTCCAGATCGTGCAAAGCCGTGACATCACGTCGCTTGCGAGCAACAGTCCCGCCGACATCGCGATCCGGGAGGAATGGCGGCGCGTTCTTGAAACCTATCGCGACAGCGACCCGGATGAGGTGATCCTGGAGCAGGACGAAATGGCCGAAGTGCTGCCCCGCCCGACCCCGCTCTCATTCTCGCTGATGGCCAACCTGTGGGCGCCAGGCGGCAGTGTCGATCTTGCCTGTCGCCAACTGGGGGTCGGCTATGACCTGCCCGAAGGACGCCCCGGCCATCTCTTCACCCTGTTTGGCCGCACCTATGTCGACCGCAAGCTGAAATCGCGTCTGGCTTTGCGATTGAGCAAATCCAAAGCCCGCCACCTGCGCCAAGAGGCCGATGCGATCCTCGTGCGGTTCCGTCAGCACACGATCCCGGCGCTGCAGCGCGATATCGCGTTGTGGCAAGCCACGGATTTCACCGCGCTGCCTCGCGAACAAATCGTCGAGATCATCGACCGGTTGCAGCACAAACTGGTGTGCGAAACCTATGTCGAGGCCGAGAAGATCAACATACTGGCCAAATTCACGATGACCCAGGCCGAAACCATGGCTAAGGGCGACGCGGCAGCGCAGCGACGTTTGATGCTCCCTACGCTGCACCACGCTCCGAGCAGCCTTATCGATGCCTGTACGGCCCTGGACCCGGCTGATCGTCGCGACGCTTTGCTGACGGCGATGGGGCATCGGGCGATCTTTGACTATGAACTCAGCACGCCGCGCTATGTCGAAACGCCCGAACTGCTCTGGCCGCTCCTTGACAGCGCGACCTGCGCGCCGGTCGAGGCCATCGAAGATGCTGCCACCGCACCGACCGATCCGGTCGATCTGGCCATCGCGTTTCAGGATCTCAAGGAACAGGCCAAGCACGAGGCGCTGCGCATTTTTGCACAACTGCGGCGCGCGATTCTGGCCCTGGCTGAGGAAACCGGGCTTTCGGATCTGATCTTTCACTTGACGATGGATGAAATTCTGCTGATTGACGACGTCGATCTGACCATTCTGCGGACCCGTGCAATGCTGCGCAAGAACCGCGCTGCATTGCTTCGGACGCAACCGCCGGTCGCCGTGTCACTGACCTTGCGCGACTGCGAGCGCCTGTCCTCGCCCGTCTCTACCCAAGATCAGGACGACGCCGATGAGTTGCACGGCACCTGTGTCGCAGGCAGCGCGGGGACGACCGGCAGGATATTCGTGGTGAACGACGAATCTACCGAAACGGACCCGTTTGCCGGATTTTGCGACGGCGACATCATCCTGTGCCGAATGGTCAGCCCCGCTTGGTTGCCACAGGTGCAGCGCGCGGGAGCGGTGCTCAGCAACATCGGCGGGTGGCTCAGCCACATGGCCATCGTGGCCCGAGAAAAGGACATCCTGATGCTTGTGGGATGCAACGGCCTGTCCCAACTCGAAACCGGAATGACGGTATCGGTCGGCACCGACGGAAGCATCACACCGGACGGTTCGGATCGAGTGGAAACTCGCAAATCAGCCTGATCGGAAGCGGCAGGCTGTGCGAAAGCGCCGCCTATGCTGTTTCGCCCTACTACCGCTTCGCCATACCCACGGCTGACGTCGAAAACCCGTTTGCGGCGCGGGGCGTAGTCGACAGCCGGAAAGCTGTCCGGTCCGCAAGCGAGAGGAGATAGTTGATCGGCCCAGGTCTCGCCGGCGAGCAAAGAGATTTCTGACAACGTGCGATCAGACCACCCTGATCGTGCATCCGCGCCGCGACAGGCTCACAGCAACACCATATCGAAACGTCAGGGGCGATACGTTCGACCCCTGGGATGACCAAATCTCAAATCATCGGGGTCACCAGTTTGGCGATCATGACAACAGAGTAGCCCGGACGACGCGAGAGGCGGGCGGATTTCTTTTGGCCGACTTGACAGACGTCACGAACCAATCAAGAATTGTTTGACATGACCAAACACCCCGCCCTCTGCTACAGATCATTGATTTCAGCCTGCAGTTCCGCAGGCATTCCGTGCCCGTTGTCTCAGGGGCATCGTCAAGTTATCGGAGTTTCTGTCGGCGAAAGCCGTGGCACTGGATCTCAGGCAGCCTTCAGCTCACGCGTGGTGTCGTCCCAAATCCAGTGGGCATCGGCTCTGGTTTGGCGATAGGCAGCGGCTGAAAGTGTATGGCGGCGCGGACGGAAGATGGTTTGGACCTGATCATGAACGGAAAGAAATCGCTGGGCTTGTCTCGGCGATTTGAACCTCCCCATAATCTTTTCTCGCCGTCGTGTGGGGCGATGTGACCCTTCGGATCGATTGTTAAGGCCCTTGTGACTGCGGTGCTCTACTCCCGGAGCAAGCTCCTTCAAGGCGGCGCCATAGCTTCGGAGTTTATCGGTGACGATCACCCGTGGCTCGCCAAACGCCTTGAATAGTTTGCGAAAGAACCGAATGGCGGCCCGTTTATTGCGCCGAGATTGCACGAGGATGTCCAGTACATCGCCTTTGCTGTCGACGGCGCGCCACAGCCAATACTTCTTA
Source organism: Sedimentitalea todarodis (assembly GCF_032595355.1). NCBI lineage: Bacteria > Pseudomonadati > Pseudomonadota > Alphaproteobacteria > Rhodobacterales > Paracoccaceae > Sedimentitalea > Sedimentitalea todarodis. Next base: position 88 of record NZ_JASMWN010000028.1, on the reverse strand, counting down.
CCATTTATCGGAAGGACGACTTCGCCCAAGTGCCATTTGTCCGCCGCTTTGGGTCGATCTCGGCGGATCGCCTTGGCATATTGTAACC
>NZ_JASMWN010000027.1:0-57594 GCF_032595355.1 Sedimentitalea todarodis | reverse complement strand
GTGTGGAATGCTGAATGTTCATGGGAAAACCCTCTGTCAACCGAGGCAAAATCACCTCGATCAACAGCAAACTCTCAACTTCACAATCCGCGAAACAAATCCCGACTACGCGCAACCCACGCCACAAGCGCCCATATCGCGAAGCGATTTAGTGCATCAGCTCTTTCATGCCCTCGCCCGCAATGACCCGCCGCGACCGGTTCCGGGTGAACCTCACCAAGGTTGCGGGTCTCTGACAAGGATCAGTTGTCATCACCTTTGAGCGCCGTCCGAGCTGCAACATGGCGAAAAAGATCGCTGCGAGAATGCACGAAATCAACAATGATCACCTGGTCCGGCCGATCCAGAAACACCAGGAAGTGCTCCCCTGCCCTGAGAAATCTCAGCCCTTTGACCACATCCACGAGGATGGCACAGCTGCGGCTTTGCACCTGGCCATTTACGATCGCGTCACAACGGGAAAGAAGTACGGCCTCATAGATGTCCGCCTGATGGGCGCCAAATGTCTCTCCGGTCCAGCGGGCGATCGCGACCAGACTGTCTTCCGCACGGCGCGTCAGCCGGAAAGATCGCTTCATGAAGTTGACCGTGCCCTCGCGAAGGCCCGCCGGACAGCATTTTCACCACCGCCCTCGGCCAGGTCACCTTTATTAGCCTGCTGAAGCCCTTCGAGGAGACCGTCCTGAAGGCTTGCAAACTGCGCCTCTTGCTGTTCGAGCAGCCGCAAACCGGCCCGCATGGCTTCGCTCGCATTTTGGAACCTACCGGACGCGACCAGTCCCTGAATCAGCTGGTCCTGGGCGTCAGTCAGAACAACGTTTCGTGTCACCATGATGCAAATCTCCCTATTGGCAATATATGCCAACGTCCGTCTTCGATCAATACCCCTTACGCAGCCTGTGCGCTCATCCGGCCATAGAAGCTGCGCCCGAGATGCAGCCCCCCTGCCCCGGCCTTCTCGGCCATACCGCGCAGATAGCCGCCCGGAGACGCCACTTCACCCGCAGCGTTTGTCGAACATCAGCACAAGGGCGGCTGTTGCGATCTGGGCCCGAGCCTGTCCTACGCAAAACCCCAGGCGTACTCGGAAATGCCGATCAACGGTCTGAGTTGACCCGCAATCCGGTGCAAATTGCTCCAATCCTTCAGATTGCCACCCATGTTGCGCGCGCGGGATGCGACTTGAGGACAAGCCTGCATAACTGTCGACAAATCGAGCGCTGCTCCGCGTTTCTTGCGTATTTCAGCTACCCAGTGTTCCAACTCCTTGTCCACCTGCTCTTCCGACGCCGCATTTCGCACCACGCTTGCCGTTTGCTTATATTCTGAGCGACTACAGGTTACAGGATCAAGTTGATATGGTGTTATATATGAAGGTCGGGAATGCCCCCAAGGGTTCATTTCCAGACTCTGTTCAGAGACTTGATCACGGATTTCGGGTGGGCTTTCCACAACCTCGATCGCGCGCGTCGCCTTGAGAACGATCGCTTCAACGCGTTCCTGAAGCTCACCAATCCACGTCAAAAAACGTACCAACTTTTCTGAAGCCGCGCCAGGAGTCTTCCAATAGGCTGGTGAACTGGTCCCACGGGCCTCTCAGCGCCCGGCAGAGCGCCTCTTTGATCCGGAGGGGATCATCCGACGTGCCACCGTGATCGGGCGCTTGGGGTCGTCATCGCTCGTGCGAATGAGCGCATCCAACAGCGAAGGGCGTAGAGTGTTGGCTGTAGACAGAACCAATCATCCAAAGCTGCTGCTATTGCGTTTTGGATTGCATAGGGTGGGATATCCGATACGTGAGCGTCTTCGATTTATCGGCCATATACCCGGCGGCCTCGAAGATGTGCATGGAGTTTCGCTCATTCCATGTCAATCGCGTTCGTGTGGGACAGCAAGAGGCGTATCCAGTTGCCCTGCGTATTCAATCGGACATGGGCCTTTGCCGACCTGTGAGATGACAGGTTGACGGCGATCACGACGGGACCGAGTTGAGAGGTTTCGAGCTCGATGGATGTGCCTATTCTATTGGCTCATGTGTGGCTGAGGAGGCCCGTGCGCTGGACCCACGATTGAGACATTTGGCCACCGTCGCCCGTTCGATTCCGCTATGCGTCAATTCAAACTCATCCTGGCCATCGTCGTATTCTTCCATCTCCCGATTCAGCTCGGGCAGTCGTGGTATCCGGTGGGGATAGTTTGGCCGTCACGAAAAAGGTTGAGGCAACTTCGTGGTCGGCCTGGGTGTAATCTTGCAAAGCCTCAAAAGCGTCGAAATGATCGGGCTGGTGGCACTGCATCAGCTTTTCTCCATTGTTGACCACCGAAAGTGCCTTTTCTTGCCTGACATTTCTCTTGGTCTCGTTCGAAGCACTCTCTGTTACTAACGATGTCCACCGCGGTGGACGCTAGACAATTGCGCTGCCGGATCGTGACAATCTCTGAAGCAACGTGGTCGGATCAAAATGTGGCTCTCTTCGTCCGAGTGTGATGCTGTGGAAATATGCTCCAAAGTTCCGGATTTTGCTGCCAAGTTGAAGCATGATAAAGATCGCACACGAAACCTTCTCAGTGCCTACTGCGTTTCTTGCGTTTTCAAACGTACTAGAATGGATGCCCATCATCGGGGCAAGAGTGCGCGCGTGGTTTTCGACGTCATGCCAGCTTTCAAGCGAGTCTGAGGCAAATGAAGTTGCCTGGTTACATACCGAAGTTAGCGTTTGGAGTTCGGGTATTTTAATACTCCGCCTGCTTTCTAGATCTTTTTGTTCTTTTATTGACTTAGAATGATGCCGGACAGTTTGCCCGTCATTGGCGGGCAATTCGATTGATTCCGGCGCGTCCACCGCGGTGGACAATAGCAGATGTTCCGCGTCGGCTTGGGCAAGCAAAACGCGGTATTCTGCAAGGGTCAACTTTCTCCGGAGGGTTCTTCGTACGTCAGATGGAAACGCGCTGTCGGGATCAAACTCTTCCAATTGCGCGAGTCGTGTTAGAATTTGCTTTCGGACGAAGATGCGATCCCGCCGCGTGTTTTCGAGCTCCTGAGCGACAGCGAGGAGTTCACTTGCGCGTTCAAACAACGGCGCGAGCGAAAGTCCATAGCTGATGCAATGGCCTTTGGATGACCGTACACGGTAGCGTTTCCCGTTTGGGCTGTCGTGTCGTCTTAGGAAGCCCGCTCCAACGAAGCGATCGATGTGCCTGCGGAGGGTTCGTTCATCGATTCCTCCGACACGCCGGCAAATCTCGTGATTGGAGGCGAACACAATCTCGCCGTGACCTGGCTTGAGAAAACTGAGCATCGCCTGAAGTGTTTGGACATGGCCGGGGCGTAGTCCAAACAGGGTTCGGGAGTCTCGGAGCGCTCTGAAGACGGCCCAGATGTCGGTTTCAGGGGGTGGTGTCGTACCAGTTGCCAGAGACGTGCCGGTACTCTTGATTGAAAGCTTTGTGAATGCCATGTTTGATGAGCGAAGACCATTTGGCCCACAACTCTCCCGTCTCTTCCCGCGATTTCTCGCGTGAAAAGGCAACAAAAAGACGTCCACCGAATCGATGGCTCTTGACCGCTTTGTCGGAGATTGCTACATCACAGGTGCTAATCACATGATGAGGGCTCTCCAGGGGAAACCTTGGGGGGCTCTTTTCTTTTTTGGCCTTCGCCTTTCTCCTCTGCTCTTGTTTTCGTTGCGGCTGGGTTAGGACCCTGAGCCTCTCTCATCCTGCCATTGATCAAAAAGCCGCCGAAGTGTAGCTTCTGCACGCTGTTCGATCCACTGGCCGAATTCCGGGTTGTCCTTTCGGATTATCTTGATGGCGATTGATTTGCCATCAATGGCAACTGTTGCGACGGGCCTGCCATTTTCAGCTTTGACCACAGTCTTTCGACCGCGTGTAGCTTGCTTTACCGCTCCACGCGCCTTGTTCGTGCCAGCAATGTATACCGCTTGAAATCTCTCGGAACTCGGTGTGTCATCGGGCAGGGAAGCAAGGGCCTCCTTTGCGATGTCCACCAGTTGTACCTTTTGCGCTAGAGCCGCCAAGTCTCCCCACTGTCGCCGGCCGACACCATGTGCGGGCCCGATAAGTAGAACGAGTTCTTCAGGCAGTTGTTCGACGACCACACGATGGTTCGATACGCCTTGCCGCGTCAGGCCCAAAGCGTCCTGGATCACATTCGGTTTGTAGCCTGATTCCTGCATCTCTTTGATAAACATAGATTTTTCTATGAAGGATGGGTCGAGACGCAGGTTGTTTTCCTGACCTTGAGCAATCAACGAGGCATTATCGTCGAGCGTGCGGACAATTGCCTTGACCGTTCCGCCCACCTTTCGGATGGCCGCGAGTCTGCGCCGGCCATAAATGATGCGGTAGCGGTCCGGCTGGTCCGACGGACGGACCATGATCGGTACCTGCTGACCATGTTTTCGTATGCTTTCCGCGAGATCGTCAATGCTGCTGTCTTCGAGCACCAAGCGATCCCGCAAGCCATCCACGTCGATCCGGTCGGTGTCGATGTCGCGGATTGAATTGGCCGTGATCTCGCGTAACGAGTCACGTAATCCACCGACAGAACCGGGCAGCTTTGGAGACTTTGGTGGGGCAGGGGAGGGCGCTGCCGTCTCCATGTCGTCTTTCGGAGGTTGGTTGAATATGTTGCGGGCCATCAGCGACGTCCCCACGCCATCTGGATCGTCTGTTCGAGCTCATCGGAAACGCTGTTCACGCTCGTCAGTGCACGTTCAATGGTTTTTCGAACGAACTGGCTCGGATCGACTTCATAGATCGTCTGCTGGGTCATGCCGGCGTCCGAGATTGCCGTAGACTTCAGCATCGGTTCGGTCATGACCTGGCCCGCGAGAATCGACCGCAAGTATCCAGCCATTTGGGTCTGCGGACCGTCAGATGGCTCATACCGCGTGATGAGAAACTTGACGAAATCCCAGTTTACGCGCCTTCCGATGGCTTCTTCGACAGCCTTGATCGTTTCGGATGCGAGTTTGAGAAACTGGCTCATGGATGCAATGTCGAGCATGCCCGGTACAACGGTGACCAGGAGGCCGGTCGATGCTGCCAGAGCCGTCAAAGTGAGAAAGCCCAACTGCGGAGGACAGTCGATCAACACTATATCGTAGTCGGAATCGACCTCTTCCAGAGCCAGGGTGAGGCGTTCCGCGAATATCGGCTGCACCCGATTTGCGAGTGCGTTTGCTGTTTCGGTCTCGTATTCAGACAGCATCAAGCCTGCCGGAACCATGTCGAGATTGTGAAAGTACGTTTTCTGAATGACATCCGAAAGGGGAACCTGGTTCTCATACCGCAAGCTGTCGTAGATGGTGCCACCATCGGCGAATTCGAGCTCGGGCCGAAAGCCGAAGAATGTGGTTAGACTGGCTTGCGGATCAAGATCAAGCACAAGCACGCGGTATCCGCGCAGGGCATAGCGCTGCGCCAGGTGAATCGTAGTGGTTGTCTTGGAGGAACCACCTTTGAAATTGACGATTGAGATAACCTGGAGGCGGTCGCCATCATGACGTCCGGGCCGATAGGCGTCGGCATTCTTCCCAGTGCGACTCAAAATGTTGCGCAGATCGTCGACTTCTTCAGCCGTATAGAATCTATGCCCACGGGTATCGGTATGAACTTCGGGAAAACTCCCGTCTTTGTGGCGGTTGCGAAGATTGGACGTGCTAACACGAAGTAAGCCGGCAACTTCGGTAGAACTGAAACTTCTGAGGGATTTGCGTTCTTCGGGCTCAAAGGCAATCTTCATCTGCCGATCCAGCGACTCGGCAAGATGGTCCGCAAACGCCCCGATGTCGGATGAGCCTATCCCTTGCGCGAACCCAACGTTTCGATCATCCATGTACTGCCGCCTCTCATGGCCTTTGTTAAGGCTCTTGATCATTCTGACGGTCGAAAGCACGCCTGACGCTTTTCGCCGTCAGAATGGAAATGCCATGAACATCCGAGTCCAGCAAGAAGAATCTAAATGTGGTGGAAAAGTTATCCACAGCAACAATTTTGATTTTTCCAGATGGAGCGGGGTAACCAACTGAAAAACATATATAAAATGAGCATCCTGAACTGTTATTCGTGACGTAAGAAATTTTTGACCTGGCGATGTAAACCCACGCCGCAGTTAGACTTTTTGTCAATTCGGCGGCCGCGTTTCAGTTGATTCTACGCGTTTGCGATCGTGCGAGGCGAGCAGAAATTCCGTCGAAAGAGGCTTGCAAGGGGTCGAATTGCTCCGCCCGTGGGTGGTTTCGCGCTACGCTAGAACCGTTTTGGATTTCGTCACTGCACTCGGCTTTAAGCGACACGACCAATTCGATCTGCGATGGTGTCTTTGGGAAGGGTAGGGGGCCATGATTGCGGTCACAACCGGGTTGTCGTCCAAGGCCGTGCAGGCCGTGACCTTCCCGGATATCGGCCACCGGCCCCGGAACCCATCGTCCGGATGGACCAAAGGCCAGTCATGCACTAACAATCAAACTGGACCATTCGAGTGGGGCTGATCAGCATCGCAGAAGGTCTCCGGCCAAACTCAACGTCGCCGGGCGAAACCCACTCTCTCATGCATGCTGTGCATACACTGCCGGGCTATGAATGGATCGCTGGAAGGCCGTCATCGGGCCCAAGCTGAAAGCGTGTACCTTTGGAAATCAGAAGGCAGAAGCCAAGATTGGTGTAAGGGTTCTCAACCGGATGGCCGGACCTAGCCGCCCAGGTTTTGAACGCACCGCCTGAATTCTGTCTCGGGAAGGATGTGTTCCGAGTTGCAGTCGATCTATGCAACACAACACATGGCAAGCGAATTTATCGGACATGACGCGAGCCTTCCAGGCGCGGCGCTTTAGATGGATTTGGTCGACAGTAAACGCCGTTATGCAATGGGCTGAGAAGACCATACCTACCGGCATTGACCAAGAACGTCACATTGAGACATTGCTTCGAATTGTGGCAGGAGTCACTTTGATTCGTGCGAAAACCCCTGTTAGATTCACGGGCGGAAACCTACCCGGTCTGATTTTTTTCCCACAATACCCGCATATGTTCTCTTGCTTCATCTAGATCGCGAGCAATGCAGTCCACACCCATCAAACCAAGAAGTGGTTCGGCATCTTCAACATCTCGCCCGCTCACCAAGAGCGGAGCATGAGGACAGCAAATGTGCAATGCGACGACAAGCCGTGACAATGCATCGACCGAATGCCGCCCAGCCAATGACAGGCCTAGAATGCTGCTTGGAGTCCGTTCGATGTCGGCGACCAGCTCGTCGTGATCCAGACCGATCTTGAGCGAGATCTCCCAACCGTCCTTGCGAAACAAATCCGCGGCCATGCGGATGCCGAAGGTGTGATCTTCCCCCGGCACAGAGGCAAAGATGGCAGATTTCTCCGGAGCGTCAAAGGCTGGAACGAACAGGTGTTTCATTCCGCGCATGATTGCGAACATGCGACCCGTTCCGACGGTCACCTGTACAAAGTCTGCACGGTCCTCGTTCCACCAGTCCCCCAGCATCCGAGCCGCCGCCGCAAGATACTTCAGGTAGATGGCTTCCGGGGGTGCACCTTCCGCACGTGCGCCGAAAATGATCGCTGCAGCTGCTGTATCGTTGTCAGAAATCAGGGCCGTGCAGAGTTCTTCCAATTCCGCAACGGTCGGCTCGTGCGAAATATGTTCGACTTTGCTGTGGCGCGACGCAAGGCGCCGAATGACCTCCCGAGCCAACCCGGCGACCTGATCCTCAGGAAGGCTCTCTTTGAGGCGTCGGATGTTGGATCGGCTCTCTTCGTATATTCCGAATTCCAGGGGTTCAGCTGACGCAGTTGACGTAAACACTTGTTGTCCTCCCGAACTTCAGCATTGTCTCTGGCTTTTGGCAGCCAAGTGCTGCTTCTGGCCCTTTCATGTGCTTGGAACGTCGACCAAGAATTCGGGCGGATCATTCCAATAGACTGTAGATTTGATCATCGTGGACGCGTCAGAGGGTATCGAAACGGTTTGAAAGGGACGTTCTTGATTGTTTCCCGGAAGAACGACGGAATTCTGTCGATCAGAACATCGGCAAGACGCCATTTGGTGGGCTTTCCGACGTTGTGTTCCTTGAAGTTCACCACCAACAGGCGTTGCGAAAAACTCGCAAGCTAACGTGCCGGTTTCAATGCAGTGTTGGTGGCCTCCATCCCTCATCACTATCAGCCTCTTCGGGCAGCAATTGCTCTTGACTGCTGGCGGGTTGGCAAGTCGAAAACCAATATGCGCCAGCTTCAATCCTCTGGCAGATTAGATCGTCAGAAAGTTAACGAGATAGTTCGGATTTGCCACTACGTAGAACTGCGTACGCAATTTCCGCGATCATCCGACCATACGGATGAGATCGGCAATGCCCCGTGCATGCATTTTTTCGCGAATTCGCGAGCGGTGGACTTCGACGGTTCGCTGACTCACGCCAAGCTCGTTGGCGATTTCTTTGTTTAGCTTTCCTTCCAGCAGATGCCGGAGAACCTCATGTTCGCGATCTGTCAATTTGGACAGGCGATCGGCAACGATCTTTTTCGGAATGTTCGGTGGCGTGCGATTGAAAAGCATGTCACCTGCGGAGCTTATGGCCTCCAGAAGTTGATCTGCTTGTGCTGGTTTTTCAAGGAAGTGGACGGCACCGGCCCGCAGGCTTTGGACGGCGACCGGAACGTCACCGTGGGCGGTGACCACCACAATCGGAAGGCTGACATGGATGTCTTTCAGATGGGTTTGCAGTTGCATGCCGCTCATTCCGGGAAGGCGCAGGTCGAGAACCATGCAGGCCTTACGGCATGGGTCATATACGGACAGAAACTGTTCTGCCGAGTTGCATGCAATAGTCTCGTACCCGTGCGCGTTCAGGAGAGCGCAAAGAGATCTCGAGACAGAATCGTCATCCTCGACCACATAGATCGAGAAAAATTCATCCGGTTTTTTCATCTTGTTCCACCCGAATTGGTAGTTGGAATGCCATTATAGCGCCCTTGGTCGAGGGTTCCGACCAGATACGTCCGGCGTGGGCCTCTATGATGGAGCGGCAGAGCGACAGCCCGATTCCCATGCCCTTTGTGGTCGAGGCATGAAACGGTTCGAAAATGTGCTTTTGCTGTTTCGCGGGAATGCCGCCACCGGTATCCCGAACGATAACCTGAACAAATCCGTCAGTCTTTGCCGCCTCAACCGTCAGGACCTGTTTTTCGGAATCCTGCATCGCTGAAATGCTGTTTCGCGCCAGATTGAGAACGACCTGACCGATCTGAACCGGATCAGCCCAGACTTTGGGAAGATTGTGGTCAAGGATCAGATTGACTTGGAGTCGTGGCAACTGGCTCGCAACCAGCGCGAGGTCGATCCCCTGCCTGATTGTCTTGTTCAGGTCGATGTAGTCGGCATTCAGATCACCGCGGGAAATGAAATCCCGCACGCGGCGCACCAGGTCACCCGCTCTTGTGGTTTCCGAAACGGCTTCGTTGATCAGTTGCTCGGCACGGGCAGGGATCGCGACACCTGCATTCCTGAATTCCTGGCGACACGCGTTGACGTAATTGGCAATCGCCGACAACGGCTGGTTCAATTCATGTGCGATCGCCGATGCGAGCTCGCCAAGGGAGCTTGCCCTTGCCGCATCAAGCAGGGCGTGGCGCAAGCGGACTTCCTCCGCCTCGGAAATCTTTTGCGCTTCAAGGGCGACGCGCTCCCTTTCGAGGCTGTTCAGGGCGAACAGGGCCCGTCGCAGAATACGCAATGCATCCCGATCAATGGCGTCAAATGGTCGGCTCTTGCCACGTCTTTCTTCGCGCCACAGAGCGAATGATCCACGAGGCGAAAGCCGCGCGATACCGTCCTCGGTCCTGCTTTCGATTTTTTCGGGTTTGCCGGCCCAACGGATCGTTTGGTCAAAGTTGCTGCGTAGGAAGACAAGATAATCCTTGCTGTCTTCGGACAAATCCAAAAGCGCGGCGCCGGCGGCCACCTGCATTTGTGCGTCACTCATTTCGATGACGTCCGACAAATGCGATGTCGTTGCCACACCATCGGAAAGCAAGGCGCGCAGATAGGAAAAATCGAGTTTTTTTTCCGGAACGGAACCGACTTCGATAAGATCGCCACCCAGAGAAAGTAGAAGACCTTGCGCGTCCATCAATTGCATCAGGTTGGACGCCTGATTGACAATCAAGTCCCGAAGCGGCGTTCCGGAGCGGGCTTGTTGCTCGAACCGAAAAGCGGTTTTCTCTGCCTTGATGCTCTTGCGAAGCTGATTGGTGTTCTCGATGCTCTGCAGCAAGGCAGAGGTCGTGCCGCCAAGCAGTTCGGCAAACCGCAACCTGCTCGAAGAGATCAGTCGCCTGTCGTAGTGATGGCAGGCAACCAGCCCCCAGAGTTCGTTGTTGGTGACCAGGGATATCGACAGGCTGGCGCCGACGCCCATGTTCCTGAGATATTCGACATGAACGGGCGCGACCGCCCTGAGCTTGGAATAGGTCAGATCCAGTGGATTGTCCGATTCTGCGTCGGCAACGGCGCCTGATCGGCTGACAATCGGCATGCTCTTGCAGTTAATGTCCGGAATTGACCGCATCACGTTCAAGGCAAAATGGCGACGGGCCGGATCAGGTATGTCGGATGCCGGATAGTGCAGGCCCAGGAAACTGTCGGGACGGTTGGTGGCCTCCGCAATCACCTCGCCATGTTTGTCCTCGGCGAACTTGTAGATCATCACACGGTCAAACCCGGTGACTTCGCGGATCATCTTTGCGCTGGCATCTGCAAGTTCCGTAAGCGCGCCGGGCTTGACCAGTTCAGAGATAATGCCCTGCCTCAATAGCTCATCTTCCCAGATCGAAGCCGGCGTCGGCTCTGGCAGCAGAAACTCGAGGATGATGTGGCCATTGTTCCTGTGCGGCAGGCATTCCGTATTGATCAGTTTTCCGTTCTGCCCGGCGAACCTGATAAACCACGGTCTCAGCAGTTCAGGTGTCGATGGATCCAGCGGGGCATTCGGTAGCTGCATCGCGTTGTCTTTGCCAATAAGGTGCCAAAGAGCCTTGCCAAGCAACTCTTCAGGCGCGGAACCCAAAAATGAGCCCGTGTTGATGCTGGCGTACTCAATGATCTGGCTTTCCTCGTTGACAGCAATCAACGCGCCGTGCGGTTGGACCGCGCCAATCAGGTGGATCGGCTCGCGGTCGCACGTTTCCAGGTCAACCTGGCCAGTCGTCACGACCTCTCCCCCTTCTTGGCGGTGAAAGACCGATCAAGCGGGGCCAGCCAGTCTGCGAGCAAACGGAACGTATCACAAGCTCCGCTCGCGAGGGCGTCCATCGTGCGGCGGTCGGAATGAAGATGCTCAAGATACCGATTTGTCATTGACCAGCGCCGCTTGTTTTCCGATCGGCACCACGCCCAAAAACGCCGCCCATCCGGCTGCTCACTGCCAAGAAGCTTCCGTGCGGCGCGGTCGATGCCGGTGCCCCCCAAGGTCGCCCCCTCTATCACATACAATACACCGCCAAGGGACGCAGGGGAGACCAGATCGAATACACTTTCGCAATGTGGGTTTTCGCGTATCGATCTATGACTGAAGTCAAGGTCGCGCAAATCCTGCTCAAGAAGGTCTGATCGCCTGGCATAGCAATAACCTGCCCGGTCGTCCGTCCGCCCGGCCATGACGCGATCAATCGCCAGGTCGAGCGGTGCATAAAATCCGTGAAAGCGCCGGATGAGTTGACGATACTCCTCAAGGCCCAGCGATTCTTTGAACAGCGCTTCAAAACTGGAATGCTGATGCAGGCGGTTGTGTGCGTCGCTTGTCTGATTTCGCAAGACGTCACGAAGCGAGACATCTTGCAAAGCAATCGTTTCTGTCAACAAATTTTACCCCAATTCAGGTCTGCATGCACGGACCGCTCTCGCATATACTAGCGCCTTATCAGGGCTAGGGAAGCGAACACTTGCCGGTGCACACCGTGTAGGTGGCGCATTGCCGATTCCGCCTGCGGCACTCAGCCGTCCCCCGGTGAAAGCGTCGCCGAACTTGAAACGTCTATGATCGAACTGAAACAATCGACACCTATGTGACAGCGGTGTTCTCAGCCCATGACCGGCGGCTGCTCCAGCCAGCGTTGTATTTGCCGGACTAGTTCCTGCGGGCGTTCTTCGTGCGCGAGATGCCCCAGCTTTGGCAGTTCGACAAATTCCGCTTGGGGAATGAGGGCTGCAGCCCTCATTGAAATTTCCGGTTTCACGGCCCGGTCATCCCCGCCAATGATCAACTGGCACCGCGTCTTGATGGTCGCCATACGGTCAAGAAGGCCATCAATGTTCCACTGCGCCATCATTTGCAGCGCTCCTTCGACGTGATTGCGGTCTGAGATCAGCCTGGCATAGTACCCGATCCCTTCCTCCGTGAGCGTTGACCCGGTGCCTTGTATCAGACGCCGCGCCCGCGATTGCGTGTTGCGACCAGCGGAAAATGCAAGGGATGTCAGCGGGTTCAGTGCCAGGAGCTTGGCGAGAAGAGGAAAGAGCCACCCCGCGATACCTTCGAACCGTCCGAGGGCGGCATTGATGCCGATGACCGCAGGGAGTGGACCTTTGTCATCCGTGGAGGTCTGGACCAGGTTAAGGGCAATCGCGGCACCTGCGGAATGGCCGATGATGGCGGACGGCGCCCAGCCTTCGGCGGTGCAGAGCGCGGCGATGTCCTGGGTCATCGCCGTCAAGCTGCTGCGACCTTGTCTTGCGACCTGCGTAAAGCCATGGCCGGGAAGGTCGAGCGCGACGACGTGATGTGTCTCTGCCAAGAGCGGGATGAGATCGCGCCAGCTGTGGGTGGAGGCGCCTGCGCCATGCAGCAACAGCAGCGTGTCACCGGTGCCCGTTTCCTGCACATGCCATTTGTTTATCCCGTGAACAACACGCCGGGACAGGTGATTAAGTGGCCAGGTCGGCAGGTCGCGCTCCCAATCCATGGTGTCAGCGCTCCAACGCTGAATCCACCGCCGCGCTGATCCCGTGGGCATCGGCACGCGGCAAGGCGATGTAATTGGCGTCAAGATCGCCCGCCAGCGCGGCCGCCTGGGCACCCGGGCGCATCGCGGTGTCGATCAGCACGCTGGTGATCCCCTCGTGACAGATCTGTTTGGCCACAGACGAGGCCTCGGCCAGGGCAATGGCGCGGCCAGCGGCCCCGTTCAGCCCCACATTGGCGCGCCCGTCCGTCAGCAATGTTAGCATCGGGCTGAGCCCGCGTCCGCGCGCGGTGAGGGCCAGCGACGCCGCCGCCTGCAACCCCGCCGCGAGAGGCGTGCCGCCACCCCCGGGCAAGGCGGAAAGGCGTCGTTTGCCCTGAACGAGTGAGCGCGTGGGCGGCAACAGCAGGTCTGCGGTCTCACCCCGAAACGCGATCAGCGCGACCTGATCGCGTTTGGCGTAGGCCTGTGCCAGCAGCAATTCGACCGCCCCCTTCGCTTCCGAGAGGCGCGCGACGGCGGCGGAACCCGAGGCGTCCACAAGAAAGATCAGCAGCCGGTCCGAGCGATCCTCAAATCGACGGATGCGAATATCCGACGGGTGGATGATCACCGGCCTCCCGTCGTCGGGCTGCTGGCGCCGCAGCCGTTGCCAGGGTGCGGCGGCCCGCAATGTGGCGATCGGGTCGATCCGGTTCCTGCCGTCCGGCGTGCCCGGTCGCGAGGCGAGCGGCCGACCCCGGCGATTGCCGGTTCGGCGCGCACCCGCGCCACCGCCGGTTCGGCCCCGTGCCGCTTTGCGGTTCCTGAGTTTCTCCAGAAGATCGGGGGGAAGCAGTGCTGCGACGGCCTCGACCAGCATTTCGTCGGGTATGGACGGCGAGGACGTGCTGTCGGTGTCCGAGGCGCCCTTGGTCGGGTCGGGGTTTTCCGGTGCGGCGGGCTCTTCTTCGGTTTCGGGTACGATCAGGGCGCGGCTGGGAAAAACCAGCTCGGACGCTTCGCGAATGTGCGAATCCTCGATGGTGTCGCTGCTGTCAAGGGCGGCAAGGGCGCGTGCTGTTCGCAATGCCAATGTCGGCGCGCGCATGCTGTCGATGCCGAAGCGAGCGGCCAGCAAGGTCAGGGTCATGAGGGTGTCGGGATGCACGGCGACATCTGCCAGCCGATGACGGGCGCTGTCGATATCTGCCGGGGCGGGAAGCCGAAACAGGGCGTCGTGCAGGCTGAGATCGTCCAGATCGATATGAAAGGCCAGCCGGTCGAGCAGTTTTTCGGGCGCGGCTTCGTCGGCACTGGCCCCTTCATCCAGCAGGATCAGGGCATGTCCACGGGCGCGGTCGAGTATTTGCCCCAGACGCGCGGCAAGACCGGGCGCGATACGTTCGGCCATCGGTATGACCAGGGTTGCGCGCTCTGCGTCCAGCCCCGCGTCGATGACCGGCCGGCCTTCGGCAAGGGTGGCTGCAACGTTCAGGCCGCCAAAGAGCTGAGCGTCCGAGACAGAAGGGGAAATCCGCCGCAGAGGGCCGGGCAGTTTCGGCAGCAGGGCCTCGAAAGCGGCGCGGACGGGGCCGACACGGGCGCGCAGGGTCAGGCCCTTCAGCCCGTCCGGATCCACGGCCAGCGCGGCGAGCGCGCGCGCGGCTCGGTCTGCAGAGGGCGCGGCGACGTTCATCCCAAGACTTCTTTCACGACACGCCCGACCCGGGTGCCTGATCCGGCTTCATCCAACGGATCACGCCGCAAGCGATGGCCGAGCGCCATTGGCGCGACCTTGCGCAGATGGTCGCGGCCGGTTTGCGACGCGCCCTTGTAGGCGGCAAACGCCCGCGCGGAGCGCATCAGCGTAAGCTCGCCCCGAAGGCCATCGGTTCCAAGCGCAAGACAGAGGGTCGCGCAATCCCTGAGCGTATCGTCTGATGTCGCGGTGTTCTGGAGTTGCGCGCGCGCGGTCAGGATGTCCTTGCGGATCTTGCCGTCCTTGCGGCGCCAGCGGGTCAAGAACGCCTTTGTATCGGTTTCGAACGCATCACGGCGGCGGATCACTTCGACGCGCTCATCAATATCGGTGGGCGAGGCAACTTCGACAGAAAGGCCAAAGCGATCCAGCAGTTGTGGCCGCAATTCGCCTTCCTCGGGGTTGCCTGATCCGATCAGGACAAATCGCGCCGCGTGCCGGATCGACAGACCTTCGCGTTCGACCGCGTTGACCCCGGACTGGGCGACATCCAGCAGCAAATCGACGATATGATCCTCAAGCAGATTGACCTCGTCGATATAGAGATATCCGCGATTGGCGCGCGCGAGCAGGCCGGGTTGAAATGCCTTCTCTCCCCGGGTCAGCGCGCGTTCGATATCAAGGGCGCCGGTGACGCGGTCTTCGGTCACGCCAAGGGGCAGATCGACGACGGGGGTCGGTTTCTTGACCAGTTTCTCGGACTTGATGTCGGCCCAGTCCGGGCAATCGGCGATATCGGCCGCGTTCACCGGGCAATCCGCGACGGCGGTTATCGGCGGCAACAAGGCGGCCAGCGCCCGTACGGCGGTGGATTTCCCGGTGCCCCGGTCGCCGAACACCAGAACGCCGCCAAGGCTGGGGTCGATCGCGGTCAGGATCAGTGCAAGTTTCATCTGCTCCTGCCCGACGATGGCGGAAAATGGAAAAACGGAACTCATGCTGCGACCTCGGACCGGGTGAGGGGACTTCTGCCCTGCCAGGTGCCGCTGTCACCCAGAACGTGGAAACGGGCATAGAGTTCTTCGCTGAACCAATCGCCCTCCCGCACCGCGCGGATGGCACGCGCATGGGGGCCGTCCCCGCGCGCGAAGTCGGCCATCGCCCTGGTGTCCGGCCAGATGGAAAAGGTGATCTGGTGCATCAGGGGCACCTCGCCGATCCCGATCTTGAAAATGACATTCCCGTCCGCGCCGATGACCGAGCTGATATCGGGAACGCGGCGCCAGAACTTCAGGGCCTTGAGCGGGCGGATCGTGGCGCGTGTGAGGGCGGCAACCGGGCCCTGATCGGTGTGATCCGTGGTTTTGAAGGGGCGCACCCCCGACCATTCACCACGCGCGGATATCGGCGCCAAGAACACCGTCCAGCATTCGCTGGCGCGTTTCAGGTACCGCAGAAAGACGGGGGCCGAGCGCGTTTGCAGGCGCGCGGTTTCCTCGTCCGGCCAGGTGGCGAGGATGGAATAGACGGCAGTATTGGGTATCGGTGTAAACCCTTCGCCGGTGCCCGAACCGCATAATTTCCAGAAACCGACACCGTCCAGTCGCCGCATCTGCGACCGCGCGAGGCCCATCATCGCAAATGCCCAGACTTTGCTAAACCCTGTTGGAAAGCGGAAAAAACTGATCGAAACGGTTTGGATGACAAAGCTCCTTCGCGGTGTGCGTTCGAATAGTCGCACGCTTTTCAAAGACAGGAAAGCGTTGCAGAGAGTGATTGTCAACTAAACTAGACACATGTAGGCTTTGAGAATGTTGACACGCCCCGAATCTTTCCAGGGTGAACGCCTTGTCCCGGCCGGAAGACCGCATGCAATCGTGATCGGTGCCGGGATGGGCGGCCTTGCATCCGCCATGCGTCTGGGTGCGAAAGGGTATCGGGTCACCGTTCTGGATCGTCTGAACAGTCCCGGCGGGCGCGGGTCCTGTGTCTGGCAAAACGGGTATCGCTTTGACCTCGGGCCGACGATTGTCACCGTCCCGCATGTTTTCCGCGACCTTTGGCGCGCCTGTGGCCGGGACTTCGACGCGGATGTCACGCTTGTACCCCTTGATACGTATTACGAAATCCGATGGCCCGATGGCAGCCGCTTCAAGGTTCATGCCGACGACGCCGCGACCCTCGCGGAAGTCGCGCGACTGTCGCCGAATGATGTCGCCGGATACGAGCGGTTTCTTCGAGACAGCGAGAAGCGCTATCATTTCGGGTTCGAGGGCCTGGGTCGGCGGCCCATGAACAGGTTGTGGGATCTGGTCAAGGTGCTGCCGGGATTTGCCATGCTGCGCGCCGACCGCTCGGTCTATGGCCATGCGGCTGCCTGTGTGCGGAATGAAAAGCTGCGCATGGCCTTGTCTTTGCATCCCCTCTTCATCGGCGGCAACCCCACCAAGGTGACGTCGATCTACATCCTTGTCAGTCATCTGGAAAAGGCGTTCGGGGTGCATTATGCCATTGGTGGTGTCGATGCCATTGCCCGCGCGATGCAAGGGGTCGTCGCCGATCAGGGCGGGCTGGTGCGCCAGAACGCGGAAGTCGACGAGATCCTTCTACGGGACGGCCGCGCCACGGGTGTTCGATTGACCGGCGGTGAGGTGCTGACCTCGGATATCGTGGTGTCGAACGCGGATGCCGGACATACCTATGATCATTTGCTGCGCAATGTGAAACGGCGGCGTTGGACCAGGAAACGTCTGAGCCGCGCTAAATGGTCGATGAGCCTTTTCGTCTGGTATTTCGGAACCCGCGGCACGCGCGACAAATGGGCGGATGTCGGTCACCACACGATCCTGAACGGCCCGCGTTACAAGGGCCTGCTGCGCGACATATTCGAGCACGGGAAACTTTCCGACGACATGAGCCTTTACGTGCACCGCCCCACGGTCACCGATCCAAGCGCCGCACCCGCCGGCGACGATACCTTCTATGCGCTCAGTCCGGTTCCGCATCTGCGCCATGACAACCCGGTCGATTGGGGCAAGATGGCCGAGACCTACCGGCAAAAGGTGCAGGCCGTTCTGGAAGATCAATTGCTGCCGGGACTGGACGCACATCTTACGGAATCGCTGGTCTTTACCCCGAACACGTTCCGCGACCGCTACCTGAGCCCGCACGGTGCCGGGTTTTCGCTGGAGCCGCGCATCCTGCAGAGCGCTTGGTTTCGGCCCCACAACGTAAGCGAAGAGGCCAGGGGGCTATACATCGTCGGCGCGGGCACGCATCCCGGCGCGGGCCTGCCCAGCGTGGTCACAAGCGCAGAGGTGCTGGACCAGCTGGTCCCCAATGCAGAAATGGTGAAACAGCTATGATTGAACCCCAGGATATGGCGCATTGTGTCGAGGCGATCCGGCACGGTTCCCGTTCTTTTCACGCGGCCTCGAAACTGTTGCCGCGCAAATTGCGTGATCCGGCTCTGGCGCTTTATGCCTTTTGCCGGCTGGCGGATGACGCGGTTGATCTGCAACCGGCCAAGGCGGATGCGGTGCTACGGCTGCACGAGCGGCTTGACCTCGCCTATGCCGGGCGGCCACGGAACGCACCCGTAGATCGGGCATTTGCCTCGATCATCGAGGATTTCCAGATGCCGAGCGCGCTGCCGGAAGCCCTGTTGGAGGGATTGGCGTGGGACGCGATGGAAAAACGCTATGCCACCCTGTCGGACCTGCGTGCCTATTCCGCGCGTGTTGCGTCCGCCGTGGGGGCGATGATGTGCGTCCTGATGCGGGTCCGTGACCGCGATGCGTTGGCGCGGGCCTGTGATCTGGGCGTGGCGATGCAATTGACGAACATCGCTCGTGACGTGGGCGAAGATGCGCGCGAAGGGCGGTTGTATATTCCGACCGATTGGATGGCGGACGCCGGACTTGATGCCGAAGCCTTTCTGGCCGCGCCGGTGATGTCCGACAATCTGCAAAGCCTGATAGATCGCCTGCTGCGAGAAGCCGGAGCACTGTATGTGAGGGCTGATGCCGGCATTGGCGCGTTGCCCGCCTCCTGTAGACCGGGGATTTTTGCCGCGCGCTACATCTATGCCGGGATCGGTGGCGAGCTCCGACGGCTCAACTGCGATGCGATCAACTACCGGGCGCGGACGGTGGGTCACCAGAAACTGGGTTGGGTGTCGCTTTCTGTCGTTCGGGCGCTCGGTACGATGGTGATGCCCCGCTCGCCGGTAATTCACGCACGACCTCTGGTGGAAACGGAATTTCTGGTCGACGCCGCCGCCGACAAGGCCGCGCCGGATCGCGGCTGGAGCGATGCGCTCTACGGAACGTTGGCAGGCCTGAAGGCGCGTGACGGGGCGCAACGGACGGCGTTGATGTGACCCGGGTGGAGTGCTAGGACGTCCACATGGAATGGGTATATTTCGCCATTTTTCTGACCTCCTGTTTTGTGGCAGGAGCCACCGGCGGCATGTTCCCTCCGGGACAGTGGTATGATGAACTGAACAAGCCATCATGGACGCCGCCCAACGTCGTTTTCCCGCTGGTCTGGACCACGTTGTATATTTTTATGGCGGCAGCGGGCGCACTGGCGGCAATCAGCCCTGACAACTCACTCGCGCTGGCGCTGTGGTCGTTGCAAATCGTGACCAACATGCTGTGGACACCGGTCTTTTTCGGCCTTCGCAAGCTGAAGGCGGGATTGTTTGTGCTGGTGTGTCTGTGGATTTCCGTGGCGGCTGCAATGATCGCGCTGTGGCAGGTTGACTGGCGGGCGGGGCTTCTGTTCTTCCCCTACCTGATCTGGGTGACGATCGCCGGAGCGCTCAATCTTGCTGTTGTTCGCTTGAACCCCGAATACACCTCGTAGTCCACTGGGCCCTAGCTGAAACTCCAGCCCGCCCGGCGCGGAACCCGACAGGCCAGCATCGGTTTGAGAAACCGCGAACGAAACCGCCGAAGGTCAAGCGCTTCGTGCACACCGATACTGGCCTCGCCATTGATGCAGGTCTGAACGGTCGAGCGGCTGTAGAACGGCGTATCGAGCATATTCTGAACCTGCTGCGGCTGGACTCCGTTATCGGCCCGCGTCTCACGCGCGACGGCCCACAGGCTGCGCGGCAGGCGCGCCTTGGGTGGCGGGGCCGTCTCGGATGCTGCTCCGGTCTTGTCGAAATGGGCGCTGATCGAAAGCTGGCTGCCATCGAGCAGGGTTGCGTCATAAAAGCAGGCGCTGCCATCGCGCAGCGGGAAGCGGCCCCATGACCATTGGGAAAAATCCTCTTCAAGGGCGCGGGTTCCGAAATTCGCATCGAAATAGCCGTGGCCGTCCCATTGCCAGCCGGGGGCCTCGAGATCGACGCGGATGTCGCAAGTCGGGGCAAAGGGCCGCCAGATATGGCTTGCGTCGGGCGTCAGGGCCGCTTCGACGGATGTCAGGGCGGACGGCGTCAGGGTGATCGTGCCGCGCACGCGCGACACCAGCGGAGGCGCGCTGATCTCGTCGACGTCGATGACCAGCCGGCCAGCCTGCCAATGCATCGACGATGGGCCGACGGTAAATTTGTCGGCGCATTGCCTGAGGGCCGGGCGCCCGCGATCCGTCATCGTGAAGCGCCCTCCGGGCCCATAGGTGGCGACATTGATGCAAACGTGGTTCTGGGGGTCGCGTCTGCCGGACCATGCATACCAGGGTGAAAAGACCGACCCTATGAATCCGATGATGCTGATGGCCCGCCCGCCACCGTCGCGGATGCCGTCGACATACCACCACGCGTAGCCGTTGGGCGGCACGTCGATGTCGAAGTTCGGCCTTTCAGTATCGCCTCTGCCGCATGCCGTGCGGAAAGCGTTGCCATCGGCAGGCCGGCCCCCGGATGGGTGCCGCCCCCTGTCAGAAACAGCCCCCTTATCGCCGTCCGGGCCTGCGGGCGCTTCAGCGCAGCCGTCAGCCCGTGCGGGCTTTGCCCGTAGAGAGACCCGGTCGAGGCCGGGAACAGCCTGTGGAAATCCTTCGGCGTTGTCAGGCTTTCCGATCCGGGCGTCGGATCGAACCGAAGGCCGAATCGCCCCAGTGTTTGAAAGGTGCGTGTCTGACATCTTGTGAAGTCCTCTTCTTTCGACTCTGCGGACAAGGCGGGCGCATTGGCAATCGTCTCGAACCGTTCGAGAGCGGGCGCAGGCTCGGGCTGGCCGCGATCCATAGCGCAGACATAGATCGTGGGGTCGTCAATCAGCTCTCCGCGGGCCAGCATGTCGAACTCCGGCCTGGGGTCATCCCGAAAAAAGACGTTGTGGTGGCTCAGCGCGGGGCCGGTTGCACGGGCGGCGAAGGCCCAGACCTCGGCGGAGAGGCTGCGAGCGGCCTGCCGGGTCTGCGGCGCGACGATCTCGCAACCGGCACCCAACTCGCCAGTGGCCAGGGCGCGGGGATCGCCATTGAACAGCACCGTCTTTCCGGTAACGATTTGACCGCCGGCAAGCGTAATGCCCGTAACCACGCCTTTTTCCGCGTTGATCCGGTCAACTTTGGAGTTGAAGTGGAATTCGGCGCCGCGACTGGTGGCCAGTCGCGCAATCGACCGGGCCAATTCATGCATGCCACCCCGCACGATCCAGATCCCCCCCGCTTCGGCCTGCCAGATCAGTGACAGAAGGGCGGGCGAAAGGTAGGGGGATCCGCCCACATAGGTGGCATACCGCCCAAAGAGCTGGACGAGGCGGGGATCATCGAATTGACGCCTGAGCAGGCCGTCAAGCGTCGAGAAGGGCGCCAGTCTTGGCAATATCCACGGTCGGGCCGCAACCCGGCCTGCCAGTTTGAGGACGGACGGCGCGGGTGCCCGCATCATGGGGGCATCGAATGCCTGGAACAGGTGCCGGGCTGTCTTGCCGAAACTCTGGAACTGGCGTGCGGACCTGGTGCCCGAAAAGGCCTGGATGGCAGCGATGTTTTCATCTTCGCTGTCGAACAGATCAAGGTGACTGCCGTCTTTCCAGAAATGTCGGGCCAATACCCTCTGGCGTATCAGCGTAACGTGGTCATCCAGCCGTTCGCCGAGATCCGAAAAAAGCGCATCGAACACCGATCGCAGGGTCAGCACCGTCGGACCGGCATCCACCGGCCCCGCCGCAGAGGGCAAACAGCGCATTTTGCCGCCAAGGGTTGCGTGCGTTTCGAACACTCTCACGTTCATTCCGGCATGAGCCAGCCGCGCCGCGGCCGCAAGTCCGGCAATCCCCGCGCCGACGATAAGGACAGGATTGCCTGAATTGGACGAGTGCGCCGCGGTTGCCATGCCTAATTGTTGACTCGGCACATCAAAGTGTCCAGTATGATTTACACTATTACTGTCAATAATGTATGACACATGTCGATTGGGAGGTGGCGATGCCGCTAACAGAACGGATCGAAACCGCCATAGCCAATGCGCTGTCATTGGCGCAGGGCGGTCAGGCCCCGTCGCGCCTGGCCGCGGCAATCGAATATGCAACGCTGCCTGGCGGAGCGCGTATTCGCCCGACAATCCTTTTTTCCGTGGCCGCCGCATGCGGTGATGACAAGCCCGACCTGGCCAACGCCGCCGCCGCCGCGCTTGAACTGATGCATTGTGCCAGTCTGGTGCATGATGACCTTCCCTGTTTCGATGATGCGGATATCCGGCGTGGCAAGGCGTCGGTCCACCGCGCCTTTTCCGAGCCGCTTGCCGTTCTGACGGGTGACAGCCTGATCATTCTGGCGTTCGAGACGCTGGCACGAACGGCCGAGATCGACGAGACGCGTGCCGCGCGGATGATCCTGTCGTTGACGCGCCGCACCGGTATGCCGAATGGCATTTGCGCCGGGCAGGGCTGGGAAAGTGAGCCGCATATCGATCTGGGGGCCTATCACCGATCCAAGACGGCGGCCCTTTTTGTGGCGGCAACCGAATTGGGGGCAATCTCCGCGGGCCATGATCCCGAACCCTGGTATGATCTGGGGGCACTGATCGGCGAGGCCTTTCAGGTGGCGGATGATTTGCGCGATGCCCTGATGGATACCTCGGTCCTCGGGAAACCCGCGGGTCAGGATGATCTGCATGGGCGACCGAATGCCGTGGCGCAGTTGGGCGTGAAGGGTGCGTTCGAGCGGCTGTCTGACATTCTGGCCGGGGCGATCGCATCTATTCCGTCCTGTCCGGGTGAAGCCGCGTTGGCCGAGATTGTCCGTCTCAAGGCGCAATCGATCATGCCGAAAGTTCCCGCCAGAAACAGGGCGTGAACGATGCTGGCGGCAGGCGATCAAACCTCCCGCGTGCAGCTTTCGCCATCCGTCTGGTTTGCCCGCCTTGTGGCGCGCCCGGGCTTTCAGAAATGGGCCAGCCGCCTGCCCATCGGCCGGGCGGTCTCAGAGCGTGACGGAGCCGAAATTTTCGACATTCTACAGGGTTTCGTGAAGTCCCAGGTGTTGCTTGCCCTGGTGGAAATGGACATCCTGCAGCGCCTTCTGGACCAACCCGCCTCGGCGGAACAACTGAGCCTGTCGTCAGGCGTGCCGCATGATCGGATGGAGGGGTTGCTGAAGGCCGGGGTTGCCATGCGATTGCTGAAGAGTCGCCGCGACGGGCGATACATTCTGGCCAGACGCGGCGCGGCGATCCTGGGCGTACCCGGTTTGCCGCAAATGATCAGTCACAACCGCGCGTTTTATGCGGATATGGGCGATCCCGTCTCGCTCTTGCGAGGGGTGAGCGAAACGCATTTGGCCCGTTTCTGGCCCTATGTTCTTGGAAAATCAGATGAAATTCCGCATGATGTCGCTGAAAGGTATTCCAGCCTAATGGCCGAGTCGCAGTCACTTGTGGCCCAGGATACGCTTCGGATGGTGAACTTTGGCGGCATCAATACGCTCTTGGATATCGGGGGTGGCTCGGGCGCATTCCTGAAAGCCGTCCTTCGGAAGTATCCCAAAATGAACGCGATGCTGTTTGACCTGCCCGAAGTCATCCCGGCGGCCCGCGCGAATTTCGGACAATCCGGGCTGGAAAGCCGGGTATCCCTCCGACCCGGCAGCTTCCGCGAGCAGCCTTTGCCAGACGGTGCGGATGCCATCTCGCTGATCCGCGTGCTGTATGACCACGACGACAAGACCGTTTCCGACCTCCTGTCCAAAGCCTTTGCCGCACTGCCAGTGGGGGGACGATTGATCGTGTCCGAGCCGATGTCCGGCGGTTCCCGGCCCGAACCGGCCGGGGATATCTATTTCAGCTTTTACACGATGGCCATGGGGACGGGCCGCGTTCGGTCGGCTCGGCAGATTGCCGACATGTGCGAAGCTGCTGGTTTCGCTGACATAAAACTGCCACGTGCACCGCGCCCCTATGTATCCAGCGCAGTGACCTGCTCAAAGGCGCCATAATCTTCTCGGACTTGGTGTAAAGAAAACTTGACACATATTGCTGTCTCCCTAAACTTACAAGTATGGCAATGCCGCATCTACCGAGTCTTTCGCTCGGTAGCAGGATAGGGAGACCAAAATGGAGACGCGTGCCGTCTTTCTGAACGGTCCAAAGGATCTTCAACTGGATACACTGCCGCTCAAGACGCCGGGCGCTGGTGATCTTGTCGTTGATATCGCCCATTCCGGTATTTCGACGGGAACGGAAAAACTGTTCTGGTCCGGGCAGATGCCTCCTTTTCCGGGCATGGGGTACCCTCTGGTTCCCGGGTACGAGGCGGCGGGTGAAGTGGTTGAAGCTGCTTCCGGCACCGGCTTCAAGGCCGGTGATCATGTTTTCATCCCGGGTGCAGATTGCTTTGACGGGGCATTTGGCCTCTTCGGCGGGGCCGCATCCCGGCTGGTGACGTCAGCAGAGCGTGTGACGCGCATTGACCCGGCCATCGGTGCTCAGGGGGCGCTTTTGGCGCTGGCGGCAACTGCGCGACACGCCATTGCCGGGTTGGACAAGGCCGTACCTGATCTGATCATAGGGCACGGCGTTCTGGGGCGGCTTCTGGCACGACTGACCGCTGCCGCCGGCGCGCCTGCTCCGACGGTTTGGGAGATTGACCCGGATCGACGCAAGGGCGCCGACGGCTATCATGTGACCACATCGGAGGATGATCCGCGTCGTGACTACACCGCGATTTACGATGCCTCTGGCAACGGTGCGATCCTGAACGATCTGATCGGCCGCATTCGCAGGGGCGGTGAAATCGTTCTGGCAGGCTTTTACGCCGAGCCTCTGAGTTTTGCCTTTCCGCCCGCCTTCATGAAGGAGGCGCGTTTTCGCGTCGCCGCCGAATGGGCCCGCGAAGATTTGATTGCCGTGCGCGACCTGGTCGATTCCGGTGCGCTGTCGCTCGGCGGTCTGATCACGCATCAGGCATCCGGCGATGATGTTCCGGGTGCGTATCGCACGGCATTCGAGGACCCGGCCTGTCTGAAAATGATTCTCAATTGGAAGGACGCAGCGTGAAAGACGATGTACCAAATCTGAAGGACTTCGATCAGCGCCTGCGCGACGAGGCCAGTGAAGACCTTGCCGATCTTATCACCGAAGAACCCACCAAGAAAACCCAGATCATTGCGATCTACGGCAAGGGCGGCATTGGCAAATCCTTCACCCTTGCCAACCTGAGCCACATGATGGCCGAACAGGGCAAACGGGTTCTGTTGATCGGCTGCGATCCTAAGTCCGACACCACAAGTCTGCTGTTCGGCGGCAAGGCCTGCCCAACGATCATCGAGACGTCGACCAAGAAGAACCTTGCCGGTGAGCAGGTGAAAATCGGCGACGTCTGCTTCAAGCGGGGCGGTGTCTTTGCGATGGAGCTCGGCGGCCCGGAAGTCGGGCGTGGCTGTGGCGGTCGCGGGATCATCCACGGCTTCGAGCTGCTGGAAAAGCTGGGCTTTCACGACTGGGATTTCGATTACGTCCTTCTGGATTTCCTGGGCGACGTGGTTTGCGGCGGGTTCGGACTGCCGATTGCGCGGGACATGGCACAGAAAGTGATCCTGGTGGCGTCGAACGACCTGCAGTCACTCTATGTCGCCAACAATGTTTGTTCGGCGGTCGAATACTTCCGCAAGCTGGGTGGCAATGTCGGCGTCGCGGGTCTGGTCATCAACAAGGATGACGGATCCGGCGAGGCGCAGGCCTTTGCCAAGGCGGTGGACATTCCGGTTCTGGCGTCGATCCCGCAGGATGACGATCTACGCAAGAAATCAGCGAATTATCATATCGTCGGCACCGCCGAAAGCCAATGGGGACAGCTGTTCGCCGATCTGGGTGACAACGTCGCGGTGGCCCCGCCGGTACGGCCTGCGCCATTGAATCAAGATCAGTTGCTTGACCTCTTCGACGGTTCGGAAACCGGTGCCGGCCAGGTGCTGGAGCCCGCAACGGATCAGGACATGCGCGGCAAGAATGCAGCGCCCAAAGCCAGCCTGGAGGTGATCTATGACGAAGCGTGATCCTCGCAATGCGAATGAGGCATCCGGCGTCCATGAGGTGCCAGAAGTCAATGATCTGATCGAAAAGGCAAGCCCTCAGCAACTTGAACGCCTGCTTTCTGACATTCGCGCAAGCGCGCCTTGGTACGAACAAAATCCGATGGGGCACGCATGACCGAAGAGGTCAAATATGATGGCGCTGCCGAGGCCAAGGTCATTCGCGGCCCCTCGGACGAAGCGCCCGGCGCGGTTTTGGACCAAGGGCAGGGCTGTCACTCCGGGTCAGAGATGGAGAAGGCCGCGAGAATGGCAGGCCAGTCCGATCTCCTAGACCAATATGCTCGGGATTATCCGCAAGGTCCGCACGACAAACCACAAAGCATGTGCCCGGCGTTCGGGAGCCTGAGGGTGGGTCTGCGGATGAAGCGGGTGGCGACGGTGCTGAGTGGGTCGGCCTGTTGCGTCTATGGCCTGACCTTCGTAAGCCACTTTTACGGCGCAAGACGCTCGGTCGGCTATGTGCCGTTCAACTCCGAGTCGCTGGTGACCGGCAAGCTGTTCGAGGATATCCGCGACGCGGTGCACGAATTGGCCGATCCTGACCGGTTCGATGCGGTGGTTGTGACCAACCTCTGCGTGCCCACTGCCAGTGGTGTGCCTTTGCGGCTCTTGCCAGATGAAATCAACGGTGTGCGTATCGTCGGTATTGATGTTCCGGGTTTCGGTATCCCGACCCACGCCGAAGCCAAGGACGTCTTGGCGGGGGCGATGTTGAACTATGCCCGCAAAGAGATCGAGGCGGGGCCGGTCGCAGCGCCCGAAGGGGGCAAGTCTGATCGCCCCACCGTGTCGCTTCTGGGTGAAATGTTTCCGGCCGATCCAATGATGATCGGCGCGATGCTCGCACCCATGGGCCTGGCAGCGGGACCGGTCGTGCCGTGTCGCGAGTGGCGGGAGCTCTATGCCGCGCTGGATTGCGGTGCCGTGGCAGCGATCCATCCTTTTTACACCGCCGCAATCCGGGAATTTGAAACCGCAGGTCGGCCCGTCGTCGGTAGCGCACCCGTTGGACATGACGGGACAGCCGCCTGGCTGGCCGGAATCGGTGATGCCTTTGGCTTGGCCGCTGACAAGGTTGCGGCGTCGCAGAATGCGTTCTTGCCCGCGATCAAGGCCGCACTTGGCGCGGCTTCGATCAAGGGAACCATTACGCTAAGCGGCTATGAAGGCAGTGAACTGCTGGTGGCGCGCCTGTTGATAGAAAGCGGGGCGGATGTGCCGTATGTGGGCACGGCCTGCCCCAAAACGCCGTGGTCGGAAGCGGATGCCGAGTGGCTGCGCGCCAAGGGCGTAAAGGTGAAATTCCGCGCTTCGCTGGAAGATGATTGCGCCGCGATGGACGGGGTCAAGCCCGATCTGGCGATTGGTACGACGCCCGTCGTGCAAAAGGCAAAAGAGTCGGGTATTCCGGCGCTTTACTTTACCAATCTGATCAGCGCACGACCTCTGATGGGACCTGCGGGTGCCGGAAGCCTGGCGGAAGTCGTGAATGCGGCCATCGCCAATAAGGCGCGCATGGATCATATGCGCGAGTTCTTTGAAGGCGTCGGGACCGGCGACACAGCAGGCGTTTGGGAAGGCAGCCCCAATCTACGCCCCGAGTTCCGCGCGCTGAACCAGAAAAAGATCGAGAAAAAAGCCCGGGCCGCCAAAGCGCAGGAGATGATCTGATGCGCTGGTCTGGCCCAAGATTTCACATCGGTATCGCACCGGTATCACGTTGGCACTTCGTCGGTGCAAAGGTCGGCGCGCCATGCTGATACAGGATCACGACAGGGCTGGCGGATACTGGGGCGCGGTCTACGCATTCTGCGCGGTCAAGGGATTGCAGGTTGTGATCGATGGTCCGGTGGGCTGCGAAAACCTGCCGGTGACCTCAGTCCTACATTACACAGATGCCTTGCCACCGCATGAATTGCCGATCGTCGTGACAGGCCTGGGCGAAGAAGAGTTGGGTCGTGAAGGCACCGAAGGCGCGATGAAACGGGCCTGGCGCACCCTTGATCCGGCGCTGCCCGCCGTGGTCGTCACCGGATCCATCGCCGAGATGATCGGCGGGGGCGTGACGCCGCAGGGCACCAATATTCAACGTTTTCTGCCACGCACCATCGACGAGGATCAGTGGGAAGCCGCCGACCGGGCGATGACATGGCTCTTTACCGAGTTTGGAATGACCAAGGGCCGGATGCCGCGCGAGATGAAGCGCGAAGAGGGCGCCGCGCCGCGGGTGAATATCCTGGGTCCGATGTATGGCACGTTCAACATGCCCAGCGACCTGCACGAAATCCGGCGGCTGGTCGAAGGCATCGGGGCCGAGGTCAACATGGTGCTGCCATTGGGTGCGCATCTGGCTGAAATGCGTGATCTGGTGAATGCGGATGTGAACATCTGCATGTATCGCGAGTTCGGCCGGGGCCTGAGCGAGGTTCTTGAAAAGCCGTATCTGCAGGCACCGATCGGCGTGGACAGCACCACGCTCTTCCTGCGCAAGCTGGGTGAGATGCTGGGGCTGGATCCCGAACCGTTCATTACCCGGGAGAAGCACTCGACCATCAAGCCGGTCTGGGATCTCTGGCGCAGCGTGACACAGGATTTCTTTGCCACCGCCAGTTTCGGCATCGTCGCGAATGAGACCTATGCGCGCGGTATTCGCAATTTCCTTGAAAACGACATGGGATTGCCTTGCGCCTTTGCCGTGGCGCGGTGTGCCGGAGCCAAGACCAACAACGAAGAAGTCCGTGCGTTGATTGGACAGCATCGCCCGCTGATCCTGATGGGGTCAATCAACGAAAAGATGTATCTTGCCGAGCTGCAAGGCGGGCATGGTCCAAAACCGGCCTTCATCCCGGCAAGCTTTCCCGGTGCCGCCATCCGGCGGGCCACGGGCACGCCGATGATGGGCTATGCGGGGGCAACCTATCTGGTGCAGGAGGTCTGCAACGGCCTCTTTGATGCGCTGTTTCACATTTTGCCGCTGGCCTCCGACATGGACGCCACTGCGGCCACACCGACACCGCTGCGGCGCGATTTCCCCTGGGATGAAGATGCCCAAAAGGAACTGGACCGGATTGTATCGAGCCATCCGATCCTGACCCGAATTTCCGCCGCAAAGTCACTGCGCGACGCCGCTGAAGAATCTGCCCTCAGACAGGGTGCGGAGCGTGTCGTTTTCGAATTCGTCCGGGCGCTTTCACCTGAAAGCCCCGAAACGCCGCTAGAGGAGTAACTCCGATGACCGACATGACATCCAACCCGCCGCCGAGTGTCCGAAAGGGCCGTCGTGGAATGGAGTTCTGGGTCTATTTTGTGGCGATTTTCATGTTTTCTCTGCCATCCGCCCACTTTCGCTGGGCCCGCGAGGTTCTGCGCCAAAATTCGCTGAATGTGCGCGGACCAATGGCACGTGCGTGGTCGGAAGCCGACAGGCTGACGCCCATCATATTCTCGGTCTGAGCCGGTTGGCCAGTGATCCGAGTACAAACTGTCCGCCCGCCAGGGTGCACAGACACCTGAGGGGCCACGAAGGCCCCGACGGACCCGGCCGCGGGGTACGCGGCGTCAGCGTAACGTTCCGGAGGAAAGTTTATGGCTGATAACACCGACCTGTCCTTTACAGGTCTCACCGACGAGCAAGCCCAGGAGCTGCATTCGGTCTATATGAGCGGCCTTTGGCTGTTCACAGCCGTCGCAGTGGTTGCACATCTTGCAACCTATATCTGGGCACCTTGGTTCTGAGGAAGGATTGATAAATGTCAAAGTTCTACAAGATCTGGCTCATTTTTGATCCACGCCGCGTGTTTGTTGCGCAGGGCGTTTTCCTGTTCCTTTTGGCCGTGATGATCCACCTCGTGGTTTTGTCAAATGGCGTCAACTGGTTCGAGAATGCTGCTGCATCACGTGCTGTTGCTTCCGAGTGATCCAAGGGCGCAAGTCCTGAGCAAGACCGTTGCGGGCGGCGCCACGTCGCCCGCAACGAACCGAACAAGAATTATGGACGGCCTGAGCACTTAATCAGACCGGTCGCCAGATACGGAGAGACAAGATGGCTTTGCTCAGTTTTGAAAGAAAGTATCGCGTCCGCGGAGGGACGCTTGTTGGCGGCGATCTGTTCGACTTTTGGGTTGGCCCTTTCTACGTGGGCTTTTTCGGGGTCACGACAGCGTTTTTCGCGCTTTTGGGAACCATTCTGATTTTCTGGGGCGCGGCGCATCAGGGGACATGGAACCCCTGGCTGATCAATATCGCTCCCCCTGACCTGAGCTATGGCCTCGGCGTGGCACCCCTGATGGAAGGCGGCTTATGGCAGATCATCACGATCTGCGCCGTTGGCTCATTCGTCAGCTGGGCGCTGCGCGAGGTTGAGATATGCCGCAAGCTGGGGATCGGGTATCATGTGCCCTTTGCGTTCAGCTTTGCCATTCTGGCCTATATGACGCTGGTGATCTTTCGCCCGCTTCTGATGGGGGCCTGGGGCCATGCCTTTCCTTACGGGATCTTCAGCCACCTCGATTGGGTCAGCAACACGGGCTACGCCTATCTGCATTTTCATTACAACCCGGCGCATATGCTGGCTGTGTCGCTGTTCTTTGCCACCTGTTTCGCCCTGGCGTTGCATGGCGGCCTGATCCTGAGTGCCGCCAACCCTGAAAAGGGCGAAGAGATGAAGACGCCGGATCACGAAGACACGTTCTTCCGCGATTTCATCGGCTATTCCATCGGCACGCTGGGCATTCACCGGCTGGGCTTTCTGCTGGCGATCAACGCGGTGTTCTTTTCCGCCGTCTGCATCATCATAAGCGGCCCGGTCTGGACCAAAGGCTGGCCCGAATGGTGGAACTGGTGGCTTGAGCTGCCGATCTGGCCCGGACAGGGAGGGATGTGATCATGGCCGAATATCAGAACATTTTCACCCAGGTTCAGGTTCAGGGCCCCCCCGAACTGGGCATGGACAACGAAAACAACATGGCGGCTGAACGGTTTATCAAACCCTTCTACAGCAAGCTTGTCGGATGGATCGGCAACGCCCAGATCGGGCCGATCTATCTGGGCTGGACCGGGATGGTTAGCGCCGCCACGTTCATCTTGTGTATGAACATCATCGGCATCAACATGCTGGCGCAGGTCAACTGGTCGATCCCGGAGTTCCTGCGGCAGGGCTTCTGGCTGGCGCTGGAGCCACCCAGCCCCGAATACGGGCTGAAGATACCGCCACTTCAGGACGGAGGCTGGTACATCATCGCCTCGTTCCTGTTGCTGGTTAGTGTCTGCACCTGGTGGCTCAGGACCTATTTGCTGGCTGAGCAACACAAGATGGGCAAGCATGTTGCCTGGGCGTTTGCCAGCGCGATTTGGCTGTTTCTGGTGCTGGGTCTGTTCCGCCCGATCCTGATGGGATCGTGGTCCGAGGCCGTGCCTTATGGCATCTTCCCGCACCTTGATTGGACAACCGCGTTTTCGATCCGATACGGCAACCTCTACTACAACCCGTTCCACTGTCTTTCGATCGTGTTCCTCTATGGCTCGGTTCTGCTTTTTGCAATGCACGGGGCCACCATTCTGGCGGTCACACGCTTTGGCGGGGATCGCGAACTTGAACAGATCGTCGACCGCGGCACTGCCAGCGAACGCGCCGCCCTCTTCTGGCGCTGGACCATGGGGTTCAACGCCACGATGGAGGGTATCCACCGCTGGGCGTGGTGGTTCGCGGTCCTGACACCCATCACCGGTGGTATCGGCATTCTGCTGACGGGAACGGTTGTCGACAACTGGTTCATCTGGGCGCAGGAACACAACTTTGCGCCGATGTATGATGGCGCCTACGGCTATGAAAACTACGGCTCATACGAAGCCTTTATCGGGCGGGAGGAGTAGATCATGTTACCTGACTGGTTCAGCAAGTGGAATCGCGAGAATCCGACGGATGTCGAACGGCCTGCAATCATCGTCGGTGCGGTGGGGGTGGCGGTGATCGCCGTGGTCGCCCTGATGTTCTGGGGGCAACCCTTCGCCACTGACAGCCTGCAATCGGGGCCGCGCGGATCGGGAATGGAACGGGTCGAGTTCAAATCCGACCTGGCCAGGCCCGACCCGACGATCGAGGCCTTCCTCAGTTCCACCTCGACTCCTGTGCCGCCCCAAGGCGGCGATGAGACGGCAGGTGCGGCGCGTGAAAACGTACCACCCGGACTGGAGAATTTGACGGTCGAGAACTACGATCGCCTGCTTGCGGCGATGCGCGACTGGACCGGTATCCCGGATCTCTTCGATGACGCGGATTCCTACCAGACGGCTGTGGGTCACGTGATGATATCGATGACCCGGAATATCAATGAGAACTGGGATGGTCATGTCAGCGCCAACAAGGAAGTCGGCGTCACCTGTTACACGTGCCACCGCGGGCAAGAGGTGCCCAGCGATGTCTGGTTCAAGGCGACACCTGTCAATAAGGCCAGCCAAGGCTGGTCCTCGGTGCAGAACCGCGTGACGCCGCTCAGCAGTTTTACCTCGCTGCCGTCGGACGCGCTGGAGGCCTATCTGCTGGATAGCGAGACAATCGGTGTCCATGATCTTGAATCGCGCGTCGCAGGCATCCCGGGCAAGGATGATTTCCCGGGGATCCAGCACGCCGAACGGACCTTTGCGCTGATGAACTACGTGGCGAACTCGCTCGGTGTGAACTGCACGTTCTGTCACAATACGCGGGCATTTTACGACGGTTCACAGGTCACCCCGCAATGGGGCACCGAGAGCCTTGGCATCCAGATGGTGCAAGAGCTCAACAACGATTACCTCGTGCCGCTGGCGGGCCTGTTGCCGCCCGAGCGTCTGGGCCCTGTGCATGGCGATGCACCCAAGGCGGCCTGCAAGACCTGCCACAAGGGGTATCAGCAGCCACTGCAAGGCACGAACGTTATCGGCGACTGGCCTGAACTGGCCACCTCTGACGCGCCGGACTACGGCAATTGACCAAGGGACGGCAGCCCTGACCGGGGCTGTTGTCCGACCCATCGCGCCGCTCGTGTCGCGACCCATTTCGCGGGTGACGCCAGCCAACCACCGCCAAGGGGGCAAGCGATGACACATCAACGATCAACAACACCTTTACTGGACCGCGTGGCCGGCCCCGCCGATCTGCGAGAGCTGTCGGATAGCGAACTTGGCAGTCTGGCGGATGAGCTGCGGGCCGAGGTGATCGACGCGGTATCCGAAACCGGTGGCCATCTGGGCTCGGGCCTGGGTGTGGTGGAACTGAGCGTCGCGATCCATGCCGTTTTCAACACGCCGATGGATAAGCTGATCTGGGATGTGGGCCACCAATGCTATCCTCACAAGATACTGACGGGCCGGCGCGACCGGATCCGGACCCTGCGCCAGAAGGGCGGGCTGAGCGGGTTCACCAAGCGGTCGGAATCCCGGTTCGATCCCTTCGGTGCGGCCCACAGTTCGACCTCGATCAGTGCCGCCCTGGGTTTCACCGTGGGGCGCGACATGGGGCAGGCGACCGGCGATGCCATTGCTGTCATCGGCGATGGGTCGATCAGCGCGGGCATGGCCTATGAGGCGTTGAACAATGCCGGTGCCGAGGGGCGCCGGTTGTTCGTCATCCTGAATGACAACGAGATGAGCATTGCCCCGCCGGTCGGCGCCATGTCGAGCTACCTTTCAGGACTATATGCCAACGAGCCACTGGCGAAGATGAAATCGCTGGCCGAAGGGTTTGAAGCCGCTCTGCCAGCCTCGATCCGCGCGGGCGCGAAACGCGCCCGGCAACTTGCCTCGGGGCTGTCGGCATCGGGCACGCTGTTCGAGGAATTGGGATTCGAATATGTGGGCCCGATCAACGGGCACGACATGGAACAGTTGCTGCCGGTGCTGCGCGCCGCCCGGGTACGGGCCACGGGGCCGGTTCTGATCCATTGCTGCACGGTCAAGGGCAAGGGCTATGCTCCGGCCGAGACCAGTGAGGACAAGTATCACGGCGTCTCGAAATTCAACGTCGAAACCGGTGCCATGGCCAAGAAAGGTGCCGGCGCGCCGTCCTATACCTCGGTCTATGGCAAGGCGCTGACCGAAGAGGCCGCGCATGATCCGGATATCGTGGCCGTCACCGCCGCGATGCCTTCGGGCACCGGCGTGAACATCATGGCCGAGCGGTTTCCGGCGCGGGTCTTTGACGTCGGCATTGCCGAACAGCACGGCGTGACATTCTGCGCGGGGATGGCGGCCAGCGGGCTGAAGCCATTCTGCACGATCTATTCGACCTTCCTGCAACGTGGATTTGATCAGGTCGTCCATGACGTGGCCCTGCAACGCCTGCCGGTGCGGTTTGCCATTGACCGCGCGGGTCTGGTCGGGGCCGATGGGGCCACCCATGCGGGCGCGTTCGATATCGGGTACCTGGGCAACCTGCCGGGCTTTACCGTGATGGCGGCATCGGATGAGGCCGAGCTGGTGCATATGGTGTCCACGGCGGCCGCGTATGACGAGGGGCCGATCGCCTTTCGCTATCCGCGCGGTGCGGGAGTCGGTGTCGATCTGCCCGTGCGCGGCGAGGTGCTGGAGATCGGCAAGGGGCGGCTCGTGCAAGAGGGCGACGACGTGGCGATCCTGTCATTCGGGGCGCATCTGTCGGAATGTCGTGTTGCCGCGGAACTGCTGGCCGAGGACGGCCTGGGCGTGACACTGGCGGATGCGCGTTTTGCAAAACCCCTCGATGTTGATCTTGTCATGCAACTGGCCCGCAACCACCGGGCCCTTATCACGGTCGAGCAGGGGGCCGAGGGAGGGTTCGGCTCCATCGTGCTGCATGCGCTGGCGCGGCAGGGCGCGTTCGACAAGGGCCTCGTGATCCGTAACATCCACCTGCCGGATCGTTTCATCGACCAGGCCAGCCCGGCAGAGATGTATGCCGACGCAGGCATGGCCGCAGCGGACATTGCCGCAACGGTACGCGCTGCAATGGGGGTCTCCAGCAAGGTTGTGTCATTGACGTTGGCGCGCTGACGCCGTCGCCGCAATGCAAAACGGCCGCGCGGTCCATCTCCGCAGCGGCCGTTATCATGTTTCGTCCAGAAATGATTACTCGGGGGCTGGCCCCACGGATACCAGATAAGCCCAGACATTCTTGGCCTGCTCCGCATCCTTCAGTTTGAACGCCATTTTTCCCTTGGCTTTGTCGTCATCGAGATAGCCTTTCAGGAAGGCCGTCGGATCAGCGACATAGGTCACAAAGTCCTCTTCGTTCCATTCCAGCCCGGCCTCACCGGCAGCGGTCATGGATATTGAGTATTTGAAGCCATCAACAGATCCCGCAGGACGTGTGTAAACGCCGAAGAGGTTCGGCCCTACCTTGCCACCTTTCACGATATCCGTGCCATCGGCACGCTGAATCATGTGGCAGGCCTTGCATTTCTTGAACTCTTTTTCGCCCGCTTCGGCATCACCGCTCGCGTGGCCGTCTGCAAAGGCTGGCAGCGCAAAAGCTGTGACGGCAAACGCCGTCAGGATGGTCGATTTCATTGTTTACTCCCTGTTTTTACTCGAAAGACTCAGCGCATCGCATACATATTCAACGGCACAGGGTTTGAAAGGTTCCGTCAGGCCACCGCGTGCGCGATCGCGCATTGTTTCCAGAGCACGTTCAGGGCTTCGACCAAATGGTCGATATCCGCGTCCGAGTGCAAGGGTCCGGGCGTGAACCGCAGCCGTTCCGTGCCTTTGGGGACGGTCGGGTAATTGATCGGCTGCACGTAGATCCCATAGTCGCGCATGAGAATGTCCGCCAGCATGCGGCATTTGACCGGATCCTTGATCAGGACGGGGATGATATGGCTGGGATTGTCCATGTGCGGAATGCCATACCTGTCAAGCCTGTCTCGCAGACGTGCCACCTGACGACGTTGCTGCATGCGTTCGATCTGCGACCGCTTGAGATGCGCGATCGAGGTTTTTGCCGCCGCCGCCACGGCCGGGGGCAGGGCCGTGGTAAAGATGAAACCCGACGCAAAAGAGCGGATGAAGTCGCAGAGCGCGGCTGAGCCCGAGACATAGCCGCCCATGCAGCCATAGGCCTTGCCAAGTGTGCCCTCGATCAGGGTGATGCGATCTGCAAGCCCTTCGCGTTCACTGATGCCGCCGCCGCGTTCGCCGTAGAGGCCAACGGCATGTACTTCGTCGAGATATGTCATCGCGCCGTGTTTCTCGGCGACCTCGACAATCTCTTTCATCGGGCAAATGTCGCCATCCATCGAATAGACCGATTCAAAGGCGACGATCTTGGGCGTATTGGCGGGCAGGGCGGCCAGCTTGCGATCCAGATCTTCGGGGTCGTTATGGTTCCAGAGCACCTTGCGGGCGCGCGAATGGCGGATGCCTTCGATCATCGACGCATGGTTCAGCGAGTCCGACAGGATCACCGCATCGGGCAGTTTGCTGCCCAGCGTCGAGAGCGCGGCCCAGTTCGAGACGTAGCCCGAGGTAAACAGCAGCGCATCCTCCTTGCCGTGCAGATCGGCAAGTTCGGCTTCGAGCTCTACATGGTGATGGTTCGTGCCCGAGATGTTGCGCGTGCCGCCGGCGCCGGTGCCGCAACTGTCGATGACGTCCTTCATCCGTTCACGGACAACCGGGTTCTGGCCCATGCCCAGGTAATCGTTCGAACACCAGACGGTCACTTCGTCCGGGGCGTCATCATCATGGCTCTTGGCCTTGGGGAAATCTCCGCATCGCCGCTCAAGCTCGGCGAAAATCCGATAGTTTCCTTCGTCTTTCAGCGCATCCAGCTGCGCATTGAACATCTTATCAAAATCCATGATGTCCTACCTCCGATTGTGTTGTCTTGCGGGTTTGCTTGGGCGCGGGCAGCATCCAGCGCCAGAGTTTCGCGTCGGGCAATGGCAGCACCATCAGCCAGTGTTCCAGGAGCGCCAGCGCGGTGATGGCGGTGAGCAGGGCAAAGCCTGCGGTCTCTCCGGCAGTTTGCGCCGCATAAAGCCGTAACAGCCAGCACGCGGTTGCAAAGCTGAGCGCGGTGATCGAAACCGGAAAGACCCAGTTGACGCGCGAAATTCGAAAATGACTGGGCAGGTGGCGCAGCGCATCGGGAATGAACTCGGTATTGATCCTTGGCACGCCGTAGAACAGGTTCAGCTTGGCCGAAATGCGCGCGAAATAGAGGATCGTATATGTCCAGAGACCGAAGGCATTGATCGCGCCGTTGCCAAAGAGCCAGATCAGAACCAGTACCGATACCAGCAACATCTCGTGATAGGCGATGGTGCCCCATGCGCGAATGAAACGCTCCCATTCGGGGGTATCGTCGGGACAATCATATGCGTTGGGGCCGGTGATTGCACCGGTCAGGAAGGCCAATTCAATCCATCCCCAGATGGCCAGAGCCGCGAGAAACGACAGGTACGCGGCCTGCAGGCCGGGATCGTGCAGCGTCGCCGCAAACCCCCAGAACCCGATCCCCAGAACCGGCAGGCCCGCCAGCGTGCAGATCAGGCGCGCCTGCGGTCCACGTCGATCCGCATGGCGGACCGCCCACAGGATAGCCCCGGTGGAAAACCACCAGGCAAAAAGCGCGAAAAGCGCGGCTATCCAGGGCGATGTCATCAGTACGCGGGCTCCAACCGGGTTGATGTGGGTACGTTGTGCCTTTTGGCGGGTATCAGGAAAAGTCCGACAAAGGCTGCTGCGGCACGGGTGCTGGCCGACGCGCGCCGGACCAGCCCGACGGGACCGCCTGTCTCTTTCGCCGCAGCCAGATCGGCGTTGGCCTTTTGCAGGCGCTCAAGACCTCGCTGCCAGCGCGGATTTTCGATATCCAGCGTGATCGGGTAGATCTGCTTGGTCATTTCCGAGGTCTTGGTGAACACCTCATGCGCGTACCAGTCGGGATCGACGCCAAGTGCCTTGTGAAAGGCGGGGCGCTGATGGTCGCGCACATACATGGTGCCATAGACCGCCGTTAGGAAGAACTTGATCCACCAGACATTCTTGCCTTGCGTCAGCTTGGGGTCGGTCTTCATCAGCAGGGCAAAGGCCTCGCCGTGGCTGAACTCGTCATTACACCATTCTTCGAACCACTTGAAGATCGGATGAAAGCGATGTTCGGGGTGCTCCTCGAGATGGCGGAAGATCGTGATATAGCGGGCATAGCCGATCTTTTCGCTGAGATAGGTGGCGTAATAGATGAACTTTGGCCGGAAGTAGGTGTATTTCTTCTTCTGCGTCAGAAAGCCCAGATTGACCCGCAGCCCGGCTTCGCGCAGGGCGTCGTTGATGAACCCGGCGTGGCGGGCCTCGTCGCGCGCCATCAGCTGGAACAGTTGCGTGATGTCCTTGTTGTTGCCGCGACGCTTCATCTCCTTGTAGAGAACGCAGCCTGAGAATTCGGCGGTGCAGGACGAAATCAGGAAGTCGATGAATTCCTTCTTGAGTTGCGGCTCCATCCCGTCCCAATCGACGTGGTCCCAGTCTTCGTTTTTCTTGAAGTGGCCCTTGTTCGGGTCGCTGACCATGCGGGCGATCAGCTTGTCCCATTCCTCGCGCACCGGGGTGACGTCGATGCTGTCCAACTCGTCAAAATCGGTCGTGTAAAAGCGGGGGGTCAGCAGCGTGTTCGCCATGGCCGTTTCGGTGGCCATCTCGTCGTTGTATTCCTTGTCCTGCGCCTCGGCGATGGCAAGGCCTTCTTCGACGGTGGTGGCGTCGGCGGTGTGTTTTCCAGCATGAGCATTCATAGCGTGACCTCCTCGGAGAACGAGAACTCGCAAAGCTCCATCACCTCGAAATCACCTGTCAGGCGGGTCCAGAGCTGTTCCAGCTTCGAAGCGCGGAAAATCGTGGCATCGCGGTCTTCCGAGACGACCTCACCGAAAGGTGCCATGATCTCGGGGCCGTTGACCTTGACCTCATCGCCGGGGTGAATGACCGTTCCATCGTTGAAGCGGACATGTGCGTGCAGACTTTCGAACTTGTGACTGATTTCCACAGTACACGGCGCGTGTTCGATATCCTTGGTAAGCCATCCCATTATTGGCCTCCTCTCTTCATTGTGCCAAAAGCCGTGCAAAGGCCATGGCGTTCCCTGTGCCGAATCCCATTAAGTCGGCACTCCAGCCTGTGCTGGGGTCTTGAATTGAAATGCGTCCCGTATCCTGCCAGATCAGCGTGACCGGGCCTTCAAGCGGCAGGCGGTTTTTCAACCGTTCGCGTTCGATGACACGCCCGACACCGGAGATAAAGCCGCCCTCTTCAGGGCTGAGATCCGCGATCAGGGTGCCGTCGGCATCATGGACCGTTGCCGCGCCGCTGGTGTCAACGGTCAGCAGGACAACCCGGCTGGCGACGATCTTGCCCTCGGGCGGTGTGGCGATCAGCGGATAGCCGGTGATCCGGGCGACGGTGACGATGGTGAAACAGATCAACACCAGCGCCAGCATCGCGCGCAGCAGGTTGCGCGGGATCATGTCCCTTTCAGAGACGTGCGGCGGGGCGTGAGTGTCGATCTGAACCATGTCGATTTCCTTTTATTCGGCCGCAACGGCCATATGCGGCGTGCGGCGCTGAATCTGAGGGGTGTTGACCCGGGCTTCGGCGGCTTCGGAAAAGAGGCGTGCAACCTGCTCGGCATCCGGAATACAGCGCAACGCCGGCTGCGTACGGCGCAGAACCCACGGACGGGCATGTGGCCAGCAGACCAGATAAGACAAGCGTGTCGTGCCCAACAGATCCAGAGCGATCGTACCAGTGCCATTCCTGTGCGTTTTCAGAGTTGCGTCGCCGATCTGTGTGAAGGGCAGGTTCAGCGTGACAGTCAGCGCCGCGCCCGTGCGCATGGCGATGCGGCGATTGGTGATCGTATAAACCGTGGCGCGGGCCTGTGCGTACCCGACGATCGACAGCATGGCGCAAACGATGAGACCCATGATCAGAAAGGGCCATGAGGCGGCAAAAGCACTGGCAAAACCAACCTGATCCACCAGCGTGGCAAAACGCCAGACGGCAAGCAGCACAAAGTATCCGGCGACCCAAAAGAGGTTCAGGGCATCACAGGTCAGCGCCCACCAATTGGGGCGTCCCTGCCAAAGGATATGCTCGCCTTCGGGTGGGCGTTCGGGCAGGCCTTCGACGGGCTCAACGGCGAAATCATCATGGTTCATAGCTGCGTCCCCCTCATCAACCCAGTTGCGGTTCTTGCCGGGCTGCGCTGGCATAAAGCGTGCCGCCCGCGTAGTAGCCGCAGATCTTGTCTTCTTCGAGCAGCGTGACCTGATGCGCAGCGGCATGAAGTGGCACGCCGGCAAAATGCTTGCCAAAGATCGAACGGACTTTGACGCGGTCGGATTTGATGCGGGCCATGGTCAGAGGCAGCAGGCGCTTACCGGTGCCGAATTCGGGGTCCAGTTCAAGCTCGAGGTAGCGCACCATCTGCTCCGGCTCATCCAGCCACATGTCGACGATCTTGCCCACGACCGCACCATCCCCGGCCTCGACCGGTAGACCCCGCGGATCGCGCCCGGCGGCCACATGAAACTGTTCCTTAGACGCCATCGGCACGATCTTGGGATGACCCGCACCATCCAGTTCGGGAATGTCGCGGCGCGGTGCCCAGGAGGCGGGGCCAACACCGTCAACCATCGGATCACCCGTGGGAGCGAAGGGAAACCCGTTGCCAGCGGCGGTCTTTTCAAGCGGCAGATCGGCGCGTTCCGGCGTCTGCCCCGACGGCACGGTCAGGTCGCCGCGACCATGCGGCAGTTTGAAGGTCTTGTCGTCGGGAACTGGGAACAACCCCTGATTGGCTGACGGTTTTCCGTCGTCATCTTCCAGCGGATAGCCCTCGCGCATGTTTTCCCGCTGGATGTAGAAGATCAGCAAGGCGAAGAATATCCAGAACAGCCAGAGTGTCAGACTGGCAAGGTCAAAATTTCCAAAGAATGGTTCAGTCATCTGATTATCCTTTCAGCGAACGGCGTATCATGTCGGAAAATCGGCCAGGCCGACCGGGGCCGATTTGTCTTGTTGCGATTGAAGCGGGCGGCGCGCGTTGCGCACCAGCGGTCCAAGAAGGGCCAGGGTGACAAAAAGCAGCCCGATCTCGATGTGGTAGACGAACGAATATCCGGTGGCGGGTGTGTTCAGCGCTTCGCCCCATGCGCCTGAGGTCGCCATGGCATTGATCCAGTCGCGCAGGCCACCACCAAGGGCGATTGCCAGCCCTGCCGCCGTGGCCTGTGCAGCCCCCCAGGCACCGAGCGCAAGGCCGTGACCGGCAATACCGCTGGCCTTCATGTTCATTGCGGCGATCAGGGTGGAGACGGCAAAGAGGCCGCCACCAAAGCCGATGAGGGCTGCGCCCGCGAAGAAGATCGTGGCCGAATTCATCGGGGCCGCAAAGATCACGGCAGAGAAAGCGAAAACGCCGACAACCAGCCCCATACCGGCGATACGATAGGTATCACTGCCCCGCGCCAGCATCCGTCCGGCCAGCGCAAAGCCTGCGAGCGCGCCAGCGGCCCAAACGGCGGTCAGCAGCGTGGTTGCCGAAACGGAAAGTCCGAGAATTTCGCCGCCATAGGGTTCCAGCAGAATGTCCTGCATATTCAGCGCCATCGTGCCAAAGAACACCACCGCCAGCAGGCGTCCGGCCTGTCCGCCATCGATGAGATCGTCCCATGCGTCGCGAAAGCGGGGGCGGGGGGCGGCGCGCTCT
Source organism: Sedimentitalea todarodis (assembly GCF_032595355.1). NCBI lineage: Bacteria > Pseudomonadati > Pseudomonadota > Alphaproteobacteria > Rhodobacterales > Paracoccaceae > Sedimentitalea > Sedimentitalea todarodis. Next base: position 15,698 of record NZ_JASMWN010000027.1, on the reverse strand, counting down.
TCGCGCGTCATAGGGCGGACCTGTTCCTGCTTCCAGAGGGCGATGAGGTTGAGGATGATGCCGACGGATGCAGCGCCCTGCACCACGCGTACCAGCGTCAGACTGTCGAAATCCCGCAGGAGCCAGCCGATGATCACGGCGGACACGCCCATGCCCAGAAGGAACATCACGTAAAGAAGGGCCACGACACGAGGCCGGGCCTCGGGGTCGGCGCGATCAGTTGCGAGGGCCAGCCCGGCGGTCTGGGTCATGTGCAGGCCAAGACCGGTCATCAGGAACGCCAAAGCCGCCAGCACTTCTCCGGCCCAGTCCGGGCCGACGCTTTGTTCGCCGGACAGGACCAGCAAAGCGAAGGGCATGACGGCAAGTCCGCCCATCTGCCAGAGCGATCCGAACCAGAGATAGGGGATCCGTTTCCAGCCGATGGCGCTGCGGTGGGTGTCGGACCGGAACCCCAGCAGCGTCCGGAAGGGTGCGATCAGGACTGGCAGCGCGATCATGAAGGCCACGATCGTGGCGGGCACCGAAAGCTCGACGATCATTACCCGGTTCAGCGTTCCCAGCAGCATCACCGTGGCCATGCCAACCGAGACCTGGAACAGCGAGAGGCGGAGCAATTGCCCCATCGGCAACCCTTCGCTGGCCGCATCCGCGAAGGGCAGATACTTTGCCGAAAGCTGCAAGAGGGCGGCGGGGGGGCGACGGATCATGGTGTGAACTCCATCGCCTGACTGATGTAGAAACCGGATGTAATGCGTTTCAGCGCGGTCAACGACCCCGATGTACTGGTTTCGTTTAGCGCGTGGTTCAGCGTATCCGGCGCATGTGGTACCATCGTGGGTGATCTGTCCGAGCGTGGGAAAAGCTGGCCGGCGCGCCACATCATCATCAAGAGCGGGGTCCGGGGCGCCACGGTAAAGTTGACATGGCTGCCGGTTCGTTTGCCCAACGTGCCAAGGGCCTGCGCAATGTCGGTGCCGCCGTAGTAGATCAGGCTGTCCATCGCGATCACGTAGTCGAACGTGCCCAGTGTTGGAGCCAGCATGTCGCCTGCGTGGAACGTGACGCGGCCGTGCAGATCGATCGGCAGGCGTTTGCGCGCGATATCGACCAGCGACGGCGATATATCGACCGCCATGACGTCGCCACCACGTGCCGCCAGTTCGGCCGTCATCTGACCGGTCCCACAGCCGGCATCCAGGATGCGGGCACCGCCCAGATTCTCGGGCAGACGCGACAGCAACAACGCGCGCATGTCATCGCGGCCACGCCGGACGGTTTCGCGTATTCTTGAGACCGGCGCATCACTTGTCAGCCGTTCCCAGGTGCGGGTGGCCGTCTTGTCGAAATAGGTTTCGACACGTGTGAGCGTGCGGTCGTAAGACATCAGTCAAATCCCAGAAGTTCGAAAATGTCGCGGTCCTCCATAGCGGCCGGGGCCAGCGGATCGGTTCCGTTCCAGAGCGTCTCGGCCAGGCGCACATACTCGGCGCGGCATTGCACGATGTCTTCTTCGTCATCCATCTCGAACAACGTCTTTTTCTTCAGGCGTGACCGGCGGATGGCGTCAATGTCGGGCATATGAGCGATGCGGTTGAAACCGACTTTCTCGCAATATCGGTCAACCTCGTTGGTGTCTTTCGACCGGTTGGCGACACAGCCCGCAAGGCGCACTTTGTAATTGACCGATTTCGCCTGAACGGCGGCGATAATGCGGTTCATTGCATAGATGCTGTCGAAATCGTTGGCCGTGATGATCAACGCCCGGTCCGCATGTTGCAGGGGGGCCGCAAACCCGCCGCAGACCACGTCGCCCAACACGTCAAAGATCACCACATCGGTGTCTTCCAGCATGTGGTGCTGTTTCAGCAGCTTCACGGTTTGGCCGACAACATAACCGCCACAGCCGGTGCCCGCAGGCGGCCCTCCGGCCTCGACGCATTTCACACCGCCCCAGCCCACGGCTACGAAATCTTCGGGGCGCAGTTCTTCGGGGTGGAAATCGACTTCCTTGAGGATGTCGATCACGGTGGGCTGCAAGCGACCGGTCAGGGTGAATGTGCTGTCATGCTTGGGATCACAGCCGATCTGCAGAACGCGCTTGCCCATGGCAGCGAACGCGGCCGACAGGTTCGAACTGGTCGTCGATTTGCCGATGCCGCCCTTGCCGTAGACGGAAAAGACCTTGGCGCCTTCGATCTTGGCTTCGGGATCCTGATGCACCTGTACAGAGCCGTCGCCGTCCTGGCCGTTGAGAAGCGGAATTTCGTCGCGGGGGCTCATTTTGTTGACCCTTTCTGAAAATTTGTGAATGTCGGGCGCGATGTCATTCTGCGGCGATCCCCTCTAGGCGATCTTCCATTGCATCGGCGGCGTTGCGCAGCGCGTCCAACGTTGCAGCATCCGGCTGCCAATAGTCGCGGTCGTGGGCTTCAAGCAGGCGGTTGGCCATACGCGAAGAGGCGACCGGGTTCAGATCGGTAAGGCGCTGACGCATGTCGTCGTCCAGCACAAAGGTTTCCGAGATGCGCTGATAAATCCACGGCTCGACTTGTCCGGTGGTGGCCGACCATCCCACGGTATTGGTGATATGGCTTTCAATCTGGCGCACACCTTCGGCACCGTGCTTTAGCAGGGCCTCGTGAAACCTGGGGTTCAGTGAACGCGAGCGCGTCTCAAGTGCGACCTGCTCGGCGAGCGTGCGCACCTTGCCATTGCCGCGCGTTGTGTCGCTGATGTAGATTGCGGCCTCTTGTCCGCCGCGCGCCCTGCGCACAGCGCGGGAAATGCCGCCCAGCGTATCGAAATAGTGATCGACCGACGTGACGCCCAATTCTGTCGATTCAAGGTTCTGATAGGCCAGATCAACGTCGGACAGAACCTTTTGAAGCAGTTTCGCATTCTGTTTGGCCTTGCCGTTGACGCCGTAGGCAAAGCTTTTGCGGGCTTCGTAGGCATCGGCCAGCTCATCTTCGTCGCCAAAGGCGGATCCATCGACCAGCATGTTCACATTCGACCCATACGCGCCTTCAGCGTTCGAGAAGACCCGCAAGGCTGCGGTTTCGATGTCGCAACCGATCTGCTCGGCATAGGCCAGCGCGTGGGCGCGGATAAAGTTCCGGTCCAGCGGTTCGTCTGCTGTGGCGGCTTTCAACGCGGCTTCTGCCATCAGTTTTGTCTGAAGCGGCAGCAGATCGCGGAAGATGCCCGACAGGGTCATGATCACATCGATGCGTGGGCGCCCCAGGTCTTCCAGCGGGATCAGGTCCGCGCCGCACAGTCTTCCGAAATTGTCAAAGCGAGGTTTCGCGCCGATCAGGGCCAGTGCTTGTGCAATCGGCGCGCCGTCGGATTTGATATTGTCCGACCCCCACAAGACCAGGGCCACGGTGCGCGGCAGTGCGTTATGGGTCTCGAGCAGCAATTGCGCCTGCTTTGCCCCATCGCGGCAGGCAAATTCGGTGGGCATACGGAACGGATCGAACGCGTGGATATTGCGGCCCGTTGGCAGGATGTCCGGCGATCGCATCAGATCCCCGCCATGCACGGGCGGGATGTAGCGGCCGTCAAGGGCGTTCAGCAGGGCAGGAATCTCACTGTCATGTTTTAACAATGTGTCGACGCGGCTGCGGGTCTCGTCATCCGTATCAGCCAGTAGCGCGACGTAGTCGGCCCGTGCCTCGGCGCTCATGGGTTCACCCAGCACATGCAGGCCCTCGGGGATCAGCGCGTCCTCGGTCTCGAGCAACTTCAGCCAGAGTGTATGCGGGACACTGCCATCCATGTCGACGGCAGCTGCCTGTTCGGCGATCAGCACCTCAATCTCCGGCCGCTCGGGCGCGGTCGGGGCGGTCTTGCGCCAGCGGGTCAAGCTGTCCTTGAGTTCCGCCAGACCCTTGTAGAGACCTGCGCTGGCCAGCGGCGGAGTAAGATGCGTTACGGTCACAGCCCCCGCGCGCCGTTTCGCCAAGGTTGCCTCGGACGGGTTGTTGGAGGCGTAAAGATAAACATTGGGCATGTCGCCGATCAGCCGGTCGGGCCAGTCCGCCCCGCCCGGGCCGGCCTGTTTTCCGGGCATGAATTCCAGCGCGCCGTGCATGCCGAAATGCAAAAGCACGTCTGCCTGGAAACTGTTCTTGAGCCACAGATAAAACTGCGCGAACGCATGCGTTGGTGCGAAACCACGTTCAAACAAAAGGCGCATCGGGTCGCCCTCGTAACCGAAGGCCGGCTGCAGGCCAACAAAAACATTGCCGAATTGCGCGCCCAGCACAAAGACACCGCGCCCGTCGGATTGTACCTTGCCCGGGGCCGGGCCCCATTGCGCCTCGATCTCGTCCAGCCAGGGGGTGTTGGTGACAATCGCATCGGCCCCGATATGGGCGGCGACATTCGCCTCTTGCCCATATTGCTGCGCGCTGCCTTCCAGCAGGAGGGCACGGGTTTCCTCGACAGTGGCGGGCGGGGTCAGGTCATAGCCGCGTGCCGCCATCGCATGCAGCGTATTGTGCAACGAGCGGAACACATCCAGATAGGCCGCCGTTCCGGCCGCACCGGCATTGGGCGGGAAGCCGAAGAGGACAATGCCAACGCGGCGCCGGGCCACGTCGGACCGGTGCAGAAGCGCCAGATTTTTGACCCGCTGGCTCAGATGTTCGATGCGTTCAGGGCAGGGGGCCATCGCCTTGACCGTGGAGTGCGCCTGACAGGCGTGGGTGCATCCGGAACAACCATCAGCCCCGTGCCGACCTGCAAACACGGTCGGATTTGTTGCTCCGTCCAGCTCGGGCAGGGCCACCAGCATAGTCGTCTCTATCGGGCCCAATCCCTGAGGTGACGCGGCCCACTGTCCCAGAGTCTGGAACTCCAGCGGATGTGCGGCAATGTAGGGTGTATCGAGCGATTTCAGAACTTTGACCGCCGCGTCGTTGTCGTTATAGGCCGGGCCTCCAACGAGGGAAAAACCGGTCAACGACAAAAGTGCGTCGATGCGGGTCGTGCCATCAACCTGGAAGAAGGTCTCGATGGCCGGACGTCCATCAAGCCCGCCCGCGAAGGCAGGCAGAACCCGCAAGCCAACCGCCTCGAGAGAACGAATGACCGCATCGTAATGGTCTGTATCGCCCGACAGGACATAGCTGCGCATCATCAACAGTCCAACGGTCGCCAAAGGCTTCGCCGGGGCAGGAAGATCGTTGATATCGGTGGTGATGCGGCCTGGCAGATCGGGATGGTAGAGGCCCGTATCGGGGTAGGCCAGTGGTTCGGCCGCCTTGATCCCGCGCCACGTTTCGATCCCACAATAGCGGGATATCAGAAAGCGCACCATCGCTTCAATGTTGTCGTCTGACGCCCCCAGCCAGTACTGCATTGACAGGAACCACGCGCGCAGATCCTGTGCCTTGCCCGGAATCAGCCGCAGAATGCGTGGCAGGCGCCGCAGCATGCGCATCTTGCGTGCCCCGCTTTCGACCGACGGCTTGCCGGCACCGCGCAACTTTTTCAGCAATTTGCGCACACCGGATTCCGGGGCGGACATGTCAAGCGTGCCCATGCGCGTCAGTTTCACGATCACGGAGTCGGCGATGATGCCGATCATCGCATCGCAATGTTCCCGCCGCGCCATCAGGTCTGGCAGGATTGCGTTGATATGCTCTTCCAGGAAGATCAGGTTGATGATGATGATGTCGCCGGTGGCCACGGCCTCTTTCGCGGATGCCAGCGCGTCGGGGCATTCCCCCCACTCCGCGGCGGCGTGCACGCTGAGGTTCAGGCCGGGGAAATCTTCTGCAAGGTTGTCCTTGGCGCGGGCGCAGGGACCAGCCGCATGCGAATCCAGTGTCAGGATGACGACGTTATAGGGGCGTGGCGCCCGGTTTATGATGATCTCATCGCGCATAATGGGCTTTTGCCTCGTATAGCGTGCTGATGCTGATTTCCTGAACGCCCTGGTCGGCTGCAAAGAGTTCGGTGTTGCGGCGGGCCTTGCCGCGCACGAAAAAGGGGATCTTCTTCAGTTCCTTTTCCGCATCGGCCAGCCAGATCACCTCGGCAGAGGGGCGTGCAGATGCGGGACCTTCGGATCTTGCGTCGCCAATCGGATTTGGCGCATGTCCGCCATGATGGCTGGGTCCGGCGTCATCGTGGAATTCAAAGTCGTCGCGGAACATGTGCAGAAGATGTTCTTCCAGCCCCATGACCAGCGGATGCACCCATGTGTCAAAGATCACGTTGGCACCTTCGACACCCATTTGCGGGGCGTAGCGGGCCGGGAAGTCCTGAACGTGGACAGGGGCCGAGATGACCGCGCAGGGAATTCCAAGCCGCTTGCCGATGTGACGTTCCATCTGGGTGCCAAGGATCATTTCGGGGGCCAGATCCTCGATGGCGCGCTCGACCTCCAGATAGTCGTCCGTGATCAGAGCCTCGACGCCGTAGTCGCGGGCCAGAGCACGGATGGGGCGCGCCATTTCGCGGTTGTAGCAGCCGAGGCCGACCACTTCGAAGCCCATTTCATCGCGGGCGATGCGGGCCGCGGCGGCCACATGGGTGCCGTCCCCGAAAAGAAACACGCGCTTGCCGGTCAGGTAGGTGGAATCGACACTGGTTGCGTACCAGGGCAGGCGCAGGCGCGAGGTGTCCATCTGCGGCTTGATCCCGGAAATCGCGGCCACTTCGGTGACGAAATCGCGGGTTGCACCGACGCCGATAGGGACGACCTTGGTGAAGGGCTGATCCAGTTCGCGCTCCATCCAGCGGCATGCGCTTTCACCGGTTTCAGGATACATCAGGGCGTTGAAATGCGCCGCCCCCAGTCTGGTGATATCCAGTGGCGTGGCCCCGTAAGGTGCCACCACGTTGACTGATATTCCCATGTCTTCGAGCAGGGCCGTCACCTCGGTGATGTCATCGCGGTGACGAAATCCCAGGGCCGTGGGGCCAATCAGGTTGCAACTGATATGGGCCGTCTTTTCGGTTGGCCTCGCCAGATGGCGGACAATCTGAAAGAACGTCTCGTCCGCGCCGAAATTCTCTTTGCGCTGATAGCTGGGCAGGTCCAGAGGGATTACGGGGATGGGCAGACCCATGGTTTCGGCCATTCCGCCAGGGTCATCCTGGATCAGTTCGGCCGTGCAGGACGCGCCCACGATCATGGCTTGTGGCTGGAACCGGTCATAGGCGTTCTGGCAGGCGGTCTTGAAGAGATTGGCGGTATCCGCCCCCAAATCACGCGCCTGGAAGGTGGTGTAGGTGACCGGCGGGCGATGATCGCGACGTTCGATCATCGTGAAGAGAAGATCGGCATAGGTGTCGCCCTGTGGCGCGTGCAGAACGTAGTGCAAGCCCTTCATCGCGGTGGCCACGCGCAGGGCGCCAACATGTGGCGGACCCTCATATGTCCAGACGCTGAGCTTCATTCAGCCGCCTCCAGCTTGAGCATGTCGCGCCGGCGTAGCGGACGCGAGAAAAGCCCCGCCAGATCGCCCGCCTGTTCGTAGAAATGTACCGGCGAGAAAACCAACTCGATCGCCCATTTGGTGGCCAGACCTTCTGCCTCAAGCGGGTTGGCCAGTCCGAGCCCGCAAACCGTCAGGTCGGGGCGTGACGCGCGGCAACGCTCCAGCTGCAAATCGACGTCCTGTCCTTCGGCGATGGTCGGGCCCTCGGCCAGCAGGTCCAGATCCGGGCCAACGATGCCCTTGTGGATAAAGGGAGCGGAAACCTCGATCGCGTGCATGCCGCATTCGCGTGTCAGGAACCGGGCCAGTGGAATTTCCAATTGGCTGTCTGGGAAGAAAAAGATCGATTTTCCGCTCAGCGTGCTCGCCGCCTTGGCCACGGCATGTCTGGCGCGGGCGCGGGGCGCATCGGTCACGGCGTCGAAACACGCCTGCTCAACGCCGAATTCCCGTGCAACGGCCCAAAGCCACGCAGTGGTGCCTTCTTCGCCGAACGGAAATGGCGCGGGAATGTGACGCGCCCCGCGCCGTTCCAGGGCGGCATGGGTGCCCCCCAGAAACGGTTGGGTCAAGGCGAAGACGGTATTCGGGCCAACGGCAATGCCACTGTCCAGCGTCCGCGCGGGTAAAACCGATACGTTCTCGATCCCAAGCTTCGCAAGAAGGTCCAGCGCCTGATCTTCCACCACGTCCGGCAGGGCTCCGACCAACATCAGTTGTCGTTGATCGGTGTTCGGCAAAACCGGAACCATGGCAGCCAGGCAGGCGTCTTCGCCTTCGGTAAATGTCGTCTCGATGCCTGAACCCGAGTAATTGAGCACCCTGACTTTGGGCGCGTGCCGGGCCGACAGTTTTTCGGCTGCGCGCCCCAGATCCAGCTTGATCACCTCGGAGGGGCAACTGCCGACGAGGAAAAGCTGACGGATATCCGAACGGCGGGCCAAAAGGTCTGTCACCACGCGTTCCAGCTCGTCCTGGGCATCTTTCAACCCGGCAAGATCGGTTTCTTCCAGAATGGCTGTCCCAAAGCGGGGTTCGGCGAAAATCATGACGCCTGCCGCAGATTGCAGCAGATGGGCGCAGGTGCGGGACCCAACGACCAAAAAGAACGCATCCTGCATCTTGCGGTGCAGCCAGATGATGCCGGTCAGCCCGCAAAATACCTCGTGCTGGCCGCGTTGTTTGAGAATCGGGGTGTCCCGGCAACCGGTCTCCGGCATGGGAAGGTCACCGCCAGCGGGCGCTGGTTCTGGTATTTCGTGGCGGGTCATGCGGCCTCTCCGGCCTGCAGACGCGCGGCCCTGAGTTTGAGCAGAAACTGACCTGCATTGATAACGTAGGTCGCATAGGCGACAAGCGCCAGAACCATCAGGCCGGCAGGAGGCAGGGCGTTCGTCAAGAGCGCCCAGACATAGCCGGTGTGAAGCGCGATGACAGCAAAGCTGAAGACGTCTTCCCAAAAGAATGCAGGGGCGAAAAGATATTGATCGAAAACGACTTTTTCCCAGATGGCGCCAGTAATCATGATGAGGTAGAGAAAGCCGGTTTTGACGAGAATGGACAGTGTTGCTGCCTCATAGCCTAGCCCCGTCAACAGGAAGCGTAGTACCAGCGCTAAGGAAACGAGGAAGACAAGAAATTGGGCGGGGGCGAGAATGCCCTGAACAGTTGTCCAGGCGGTCGCATCCCGGCGCATGCGTTGCGCATCCGTGTAGAGTTTCACGTATTTGGATTTATGCGGCGCGTATGTCTTCATGATCCCCTCGCCGACCCTGTGGTTTGTCCCGATGCTATGTGCTGGGTGGCAAATGTGTCAATAAATATTTACACATGGGGAAATCTGAGATGTAAATCCATCTTGCCGAAAGAGACTCTGTAAGCGAATCCGCCCTTTACTGCTGGTCTTGTGCAGATAATCCAGCAGTTTTCTCACCAATTTTTTGCCAGTGCTACCGTGCTTGCTCCAAATCGAAATTGAAAAGTGTCAGTATAAATTGACATATCGTTGCAATCCACTCACACTTGGATCAACCAGATCGGGCAAATCGCCGCAAATCGGCAGCGTCATTTTGGATGCGTCCACGGGAGGGGCACATGAAGGACATTGCAAGGAGAGGCGCTACCAATCGCCAAAGAGGTCATTTTCCGTCAGCACAAAGGCCCGCGATACGTTTCCTTGTAGAATCCGCTCTCAAGTCTCTTGTGACTGAAGGCGCGGACGCTTTGCCTCGCAGCAAAGCCGAATGGATCGCGCGATTGTCCGATGCCCTCATGTCCGACTCAGAGGCCGACCATCAGAGAGTGCTGTCATCATTGGTTGCCTATGGGGCAACGAGGGAAGAGTTGGTTCAGTACTATATCCCCGAGGCATCAAGGCAACTCGGCGAAAAATGGGTCAGCGACGAAGCCAGTTTTGTCGATGTGACAACGGGTGCAGCGCGGTTGCAGGCGCTGTTTCGAGAGTTCGACGACGCATCCGATAATGGGCAGGTCATCGATCGCAGTATCCCGCTTGGCGAATCCGTCCTCATGGTGATCCCCCAGTTCGAGCAGCATTCAATAGGGGCGTTCGTGGCGTCACAAGGGCTGCGTCGGCATGGCCTTTGGGTCCGGATGGCGATTGGTCTGACAGAGCCGGAATTGGCTGACCTGATCTCCAAGAACCGCTTTTCGTTGGTTGGCATGTCGCTGTCGACGTGGAAATCAGTTGAAAAGGCAGCCGGATTAGTCGATTACTTGCGCGCAAATGTCGAATGTCTGCCGCCGGTTGTCGCCGGAGGTCGCATAATTGAAGACAAAAAGAAAGTTGAGCAGCGCACAGGGGTGGATTTTGCGGTCACGTCGATCCGCGAAGCGATTGAACGCTGTGGTCTGAGGACCGTTGCCGATTTGACAACCGTTGCCGGGGCCCTTTAGGCGGCGGCGCATTCGATATGGGGAAAGTATGTGACGAGGCAAAGCTCCAGATTTGACACTTTGCGCGCTGGCGAGTTGCCGGTCACGACAAGTGTCGACAGGCTGGTCGAGCAATCATCGGACATCGCGATCATGGTGACTCATAGCGGCAGTGTCGAAGGTATCTCGGTCAATCCCGAGTGCGCGGGTTTGGGGTGTCTGGATCACTGGGTCGGGCGCGAATTTCACGACTTCCTCACCATAGAAAGCCGCGAAAAATACGCTGAACGCAGCAAGGCAGTACTTAATGATCCGGATATGGTGCCGCGTTCGATGCAGTTGAACCATGTGGACAATGCGGTCTGGGAATTCCCGATCCGGTATACGTTACATCGTGTGAACGGTCGTGACTCGCTGTTGTTGCTCGGGCGGGACATGCAGCCGATTGCGGAAATCCAGCAACGCCTGGTGGCCGAGCAAACGGCCCGAGAGCGTGATCTGCAGAAAATCCGCAGCAGCGAAACGTTCTTCAGGGTCACGCTCGAGGCATCGGAAACGCCTCTTCTGCTGGTCGAGCCGGAGTCCGGCAGAATTCGGGACCTGAATAGTGCTGCGGCGACGTTGCTGGGATCGAAGGTGGATACTCTGAGCGGTGGCTCGTTTGCCCAGGCATTTGAAGGGCGGAGCAAGAGCGATCTGATGGAGTCGCTGCGAGCAGCGGCCAGTGCAGAAGAGATGAAAGTGCTGGAACTGGTCGCGCGTCGCAGCGGTCGGCAATTGACCGCATTTGCGCAGTATTTCCGCGCCGCTGGAGAGCTTCACCTGTTGTGCCGGCTCGCATTGGTTGACGAAACGGATCCGGCCAGCCCCGAAGTCACGCAGTCGCTTGCGGCGCTCTTTGCCGAAGCGAGCGACGCGATTGTCTTTGTGGATTCCAAGGGTTTGATCCGCGATGCAAACGAGGCGTTCCTGATTTTGACGGATGCGGCACAGATTCGGGATGTCAAGGCGAAGTCAATTGGCGAGTTCCTGGCGCGTGGATCAGTCGATCTGAAGCTGATTGTTGACACGGCAATGAAAAAGGGCAGGTTGCGCAACTATGCAACCCAGATCCAGAGCGCTGTCGGCACCCGCGCGAATGTGGACGTCTCCGCAGTCAGGCTGCGTCGCAGGGGTGGTGATCTTGGGTTCGGTCTGATCATTCGCGACGTCACGCCACGGGAAGTGGTCGAAACCGAAGCGGCGTCATCGGTCATGAGCGAAGAGGCCATGCGGAACGTCATGGACCTGGTCGGAACCGCGTCGCTCAAGACATTGGTATCGGCGACCTCTGACGTTGTTGAAAAAATGTGCATCGAAACGGCGGTCAAGCTGACCGGTAACAACCGGGTGGCGGCATCTGAAATGCTGGGCCTGTCGCGCCAAAGCCTCTACGTAAAACTGCGCAAGCATGGTTTGCTGAGCAGCGAACCCGAGGCCGATTGACCGTTCACGATTGGCAACAATCTGAAAAAAACACTTTCCGTAACACCAATTGTATAGTTTAGTTGACACTATGAGTGTCAATCTAGATTTACACATCGTACGACGCTATCCAAATCCACGCGCCGTTCTGACGTTGATCAAACCGATCACCTGGTTTCCGCCAATCTGGGCGTACCTGTGCGGGGTCGTTTCGTCAGGCGTACCGATTTCGTCGTCTCCGTGGTTGTTGATGGCCGGCATGGTACTTGCAGGGCCCGTCGTCTGCGGAATGAGCCAGGCCGCCAATGACTGGTGCGACCGGCATGTCGATGCCATCAACGAACCGGACCGACCGATCCCGTCAGGCGCAATCCCGGGTCGGTGGGGTCTTTGGATCTCTATCGCGATGACCGGCTTGGCTCTGTTTCTGGGGTCCTATCTGGGCCCCTGGGGATTTGGCGCGACCATTTTCGGTGTGCTGGCTGCATGGGCCTACTCTGCCGAGCCGGTGCGGCTGAAGCGCTCCGGTATCTGGGGGCCCGGCCTTGTGGGGCTGTGTTACGAGGGACTCCCGTGGTTTACCGGGGCCGCAGTGATGGCCGCAGGCGCGCCTGCGCTGCCGGTGGTGATCGTGGCGCTATTCTATGCGCTTGGTGCACATGGCATCATGACGCTGAATGATTTCAAGGCCCTGGAAGGCGACAAGCAGATGGGCGTGAACTCATTGCCCGTCACACTCGGCCCGGAACGTGCAGCGCGTGTGGCCTGCTGGGTCATGGCTGTGCCTCAAGTTGCGGTAATCACGGCTTTGCTGTTCTGGGATCGTCCTCTGCACGCGTTCGCCATCGTGGTGTTGTTGCTCGCGCAATTCTGGGCCATGCGGGTGCTGCTGTCGGATCCGAAGGGCAGGGCGCCCTGGTACAACGCGACCGGTGTCACGTTTTATGTCAGCGGCATGATGATCGCGGCCTTTGCCCTGCGCGGCATAGGAGGGTTCTAATGACACTCAGTTGGCTGGCAATCACGCGGTTGGGCCTGGTGCAGATGGCTCTCGGATCCATCGTCGTTCTGACCACCTCGACACTGAACCGGCTGATGGTCGTGGAACTGGCATTGCCTGCTGTTCTGCCGGGTCTGTTGATCGCGTTGCACTACGGTATCCAATTGACCCGTCCCAATTGGGGGTTTCTTTCGGATACCGGTGGCCACCGAACGCGTTGGATCATTGGCGGGATGCTGGCGCTTGCCCTTGGCGCTATCGGCGCCACAATCGGCGTGCTGCTTTACGAGACAAGCTTTGCGGCCGCGACGACGGTGTCGATCGTTGCCTATGCCCTGATCGGCATTGGTGTCGGGGCGTCGGGCACATCGCTTCTGGCCCTCTTGGCCAGTGCCACCGCGCCGCACCGCCGCGCTGCTGCGGCGACAATCACCTGGCTCATGATGATTGCGGGTATTGCCGTGACTGCCGGTATGGTCGGGGTGTATCTCGATCCCTACTCGCCGGCGTTGCTGCTCCGCATCGTCTTTATCGTTACCGGCGCCGCCGTCTTGCTGACGGTTCTGGCCGTATGGGGCATCGAAAAGACAGTCGAAGTTCAGCGGCAGCGACCAGAGAAAATCCGCTTTGCCGAAGGATTGCGTGAGATCTGGGCAGAGACTGCGGCGCGGAATTTCACCATTTTCGTGTTTTTGTCCATGACTGCATATTTCATGCAGGAGCTGATTCTGGAGCCCTATGCGGGGCTTGTTTTCGACTTCACGCCGGGCCAGTCGACCTCGCTCAGCGGGGCGCAGAATGGCGGTGTCTTTCTGGGGATGCTGACCGTGGGTATCGCCGCGACCGGCCTGGGCAAAGGCAGCCTTCGCAGCTGGGTGGTCGCAGGTTGTATGGGGTCGGCAGGCAGCCTCGCGCTGATCAGCCTGTTGGGCGGGTTTTCCGAGCCATCGCATTTGATGCCCGCAGTCGTATCTCTGGGGTTCTTCAACGGCATGTTCGCCGTCGCCGCGATCGGGTCGATGATGAAACTGGCCGCACAGGGCCGTGCGGGGCGCGAGGGCACCCGCATGGGACTTTGGGGCGCGGCCCAGGCCGTTGCCGCCGGTTTCGGCGGGCTTTCAGGGGCCGCTGCTGTCGATCTGATGCGCCTGCTCACGCATGGTGACTCGGCGGCATTTGGCGCGGTTTTCCTGTTTGAAGCAGTTCTTTTTGTCATTGCCGCGCTGATGGCGCTGCGCGTTATCGAACACAGCCATGGCCGACATGCGGCCATCGTTCCCGGAGAATGATCATGTATGATGTTGTCGTTATCGGTGGAGGCCCTTCTGGTGCCACAGCTTCCGAAGATCTGGCCCGGTCCGGTCAAAAAGTCGCGATGATTGACCGCGCAGGTCGGATCAAGCCATGCGGAGGCGCAATCCCTCCACGTTTGATTGCCGATTTTGATATCCCCGATGATCAGTTGCGGGCGCGTGTGACGACCGCGCGGATGATCTCGCCAACGGGGCGCAAGGTCGACATTCCGATCGAGAACGGCTTTGTCGGTATGGTGGATCGCAAGGATTTTGACGAATTTCTGCGTGTTCGCGCAACGGCGGCAGGGGCGGATCGCCGGTCGGGCACGTTCCTGCGCATCGAACGCGATACCGGCTGTACGCAGGTGATCTACCGTGACAAGGCCAGCGGCGAGGAACGGGCCCTGCAAACCAGGCTGATCATTGGCGCCGATGGCGCTCGGTCGAAGGTGGCGCGCTCCGAAGTACCCGGCGGTGATCGCATTCCCTATGTCATCGCCTATCACGAAATCATAGAAGCCCCCGAGGCCATTGGTAACTACGATCCCAAGCGCTGTGACGTGATCTATGATGGCCGGATTTCCCCTGATTTCTACGGCTGGGTGTTCCCTCACGGACAGACCGCCAGCGTCGGGATGGGGTCGATGGTGCGCGGGGTTGATTTGAAGCAGGCAACTGCGGACCTGCGCGCGGCGAATGGTCTGAGCGCGTGCAAGACAATCCGCCGCGAAGGTGCGCCCATTCCGCTCAAACCCATGGATTGCTGGGACAATGGTCGCGACGTCGTTCTTGCTGGTGATGCGGCCGGCGTTGTCGCGCCAAGTTCGGGCGAGGGGATCTATTATGCAATGGTCGGTGGACGGGTTGCTGCCACGGCGGCATCCGCCTGTCTGGCATCAGGTCGTGTGCGCGATCTGAAACTTGCCCGGCAGCTCTTTATGCATGACCACAAGATGGTGTTCCGTGTCCTGGCGTCGATGCAGAATGCCTACTACAAATCTGACGACCGACGTGAACGGTTCGTGTCGCTCTGTCACGATGTTGACGTGCAACGCCTGACATTCGAGGCCTACATGAACAAGAAACTGGTGCGCGCCCGTCCGATGGCGCATCTGAGGATCGGGTTGAAGAACCTGGCGCACCTGACACGGCTGGTTCCGGCCGCCTACACCTGAATGAAATGAGAATTGGCAATGACATGGTCGTTGTCGAGTATCCGGATGTGCCCGCGCCCGGCCGACGGCGCAAGTCGGCCCTCGTGCTGTCGCAGCGGAGGCAGGCCCGATCTGTGGCAATGCGGCAAATGATGAGTGGTTTGGCACTCGGGGCAGGCTGAAACCTGACGCATCGGCAATCAGAGAGCATGCGACAGGATCGGTCAGAAATGAGTCCGGAAAACTGCAAATCAGGCTTGGTGCCTTTGACGCGGGCCGGGGCGCAAGACGGGATGTCGCCAGAATTGATCCCGCCCGACGGGATCGGGCGGGACCGGGGTTGGCGGGCGTATCGGGGGGGTACGCCCGCGCCTGGGAGTTTAGTGGTCTGCTGCCGCAGCCCCTGCGCCGCGTGGCACGCGGACACTTT
>NZ_JASMWN010000026.1:0-57831 GCF_032595355.1 Sedimentitalea todarodis | reverse complement strand
ACAAGGGCTGGGGCGAGAGCATCATCATCGGTGTCGCACCCGCCGGGGCCGAGATTTCGACCCGGCCGTTCCAGCTCGTCACCGGCCGGTCCTGGCGCGGCACCGCGTTCGGCGGCGCGCGAGGACGCACCGACGTGCCCAGGATCGTCGACTGGTACATGGACGGCAAGATCGAGATCGACCCGATGATCACCCACACCATGGGCCTTGAGGACATCAACAAGGGCTTCGACCTCATGCACGAAGGCAAATCCATCCGCGCCGTCGTCGAATTCTGAGAAGGACATCATGAAGGTCATTTCTGAAAACAGGTGTTTTGGAGGCGTGCAGACCGTTTGTTCGCATGACTCCGACACCTGTGGTGTAGAGATGACCTTTGCGGTCTACATGCCGCCACAGGCAAAGGATGGCCCGGTGCCCGTCCTCTGGTATCTGTCGGGTCTGACCTGCACCCATGAGAATGCCATGACCAAGGGTGGGTTTCAGGAACACGCGGCAGATCACGGTCTGGCGCTGGTGTTTCCCGATACTTCCCCGCGTGGTAATGGCGTCGCGGACGATCAGGCCTATGATCTGGGCCAGGGCGCGGGGTTCTATGTGAATGCCACGCGGGCGCCGTGGCGACCGAATTTCCAGATGTACGACTATGTGCTGTCGGAATTGCGCGGGATCATCACCGGCAATTTCCCTGTCGTCGATCGCCACGGAGTAACCGGGCATTCGATGGGCGGGCACGGCGCATTGACCATGGCGTTGCGCAACCCCGATCTTTTTGATTCGGTCTCGGCGTTTGCCCCGATTGCAAATCCGACCCAATCGGACTGGGGGCGCAAGCAATTGAGCGAATACCTGGGCGATGACGAATCTGCGTGGTCGTGTTATGATTCATCTATTCTACTGGAAGAACATGGCTGGAAGGGCGACATCCTGATTGATCAGGGTGCCAGCGATCAGTTCCTTGATCTTCTTAGGCCAGAAGCGCTCGCGCATGTGATGACCAAACGGCGTCAGCCAGGCCTCATTCGCATGCAGCCGGGATATGACCACAGTTACTATTTCGTTTCAACTTTTGCAGGTGATCATGTCGATTGGCACGCCGCGCGATTGAAACGGATGGCAAGTGGCCTAGGCTTAAACTGAGTGGGCAGACGACAGGCACACAGCTGTCGCCCATCAGGAAAGCCTTGCGCCGAGAACTGAGACAACGGCCGGCCGATGGCGGCTGGTGAACGAACAGAGGAGGTAAGCGACACACACATTTTTCTGGTCCGGTGGGAGGTGTACCAAATATTGAACCGGGCTCTGATCGCATGACATGCAACCCTTCGGGAACGCCAAATCCATATGGCGGCTGGCAATGGCATGCGGAGAACCATCAACAAGGGAGTTGAACATGAAGAAGCTATTCGCTTTGACATCGACCATAGCGCTCTGCACGGCCACGATGGCCAGTGCAAATGACGGGCTAGCGGCCGATATCGCAAATCCAGATCAGTGGGCGATCCAAACCGGCGATTACAAGAACCAGCGATACTCGACCCTGGATCAGATCAACAAGGACAACGTCGGCGACCTTCAGGTCGCGTGGACCTTTTCGACCGGCGTTCTGCGCGGGCACGAAGGCTCACCGCTGGTGATCGGCGACATGATGTACGTGCACACACCGTTTCCAAACATCGTTTACGCGCTGGATCTGGCCAACGAAGGCAAGATCAAGTGGAAGTACGAACCCAAGCAAGACCCGGATGTCATTCCGGTCATGTGCTGTGATACGGTGAACCGCGGTGTCGCCTATGCAGAAGGCAAGATCTTCCTGCACCAGGCCGACACCACAGTCGTAGCCCTGAATGCGGAGAGCGGCGAAGTCGAATGGTCCGCAGTCAACGGCGATCCGGCCAAGGGTGAAACCAACACGGCCACTGTTCTTCCTGTCAAGGACAAGATCATTGTGGGCATCTCGGGCGGTGAATTCGGCGTCCAGGGCCATGTGACGGCCTACAACATCGAAACCGGCGAACGGGAATGGCGGGCTTACTCGGTCGGCACTGACGACCAACTGCTGGTTGACCCGGAAAAGACCACGCATCTGGGCAAGCCGATCGGCAAGGACAGTTCGATCAAGACCTGGGAAGGCGACCAATGGAAAATTGGCGGCGCTACCACATGGGGCTGGTATTCCTATGACGCGGAGCTTGACCTGATCTACTATGGTTCGGCGAACCCTTCGACCTGGAACCCGGCACAACGGCCCGGCGACAACCGCTGGTCGATGACCATCATGGCACGTGACCCCGATGACGGCATGGCCAAGTGGTTCTACCAGATGACGCCGCATGACGAATGGGACTTTGACGGGATCAACGAAATGATCCTGACAGAACAGGATGTTGACGGTGAAAGCCGCAAGCTTCTGACCCATTTCGACCGCAACGGTTTGGCCTACACACTGGACCGGGCAACCGGCGAATTGCTGGTGGCAGAACCGTTTGATCCGGCGGTGAACTGGACAACCGGCGTCGACATGGACCCGGAATCCGACACCTACGGCCGTCCGGCCGTTGTCGCACAGTACTCCACCGAGCAAAACGGCGAAGACGTCAATTCGACCGGTATCTGCCCGGCGGCCCTCGGGTCCAAGGACCAGCAGCCGGCAGCCTACTCGCCGGAAACACAGCTGTTCTATGTCCCGACCAACCATGTCTGCATGGACTACGAACCGTTCCGCGTCAGCTATACCGCAGGTCAGCCATATGTTGGTGCGACCCTGTCGATGTACCCGGCACCGGACAGCCATGGCGGAATGGGCAACTTCATTGCCTGGGACAACATCGCTGGTGAAATCAAGTGGTCCTTGCCCGAGCAGTTCTCGGTCTGGTCCGGTGCCCTGGCAACGGCTGGCGACATCGTCTTCTACGGCACGCTTGAAGGCTATCTCAAGGCGGTGGATGCACAAACCGGTGAGGAGCTCTACAAGTTCCGGACACCGTCGGGCATCATCGGCAACGTGATGACCTATACCAACGGTGGAAAGCAATACATCGGCATCCTGTCCGGTGTTGGCGGTTGGGCCGGAATCGGTCTTGCAGCCGGTCTGACCAACCCGAATGACGGCCTTGGCGCCGTTGGCGGCTATGCCGCGCTCAGCGACTATACCGCCCTTGGCGGCCAGCTGACCGTGTTTGCGCTGCCCGACTGAACGACATCTGAATGAGACTGGAATTGGCACGGTATCTACCGTGCCAATTTTCCAATAAGAACAGGGGAAAACAATGAAGTTTCTGGGGAGCCTTCTGACAGCGAGCCTTTTCGCCGGGTTGGCAACATTTGTCAGTGCACAGGACAATATCACCGCAGCCTACAGCGAGGATGGTCGCTATTTCACAGAGGATGATATTCCGACCTACAATATCGGCGAAGACGGTGCCGTCGACTGGCTGACCTATTCCGGCTTTCGTCGGTATCACTCCGAATGCCATGTCTGTCACGGACCCGAGGGTGAAGGTTCCAGCTATGCGCCCGCGCTCAAGACATCCGCGATCGACATGGATTATTACGATTTCTATGACGTCGTGGTGAACGGGCGTAAAAAGATCAGCGCCTCGGAAAACTCGGTGATGCCGGCCTTTGGCGATAATCCGAACGTGATGTGCTATCTCAACGATATCTACGTCTACCTCAAAGGCCGCGGCACCGATGCCGTGCCACGCGGACGCCCCCCGAAAAAGGAAGGCAAGAGCGACGTCATCCGTGAGGACGAGGAAGCCTGTCTTGGCTAAGCGCCTCGCCGCATTGATCTGTGCGCTGATCCTGACCGGCAGCGCACAGGCACAGACATCCGATCTGGTTTCCAAGACCGCGCTTCGGGTCTGCGCCGATCCGGCCAACTATCCCATGTCCGACAAGGAGGGTACCGGGTTTGAAAACAAGCTGGCCGATCTGATCGCGGATCGGCTGGGCGTGCCGGTGCAGTACACCTGGTATCCCATGGCCACGGGCTTCATTCGCAACTCCCTGCGCGCCAACAAATGCGATCTCGTCACAGGCTATGCGCAAGGTCATGAACTGGTCCTGAACACCAATCACTACTACACCTCGGCCTATACACTCGTGGTGCCCCAGGATGGTCCGTTGGCCGGTGTCGAAACCCTGTCCGATGCGGCCCTTCAGGACAAGGTCATTGGAATTATCGCTGGCAGCCCGCCTGCAACTCATATGGCCCGCAACGGGCTGCTGCTCAAGGCCAGGGCCTATAACCTCGTTGTCGACCGCCGCCACGAATCTCCGGCGATTGACATGCTGGATGACCTTGCCGCTGGCACCACAGATGCCGCTATTCTCTGGGGGCCCCTCGCCGGCCCGCTTGTGAAACAGGGCTATCCCGGCCTCAAGGTTACGCCCCTGACACAGGAAGACCTGCCCCCGCGCCTGTTCTTCCGCATCACGATGGGCGTGCGCCAGGGCGAAAAGGTGTGGCAGCGCAAGCTGAATTCGCTGATCCGCCGCAATCAGGCCGAGATCAATGTCCTGCTCGACGAGGCCGGTGTCCCGCTGCTCAATGACATGGGCACCGAACCGCTGGATCTGTCAAAATGATCCGCGCCGCAATCCTCGTCGGCCTGCTTCTCGCGCCGGCGATCGCTGCTGCTCAGGTCGCCGAACCCGATGATTACCGCATGGATCACTTCCGCGCACCCGTGCCCGAGACTCTAGCCGGTGCCACGGTTGTGGAGGCCGAGACAGCCTATGAGTTGTGGAACGCAGGCAATGTCGCCTTCATCGACGTTCTTCCACGCCCTCCGAAACCCGCAAACCTGCCGGAAGGCACGATCTGGAGGGAAAAGCCGCGTCATTCCATTCCCGGTGCAATATGGCTACCAAACGTCGGGTATGGCGCGCTCGCCGAGGTGACGCATGACTATTTCCGCGCAGGCCTCAAACAAGCTACCAACGGCGACCTTGGCCACCCTATCCTGATTTTCTGTCTGGATGAATGCTGGATGTCCTGGAACGCCGCCAAGCGGGCGCTCGAATATGGCTACGAAACCGTCTACTGGATGCCGGACGGAACCGATGGCTGGACCTTCTTTGATTTTCCGACCGAAGAACTGATCCCGCAGCCTCTTCCCTGATCCGGCCAGCCTTTCATCTTTGCGAAAATACTCCGGGGAGTTTGAGGGGCAGCGCCCCTCATCCGAAATCCGCCGTGGACCGGGCCAGACAGGCAGTTCGCGCTAGTAGCCGGCCAACGATTTCTGCGCCTTGCTGACCGTTCCATCGGTATCGGTCATCGTGACATCGACGGTTTGCGTCCTTGCCGGAACCGACAGGCTGACGCGCGGGTTTTCCGATAGCGAGATGCTGCCGGTCATGTCGACATAACCCGCCCCGTCAAGATCGATATCGACGTTCTCGACATAGCGCATCGGGAGGAACAGCAGCGAGATCTGATCCATCTGCATCCCCGAATGGCTGGGATGGCTGATATCCACATCCACCTGTTTGTCGCGCAGCGCCGACCCTCCCAACAGGTCCAATGACGTGCCGTTGCCCGGCAGCGCGTCGATCCCGATGGTCATATTGCCAAGCGAGGCAAGCGCCTCCTTGGGGTCCGTGCCCGGCGGTGCCGCACAGGCCCCCTGCCCCGAGGTTTTCACAAAACTCTCGGCGACGAACAGCTGCCCGTCCGTTGTCTCGGCCACCACGTGCAGCGGCGTCGGACCGTTGATCCGCATGGTGGCCTGAAAAAAGAAACGAGGCATCGGCTCGTCAAAACTGAACACTGCGGAAACAGGCATCGGGTTCTCGTCCAGCACCAGGGTGACCTTGCCCAACATCCTGCCACTCGGGGCCTCGATCTGCGCGGCGATCAGGGTGCGCGAATCGTTGTCCGTGCGATAGGGGCTGTCGATGGCGATGATGTCCGAGCCGTCAAACAACGTCCGTTCATCAAAGATACTAGCGGACAGGTCTGACCAGCTCGGTTCTTCTACCGCCTGCGCGGGCACTGCCAATGGCAGCAGCAACAGAACGGACATAACCAAATTCTTCATCGTCATTCTCCCTTTACGACGAACTGGCCAAAGGCGCGCGGACCGTCCCCGGTGCCGATCTCGGAAATGACCTCCAGGTTGGCCGCATCGATCACGCTCACCGAATTCGAGAACCAGTTTGCCACGACAACGCGAGCATCATCTGTCGTGCTGTCGATGCCCTCAGGGTACTCACCGACATCAATCGTGGCAACCGGGCCAAGTGTAGCCAGGTCGATCACACTGACGGTGTCGGCATATTGATTGGTGACAAACGCACGATTCGCAGCAAAGGCAACCCCATAGGGGCGCGCGCCGACGGGGACGGTTGCCAGTACCTTGCCGATCACTGCATCAAGCACGGTCACATCATCCGATCCGACGTTGCCGACGAACAGCCGCCCATCCGGGGCAAACCCCAGCCCGAAAGGGCGCGCGCCGACTGGCACCCGATGCAACAGGGTCAGGGTTTCGAGATCAAAAACCGACACCGCATCTGCATCCCGATCGGCGCAGGCCAACAGTGTTCCATCGGGTGACACCGCCAGCCCCGCAGGCGCGCTCCCGGTTTCAAGTGTACCCTGCTCGCGCAGTGTCAGCACATCCAGAACCCAAACCCGGGCGTTGTACCAGTCGGACACAAAGACATGACCACGTTCCATGTCCAGCGCGATCCCGATCGGCCCGCCATCCAGCGCGACCTCTGCCAGAACCGCGTCCGTGGTCGCATCATACCGGCGCACCATCTTGCTGTCCGGCGACACCGCATAGAAATGCCCCTGCCCGTCCGCCGCGATCCCGGCGGGCTTTCCCGGCACGGATACCCGGCGCAGTTCGACCCTTGCCTCCAGATCCAGCACGCTGACCTCGTCACTGTTCTGATTGGTCACATAGGCTAAATCCCCCGCCGCCACGGACGTGGCAACGAGGGCGGGGAAGATCCAAAGGGCCAGTCGCTTAGTTACTGCTTCCAAAACGGGCAGCCAGCGCATCAAGACCCGCCTGATAGACGCCGGTCACGGCGGCAATCGCGGCCTCGTCATTCAGTTCGGGGGGCGGATCGTTGTTCGGGTATCCGCGATAAAAAGCCCCGCGCCATTCGATCTGCGACCCGCCATCGTCCAGCGGTTTGACCGTCAGGTGCGAAGAATAGTTGGTCACCGGCAGAACTTCGACAAGAACATCGGTGATCCGGTAGGAATAGCTCATCTTTTCGTCGCTGTACTTGTAGAGGATTTCCGAGATCGTCGGTCCACCCTCCTCGCCAAGCGTCAAAACGCGCGTGGCATCGACCTCGTTACCGCCGTCGCCAGTCGAAGAATGGACCGCGGGATGCCAACTCATATCCTGAAAATTGCCGATCACCTCCCAGACCTCTGCCGGGCTCGCCGCGACATCGATGGCCAGCGTCACCTTTTGCCGCGTTGGCCCATGGGCAAGCGCCATGGCGGGGATCAGGACCCCGATCAACACGCCCAGAAATTTCAGATAGCGCATATGTTCCTCGTGCCTCCCTTGATGTGGCGTTCGCTCCGCCACCTGCGCGTCGAAATCAAAATTGGGACCCCGGGGCCGCGTCGATGTGCGCAGACGTATTTCAGCGGCCTAATATTCATTGGTCCAGTGACCTATGGTCACTGTCGATCATATCGTAAATTGAAGCTGCCGTCCTGCAATGAGCCAAAAGTATCGGTTGGGCTGCGCCAAGCGTCTGGCACTATGGCGCGATATACGGCACAACGTCACCCAGGGGAGGACCTCTTGCGTCACATAGCAATCATGCTGCTGGCCTTCATTCTGTTGCTCAGCGCGGGCAAGGGACATGCCGTGGATGTCAGAACGGTGGTCTTTCGCATTGATTATCCGCAGGTTGCACCGATTTCACGCTACGATCTTGTGCCCGACGATCTTGGATTTGCGGGCGCGCTGCTCGCCACCGAAGACAATATGACCACCGGCGGATTTCTGGGACATACATACGCCCTCGAAACCGTCTCCGCATCGCCAGAGGCAGCGGACGCCGCGTTTGATGCCGTTCTGGCGGATGAAATCGACCTCCTTGTGATCCTGGCATCCGCAGATGACCTCTTGCGCCTCGCTGACCGGGCCGGACCGGATCGACTCATCATCAACGCAATGTCTCGCGATACCGCGCTACGAGATAGCGCATGCCGCGCCAACATCCTTCATGTCGCGCCAACCAATGCGATGATGGCGGATGCGATCACACAATTCACCATGTGGAAAAAATGGTCGCGCTGGTTTCTGATCCACGGGTCCAACCCGGCCGATCTGGCGCTTGGCGACGCCTACCGGCGGTCAGCTGCGAAATTCGGCGCAAAGGTCGTCGAGGAGCGCGAAGTTGAAGACACGGGTGGATCCCGGCGCACGGATACAGGTCACGTCCTGGTGCAGCGTCAGTTGCCCGTCTTTACCCAGGATGCCAGCACTCACGATGTGGTCATCGCCGCAGATGCCTCGGACGTCTTTGCCCCCTACCTGCCCTTTCACCTGTGGGACCCGCGCCCGGTCATGGGTTCTGCCGGGTTGCGCCCTGTCACGATTCATGCGGCGCACGAGGCCTGGGGCGCAACACAGTTCCAAAGGCGCTTTGAAAAAATGACCGGTCGCTATGTCCAGGAAGTGGACTACCAGGCGTGGCTCGCCCTGCGCGTTATCGGCGAGGCCGTCACCCGGACCGGCGGGGCCGACACGGCCGCGCTGCGCTCTTACATGCTGAGTGGTGCCTTTGAACTGGCCGCGTTCAAGGGCCAGAAGGTTACATTCCGATCCTGGAACGGGCAGATGCGGCAACCGGTTCTGCTCTATGACGGACGCATCACCGTGAGCGTCTCGCCGCAGGAAGGCTACCTGCACCCAAATTCGCCGCTGGACACACTGGGGCTGGACGCGCCCGAGACCAGCTGCACCGCCTTTAACTGATACGGGAACCTGTAGATGAAGCTTGCCTTAGCCACCTGCCTGTCCGCGCTGATCGCGACCGGTGCAACAGCGAACAACGTCTTTGTCACCAATGAAAAGGGCAATACCGTCACCGTGATTGACAGCGACACCTGGGAAGTCGTCACCGAATTTGCGGCCGGGAACCGACCGCGCGGCATCACCATCAGCCCGGACGGCAGCCTTCTGTATGTCTGTGCTTCGGATGACGACACGGTGCGGGTTTTTGACACCACGACATTCGAGGAGCTGTACACCCTGCCCTCCGGTCCGGATCCCGAACTCTTTGTGCTGCACCCGTCAGGCAACCCGCTTTTCATCGCCAACGAAGACGACAACCTCGTCACGGTGGTCGATACCGAAAGCCATACGGTCCTTGCGGAAATCCCCGTCGGCGTAGAGCCCGAAGGCATGGGCATCAGCCCGGATGCGGCGTTCGTGGTGAACACGTCCGAAACCACCAACATGGCCCATTTCATCGACACGACGGATTACGTGATCAAGCACAATATCCTTGTCGACCAGCGCCCGCGCTATGCCCAATACAATGCTGACGGAACAAAGCTCTATGTCACCTCGGAAATCGGTGGAACCGTCAGCGTGATCGACATCGCCGAAGATGGAACACCGACGCTGAGTACCAAGATCACGTTCGAGGTGCCCGGGGTGCTGCCCGAGTGGCTTCAACCTGTCGGCGCCAAAGTCACGTCGGACGGCAAATGGCTGTTTGTCGCCCTGGGACCGGCCAACCGGATCGCCGTCATCAATGCCGAAACCGACGAGGTTGTCGATTACATCATCGTCGGCCAGCGGGTCTGGCAACTGGCCTTCACGCCTGACGAAAAGTTCCTGATCACCACCAACGGCAATTCAAACGATGTCACGATTATCGACGTCGAAACAAAAAAAGCGCTGAAATCGGTCCCGGTTGGCCAACAACCCTGGGGTGTCGCGGTGACACCGGATCGGGATGGCTAGTCGGCAGAGCGCGCCCGGAACCACACTGCAGATCAGCCAAGAGCCGTTTCCAATGTTCAGCCACCAGTCCCGGTGAGCTACAACCAGTCTCGCAAAATCGAAATCAGCGGAATGTCAGCAGGCGGCATCGGATAGTCCCGCAGGTTTTCGGGCCGCACCCAGGCCAGCGCCTGCCCTTCGACGGATCGCGGAATGCCCTCCCATTTGCGGCAGGCAAAAAGCGGCATGAGCAGATGGAAACTGTCATAGCTGTGGCTGGCAAAGGTCAGCGGCGCGAGGCAAGACGCCCATGTATTGATCCCGATCTCTTCCTCAAGCTCGCGGATCAAGGCCACTTCGGGCGTTTCGCCGGGTTCGACCTTGCCACCGGGAAATTCCCATAGTCCGGCCATGGATTTGCCTTCCGGGCGCTGGCCCAGCAGCACGCGCCCGTCCACGTCGATCAATGCAACCGCGGACACCAGAACGGTTTTCATGACCGGTAATCGGCGTTGATGTCGATGTAGCCATGTGTCAGATCACAGGTCCAGACCGTCGCCTTGCCCTCGCCAAGACCCAGATCGACAGCGATCATTAGCGACTGACCTTTCATATGTGCTGCTGCGTCTTCTTCGCGGTAGTCCGGGCTGACCCACCCGTTCTCTGCAACAAGTGTCTCGCCAAATCGGATGCTCAGCAAATCGCGGTCGGCCGCGGCGCCGGATTTGCCGATGGCCATAACCACCCGACCCCAGTTGGGATCCTCGCCCGCGACGGCTGTCTTGACCAGTGGTGAATTGGCAATCGCCATGCCGTGCGTTTTGGCATCTGCGTCTGAGGCGGCCCCGGTCACGTGGATTTCCACGAACTTGGTCGCCCCTTCGCCGTCGCGCACGACCTGGTGCGCAATATCTAGCATGACATCGTGCAGCGCTTCCGCGAAGGCCGGGCTGTCCCCCGCGTCCACGCCGGATGCCCCGGTCGCGCACAGCATCAGGCTGTCGCTGGTCGAGGTGTCGCTGTCGACGGTGATGCAATTAAACGTCTTGTCGGCAAGTTCCGACAACAGCGCCTGCAGCCGATCCTGTGCCACGATCGCGTCGGTAAAGATATAGACCAGCATCGTTGCCATATCCGGCGCAATCATGCCCGAGCCCTTGGCAATCCCCGCGATGGTAACGGTGTGCCCGTCAAGTTCGATCTGAGCGCCCGAACCCTTGGCGAAGGTATCCGTGGTCATGATCGCCTCAGCTGCATCTTTGATGCGGTCGACATTCAGCCCATCGTTTAACTCGTCAAGCTTTTGAACGATCCGGTCATGTGCCAGCGGCTCGCCGATCACACCGGTTGACGCCGTAAACACCCGTTCGGACGCGACACCGCTGACGCGCGCGACAGCGTCGGTGATTTCCTGCACGGATGTCTGGCCGTAATGCCCTGTAAAGGCATTGGAATTCCCCGAGTTGACAAGGATTGCCGCTGGCCCGTCGGGGGCGCCGCCCAGCTTGGCCTGACAATCCAGAACCGGGGCCGAACGGGTCGCGGATTTGGTAAAGACGCCGGCAACGGATGTACCGTGATCGAGAACCGCCAGCATCACATCGGTGCGTCCCTGATAGCGCACGCCCGCAGCAACCGTCGCAAAGCGGACGCCCTTTACCAGCGGCAGATCGGGAAAACCCTTTGGAGCAAGGGGCGAGCGAGACGTGATCTTTGCCATGCGATCAGTTTCCGATCAGCCCGAGGTCCTTGATCATCTCGGGCTTCAATCCTTCGACGACAGGTCGTTCGATCTTGGCCTTGCTGGTCAATTCTTCAATTCTGTCCTCGATCGCGTTCTGGCGCAGTTCGGCGAGCAGTTCTTCTGTCACCGCTTCCAGTTCGGGGGCTTCCTTGTCGCGTTTGTCGTTCAGGATGATCACATGCCATCCGAATTGCGTCTGCACCGGATCCGATACCTGTCCGGCTTCCAGCGTGCTCACCGCCTCCTGAAATTCCGGAACCATCTGGCCATCGCTGAACCAGCCAAGTTCGCCGCCGTTTGGCCCCGACGGCCCGGTCGACCTGGCCTTGGCTGTTTCGGCAAAATCCGCGCCCTCGTCCAGTTCGGCCTTGATCGCGTCGGCCTGTTCCTTGGTTTCGACCAGGATATGCGATGCATTGAACTCGACTTCGCCGTCACCCTCGGAATATTTTGCATCATAGGCGGCACGAATGTCGGCTTCGCTCCCGATCCCGTCCATTGCGGTTTCGATGGCGTCAGCCGCGAGCAGCGACCGCCGTTCGTTGTCCAGCGAAATTTCGACCACGGCAGGGACATCTCCCTCTCGGGATTGAACCAAGGCGGTCTGCTGGATCAACTGGTCCAAAATCGCGTTGTAGAGAACGTCGGCGGGCACCTGCTGATACTGCTCGGGCAAGGTCGCACCCGCCATGATCACATGTCCCAGCGTGATCTCTTCGCCATTCACGCTTGCGACAACCGTGTCCGCGTCCGGAGCCGAGTCGGCCATGGCGGTGCTCGAAATCACGGCACTCAAGGCCAGCGCAGGCAGAAATGTGAGGTGTTTGGGCATGAAATCTTCCTATTCACGGGCCACGACGGGGCGTGGCGTTGACACTGTTTCACGCGGCCCTTACATCGCCTTGTGGCCTATGCAGCGCCGTCATTCTCTCGTGTATCTATGGGTTGCGGGCAGGACGGGCAAGACTGCACCAAAGAGTAAAAGTCAGATCGGCTGGAGTGATCATGCTGGGATTCGGAACAATCGCCAAAAAGGTATTCGGGACACCGAATGACCGCAAAGTAAAGGCGACACGCCCATTGATCGAACAGATCAACGCACTGGAAACCGAATTCGAAAAACTGACCGATGAAGGGCTCAAGGAAAAGACCGAAGAGTTTGCCAAGCGCGCCATGAGTGGCGAAAGCTTGGACGATCTGCTGCCCGAGGCCTTTGCCAACTGTCGAGAAGCCGCAAGACGGGCGTTGGGCCTGCGCGCATTCGATGTGCAGCTGATGGGCGGCGTGTTTCTGCATCAGGGCAACATTGCCGAAATGAAGACCGGTGAAGGCAAAACGCTCGTAGCGACCTTCCCGGCCTATCTGAACGCATTGACCGGCAAAGGTGTGCATATCGTCACCGTCAATGACTACCTCGCAAAGCGTGACTCGGAATGGATGGGCAAGGTATTTGCGGCCCTGGGTCTGAGCACCGGTGTCGTCTATCCGCAGCAGCCCGAGGCGGAAAAGAAGGCCGCCTATGCTTGTGACGTGACCTACGCCACCAACAACGAGTTGGGCTTTGACTATCTGCGCGACAACATGAAGTCGGATCTGGCCGAGGTGTTTCAGAAGCAACATAACTTTGCCATCGTGGACGAGGTCGACAGCATCCTGATCGACGAAGCGCGGACCCCGCTGATCATTTCCGGCCCGGCCGAAGACCGCTCCGAGCTTTATGTGGCAATCGATGCGGTCATTCCATCGCTGACCGAAGACCACTTCGCGATCGATGAAAAGACCCGGAACGTCACCTTCACCGACGAGGGCAATGAATTCCTGGAACAGCAGTTGCATGCGCGCGGCCTGCTTGAACCGGAGCAATCGCTTTACGATCCAGAAAGCACGACAATCGTGCATCACGTCAATCAGGGCCTGCGCGCGCACAAGCTGTTCCAAAAGGACAAGGACTATATCGTGCGCGACAATCAGGTCGTTCTGATTGATGAATTTACCGGTCGCATGATGGTCGGACGCCGCTTGTCGGAAGGGTTGCACCAAGCCATCGAAGCCAAGGAAGGCGCCAAGATTCAGCCGGAAAACGTGACCTTGGCCAGCGTAACCTTCCAGAACTATTTCCGCCTCTATGACAAGCTGTCCGGCATGACCGGAACCGCGCTCACCGAGGCCGACGAATTCGCGGAAATCTATGGTCTGGGCGTTCTTGAAGTGCCCACCAACAAGCCGATCGCACGGATTGACGAGGATGATCAGGTCTATCGCACCGGGCGCGAGAAACATGAAGCGATCATCAAGGAAATCGAAAAGGCCAATGAAATCGGCCAGCCGGTTCTTGTCGGCACCACGTCGATTGAAAAGTCGGAAGGGCTGTCGCAACTGCTGACCAAGGCCGGGATCAAGCACAATGTCCTGAATGCCCGCCAGCACGAGCAAGAGGCGCAGATCGTCGCCGATGCGGGCCGTCTGGGCGCCGTGACCATCGCCACCAACATGGCCGGCCGAGGCACCGACATCCAGTTGGGTGGCAACGTCGAACTGAAAGTGCTGGCCGCACTGGAAGAGAACCCCGATGCCGATCCGGTCGAACTTCGCGCCGCCGAAGAAGCACGCCATGCCGAAGAGAAACAAAAGGTGCTGGACGCCGGTGGCCTCTATGTCATGGCCTCTGAGCGGCACGAAAGCCGTCGCATCGACAACCAGCTGCGGGGCCGGTCCGGCCGTCAGGGCGACCCGGGGCGCACGGTGTTCTACCTCAGTCTCGAAGACGACCTGATGCGGATATTCGGGTCCGACCGCCTGGACAAGGTGCTGTCGACCCTCGGCATGAAAGAAGGCGAAGCGATTATTCACCCGTGGGTGAACAAATCACTGGAACGGGCGCAAGCCAAGGTTGAAGGCCGCAACTTTGACATGCGCAAGAACGTGTTGAAATTCGACGATGTGATGAACGATCAGCGCAAGGTGATCTTTGGTCAGCGCCGCGAGATCATGGCGGCCAAGGATTTGTCGGAAATCACTGCCGATATGCGGTATCAGGTCATCGATGATCTGATTGACACCTACATGCCGCCGAAATCCTATGCCGATCAATGGGATACGGAACGCCTGTATGGGCAGGTCATCGAGAAACTGGGCGCCGATGTTCCGGTCATGGAATGGGCCGCCGAAGAAGGCGTGGATGACGATGTGATCCGTGAGCGGCTGGTCAAGGCGACCGATGAACTGATGGCAAAGAAGGCCATCGACTTTGGCCCCGAATCGATGCGCAACATCGAAAAACAGATCCTGTTGCAGACCATCGACACCAAGTGGCGCGAGCACCTACTGACACTGGAACATCTGCGTTCGGTTGTGGGCTTTCGCGGGTACGCCCAACGCGACCCATTGAATGAATACAAGACCGAAGCCTTCCAACTCTTTGAGGGTCTTTTGGACGGGCTGCGGGAAACGGTGACAGAGAACCTGGCAAAGATCCGCCCGCTGACCGAGGAAGAGCAGCAGCAGATGATGGCCCAGATCGCTGCTCAGCAAGCCCAGTTGAGCAAGGGAGCGCCGACCCCTGCCGCCGATGAAGATGCGGCCGCCGAGCCAGTCGATGCCGCGCCGGGTTTTGATGAAAACAATCCCGAAACCTGGGGCAATCCGGGGCGCAACGCGAAATGCCCCTGTGGCAGCGGAAAGAAGTTCAAGCATTGCCACGGCAGCGTTCTGTAGCGGCGCGCTTTCAGAGATAGCCTTGTCCGCGAAAACTCAGTTCGCGTGATTTGCCGATGATCAGATGGTCGTGCAACGTCAACCCAAGGGCGGCGCAGGCATTCTGGATCTGTTGTGTCATGTCGATGTCGGCCTGTGACGGTGATGGATCGCCCGACGGGTGATTGTGCACGAGAATGAGCGCAGAGGCGTTCAATTCCAACGCCCGTTTGGCCACCTCACGAGGGTAGACGGGCACGTGATCGACCGTGCCCTTGGCCTGCTCTTCATCCGCGATCAGCACGTTCTTGCGGTCAAGGTAAAGCACGCGAAACTGCTCTGTCTCGCGATGGGCCATGATGGTGTGGCAATAGTCGATGATGGCATCCCAGCTTGAAATGACGTGTTTTTGCAGAACTCTTGCGCGCGCCATCCTGTGCGCTGCTGCTTCGACGATCTTGAGATCGGTGATGACCGCACTCGCAACCCCATCGACCTCGGCGAGCCGTTCGGCAGGGGCCGCCAGAACCCGGTTGAAGTCACCGAATTTTTCCAACAATGCGCGCGCCAACGGCTTTACATCGCGACGCGGGATTGAGCGGAACAGGATCAGCTCCAGCATTTCGTAGTCCGGCATCGCAGCCGCCCCGCCCTGCATGAACCGTGTCCGCAGACGCTTGCGATGATCGGCGATGCAGGAAGGCAGCTTTCCCTCCGGCAACGGCCGTGCCGGGGCCTCATCACTGTCGAACAATGACCGGGTTTCGTGAAAGGCATGACCGTTCTTCATGCCTCGACGATTACCCGGCAAGGTGAATTTTTGGTTAAGCACAGCTGGCAGCGGCGCGGTGAGGCACGCGCAGATATCGAAACGACAAAGGGCGCCAACAACAGGGTTGGCGCCCTTTACCAAGAATGCTCAGCCGCCGCTCGGCAGGAACCGCGATTAGCCCTTCATGCCATCCCAGAAGGATTTGACGGAGGAAAAGAACGATTTTGATTCGGGGTTGTTGTCCTCGCTGAGATCCTCGAATTCGCGCAACAGTTCTTTCTGGCGGCTGGTCAGATTCACCGGTGTCTCCACCGCCAGTTCGATGAACATGTCGCCCGTTCCGCCGCCGCGCAACGCAGGCATACCCTTGCTGCGCAGGCGCATCTGGCGGCCGGACTGGCTGCCCGCGGGGATCTGGACGCGGCCGCGTCCACCGTCGATTGTGGGCACTTCGATGGCACCGCCGAGGGCCGCCTTGGACATGCTGACCGGTACGCGGCAATAGAGGTTGGTGCCGTCACGCTCGAAGAGTTCGTGGGCCTGCACTTCGACAAAGATGTAGAGATCGCCCGGCGGCCCACCACGCATCCCTGCTTCGCCTTCGCCGGCCAGGCGAATGCGGGTTCCCGTCTCGACTCCGGCGGGAATGTTGACGTTCAGTGCGCGGTCCTTTTCGACCCGGCCCTGACCGCCGCAGGATTTGCAGGGGTTCTTGATGATCTGCCCCAGACCGGAACACGTCGGGCAGGTACGTTCGACGGTGAAGAAGCCCTGTTGCGCGCGCACCTTGCCCATGCCCGAACAGGTCGGACAGGTCGAGGGTTCGGCACCGCCTTCGGCTCCATTACCTTCACAGGCCGAGCAGGCGACGGCGGTGGGCACATTGATCGTTTTCTGGAGACCCGAATAGGCGTCTTCCATCGTGATGCGCAGGTTGTAGCGCAGATCGGCACCGCGCGCCGCGCGCCGGCCACCGCCACCACGTTGTCCGCCCATGAAATCGCCGAAAAGGTCATCAAAAACGTCGGAAAATGCCGAAGAGAAATCTCCTCCACCAAAGCCCTGCCCCGGTCGCTGGCCGCCTCCGCCGCCCATACCGCCTTCGAAAGCAGCATGACCAAAGCGGTCATACGCAGCTTTCTTTTCGGCGTCCTTGAGGATTTCGTAAGCCTCGTTGGCTTCCTTGAATTGGCTTTCCGCCTCAGGGTTGTCCGAGTTCCGGTCGGGATGCAGCTCCTTGGCCTTCTTGCGATAGCCCTTCTTGATCTCGTCGGACGAAGCGCCTTTGGACACGCCAAGCACGTCATAAAAGTCGCGTTTTGACATTCTGTTGTCCTCCTGTCTGAACGTCAGAGGGCCGGCGCCGTGATCGGGCCGGCCCGTCCAGGTTCAAACGAGCGCCTTAGGCGCGCTTGTTATCGTCCAGATCTTCGAACTCGGCATCGACGATATCGTCATCTGCCGGGCCCGCATCGGCGGCTGTCGGTTCTTCTTCAGCCTCCTGGCTGGCCTTGTAGATCGCCTCGCCCAGTTTCATCGCCGCCTCGGTCACATTCTGGATGCCCGACTTGATCTTGTCGGCATTTTCGGTTTCCAACTCGTCCTTGAGCGCGGCAATTGCCAGTTCGATCGCTTCGACAGTGGTCGGGTCGACCTTGTCGGAATGCTCTTCCACCGACTTTTCGGTCGAATGGATGAGGCTTTCTGCCTGGTTCTTGGCCTCGATCAGTTCCCGACGTTCCTTGTCTGCCTCGGCGTTTTCCTCGGCGTCCTTGACCATCTTTTCGATATCCGCGTCGGACAGGCCGCCCGATGCCTGGATCGTGATCTTCTGTTCCTTGCCGGTGCCCTTGTCCATGGCGCCAACCGACACGATGCCATTGGCGTCGATGTCGAAGGTCACTTCGATCTGGGGCATGCCACGCGGTGCGGGCGGAATGTTCTCAAGGTTGAACTGGCCAAGGATCTTGTTGTCCTGTGCCATTTCGCGTTCGCCCTGGAATACCCGGATGGTCACGGCGTTCTGGTTGTCCTCGGCGGTCGAGAAAATCTGCGACTTCTTGGTCGGGATCGTTGTGTTGCGGTCGATCAGACGGGTGAATACGCCACCCAACGTTTCGATGCCCAGCGACAGCGGTGTCACGTCGAGCAGAACCACGTCCTTCACGTCACCTTGCAGAACGCCGGCCTGAATCGCGGCCCCCATGGCGACGACTTCGTCCGGGTTCACACCCTTGTGCGGCTCCTTGCCGAAGAACTTGGTGACTTCCTCGACAACTTTTGGCATCCGGGTCATGCCGCCGACCAGCACGATTTCGTCCACGTCGCCTGCAGACATGCCGGCGTCTTTCAGAGCCGCCTGACAAGGTTTCAGCGACGCCTTGATCAGGTCGCCAACGAGGCTTTCGAGCTTGGCGCGGGTCAGTTTCATGACCATGTGCAGCGGCTGGCCGCCCTTGGGATCCATCGAGATGAACGGCTGGTTGATCTCGGTCTGGCTCGAGCTGGACAGTTCGATCTTGGCCTTTTCGGCAGCTTCCTTGAGACGCTGCAGAGCCATCTTGTCCTTGGTCAGGTCGACGCCGTTTTCCTTTTTGAACTCGCCCGCCAGGTAGTTGACGATGCGCATGTCAAAATCTTCACCACCCAGGAACGTGTCGCCATTGGTCGATTTCACTTCGAACAGGCCATCGTCGATTTCCAGGATGGTCACGTCGAACGTACCACCGCCAAGGTCATAGACCGCGATGGTGTGGGTGTTTTCCTTGTCCAGACCATAGGCCAGCGCAGCAGCAGTCGGCTCGTTGATGATCCGCAGCACTTCGAGACCGGCGATCTTGCCGGCATCCTTGGTGGCCTGACGCTGGGCATCGTTGAAATAGGCCGGGACGGTGATGACGGCCTGCGTCACCTCCTCGCCGAGATAGGATTCGGCGGTTTCCTTCATCTTGCCGAGGATGAAGGCCGAGATTTGGCTCGGGCTGTATTTCTCGCCTTTGGCCTCGACCCACGCGTCTCCGTTTCCGCCGTCGATCACGTTGAACGGCAGGTTCTTCTTGTCCTTGGCGAGATCTGTATCGTCATTGCGGCGACCGATCAGGCGCTTGACTCCGAAAATCGTGTTGTCCGGGTTGGTGACGGCCTGACGCTTGGCAGGTTGACCGACCAGCCGTTCATCATCCGTAAAGGCGACAATGGATGGGGTCGTGCGGGCGCCCTCGGCGTTTTCAATAACGCGGGGCTGGCTGCCGTCCATGATGGCCACGCAGCTGTTGGTGGTGCCCAGGTCGATTCCGATTACTTTGCTCATTTTTTTGATCCCTAGCTGTTTCAAGGCGATGACCCGAGGCCTGAACCCTTTATGGCATCCCGACCCCGATTGAGTTGCGCGATAGCGGGTCCCGCCATAGCGCGTCTCGGCGTATATAGGGAGCAGCAATGCAGCCTGCAACCGTCGTTGCATGTCTGAATTCACGAATCTTTGCGGAATTTTGATCGGGTTTGTTAAGGATTGGAGAACAGCCGATGACCTGTCTTGAAATTCGCGGGTTTCAGATATGGAAGGACAATCTGGATGTGGCCGAACAGAAGGTCCTTGTCGCGGCTGTGCGGCGGCTCGTCAAAGTGGCGCCGTTGCGTCAACCGGATACGCCGTACGGCCGGCCAATGTCGGTGCGGATGACCTCGGCCGGCACCTTTGGTTGGCATTCGGATCGGCGTGGATATCGATACACGTCAAGACATCCAGATGGCATGGAGTGGCCCGCGATCCCGCAAGAGATTCTGGCGATCTGGGATCGTGTGACCGGGCTGGCGCGGCGTCCTGATTGCTGTCTTGTCAACTGGTATGACGAAGGGGCCCGAATGGGGTTGCACCAGGATCGGGACGAAGCGGACTTTACCTGGCCGGTGGTTTCGATATCGTTAGGAGATGACGGGCTTTTTCGCATTGGAAATCAAACCCGGGGCGGTACGACCGAGTCGGTCTGGCTGGCATCGGGCGACGTCGTCGTTATGGGCGGCGGAGCACGGCTGACCTATCATGGTATCGACCGGATTCGGTTTGGGTCGTCCCGGTTGCTGTCGCAAGGCGGGCGATTGAACCTGACGCTCCGTGTTGTGACCTAGAGCGTTTCGGGGTGTCTAATGTTGTGCGGATCGCCTGTGTTGACGAGGGGCGCTGCCCCTCAAACGCCCCGG
This sequence comes from Sedimentitalea todarodis, assembly GCF_032595355.1. Lineage (NCBI taxonomy): Bacteria > Pseudomonadati > Pseudomonadota > Alphaproteobacteria > Rhodobacterales > Paracoccaceae > Sedimentitalea > Sedimentitalea todarodis. The sequence goes on along the minus strand of NZ_JASMWN010000026.1, from coordinate 37,475 downwards.
AATATTTGACCAAAGATGAAAGGGCGGCGATTGGGCAGGGTCAGCGCCGGGCTGACCAGCTGACTGAAACGTGGCGGCGGGTATAAAATTCCCCCATGAGGCCAATCACGATAAAGACCACTCCGAGCCACCACGCATAGTGCCAGTTGCTGAAATGCGGGTTGTAGTTGATGAACACGAAACCGCGCGCCTGATCGATCGCGTGGAACAGCGGGTTCCAGTCAAACATTGCAAGCATGTAGCCCGGCAGCGTGTTGGCCAGGAACATCTTGCCCGACGCGATCATGTTGGCGCGCTGATAGATCGTCACCATGATACCGACCGCCAGCGGAAACCACGGCCTGAGAACCAGGAACAACAGACCGACCCCGCAGCCGGTAAACCAGGCCAGCAGCAGCATGCCAAAGGCCGCGGCTGGCTGATCGATTTCGATCGGCGTGAACCCGATGTGGTAAACGAGCAGAATGAGAAACATCGACAGCGTCTGAACATAAAGCGAGCCCAGCGCCGCTGCCGAGATGGTAACGATGGTGTTCATCGGCGCGTGCTGCATCATCGCCGAATTCGGGCCTTCAGCACTGGCCACTGCGCCGACCGCCTTGGTGTGACAGATGAACAGGAAGATGCCTGACATGACATAGAGGAGAAAGTCGCCGCGGACAGCCGAGCCGCGGAGCCCGAGCACGATGAACATGAAGTAGAACACCAGTACGAACACCACGATCTGCACCATGTTCAGCAGGATCGCGACAAGCGCGTTGTTGTGCCGCTTGCGTACGCTGCGCGCGACCGCATGGTAAATCAGTTCGGCGATTTGCGCGGCGCCGGCGAGCCGTGTTTGACGTCTGGGCTGTACGAACATTGACCTGTGATCCTGTGACGCTGGCAAACCTGACACGGAAATCTTGCCGAACCGTTGCCGCCGCATCATAAGGGGTCGGCAATCGCTAATCAACAAAACGGATCGGAGTGAACCGAGTGACCCATGAAGAGCTGATCCCCGTCATCCGCCGACTGTCCATCGAGGCCGGCACCAAGATCATGGAGATCTACAATTCGGATGATTTTGAGATAAAGGTCAAATCCGATGACAGCCCGGTGACCGCAGCCGACGAGGCCGCCGACGCCATCATCTCGGCAGGGCTGCGCGCCGCGTTTCCCGATATGATGCTGGTGACAGAAGAGCAAGCCGATAGCCACAGCGAAAAAGGTGACACCTTTCTGATCGTCGATCCGCTGGATGGCACCAAGGAGTTCATCCATCGTCGTGGTGACTTTACCGTGAACATTGCGCTCGTCGAGAAGGGTGTGCCGACGCGCGGCGTGGTCTATGCACCGGCCAAGGGCCGCATGTTCTATACGAAGGCCAACGGACAGGCGGTCGAAGAAACCGGCGATCTGAGCCCGGAGACCATTGGCCCGATCCGCCCGATCACTGTCGCAACGTCTGACAACAATGCGCTGATGGTCGTGGCGAGCAAATCGCACCGTGATCAGGCCACTGACGACTATATCAACAAGTACAAGGTGCAGGACATGAAGAGCGCCGGATCGTCGCTGAAATTCTGTCTGGTGGCGACGGGCGAGGCCGATCTCTACCCACGCGTGGGGCGCACGATGGAATGGGACACGGCCGCCGGTCACGCTGTCTTGCAGGGTGCCGGCGGCAAGGTCGTGCGCTTTGACGACCATTCACCGCTGACCTATGGCAAGGATGGTTATGCCAACCCCTTCTTTATCGCCTACGCACCCGGCGTTGAGCTGAAGAGCGCCTGATGGCGGTTCTGGTCGCCATCCCCGCACGCTATGCCTCGTCCAGGTATCCGGGCAAACCTCTGGTGCCGCTGACAGGGGCAGGTGGTAGGTCGCGGACCTTGATCGAGCGGTCCTGGCTGGCGGCGCAGGCGGTTGACGGGGTGGATCGTGTCGTGGTGGCGACGGATGATGATCGCATCCGTGACGCCTGCGAGGGATTTGGCGCCGAAGTCGTCATGACGTCTTCGGATTGTTTCAACGGAACGGAGCGCTGTGCCGTGGCGCACGAGGCCCTTGGTGGCGGGTATGAGATCGTCGTCAATCTTCAGGGCGATGCGCCGCTGACACCACATTGGTTCATCGAAGACCTCGTAACCGGGCTGCGCGCGGCACCCGACGCAGGTGTGGCGACGCCGGTCCTGCGCTGCGATGGGGCGGCGCTGAACGGATTTCTTGCGGATCGCAAGGCGGGACGGGTCGGTGGCACAACAGCGGTTTTTGCCGCCGACAAAACCGCGATGTATTTTTCAAAGGAAGTTGTCCCCTTCACCTCGCAAACCTATGCCGACGATGCCGAAACACCCGTGTTTCATCACGTCGGGGTCTACGCCTACCGGCCGGACGCGCTCGCGGCCTACCCCACCTGGCCCACAGGGCCGCTTGAACGCCTGGAGGGGCTTGAACAGCTTCGGTTCATGGAAAATGGGCGCAAGGTCTTGTGCGTGGAGGTGGAGGCCCGGGGCCGGCAATTCTGGGAACTTAACAATCCAGAAGACGTGACGCGATTGGAAACAATGATGAAACAAATGGGCCTGCAATGACCATCTGTTCACATCAAACTAGATGCCGAGGATGGCGATTCTGACGTGGGCGCGGCGATCTCGTGTGTCAGATGCCCGCTCGACTCCGGGTTTGGCAACATGCCGCCCGGTTGTGGCGGATTGTTTGCGATCGCCCCGAAAGCAACCTAAAGTGGACTCAATGAGACCGATTGTTCAGTCCCGAGCAGAAATCGGTTTGGCAGCATGACAGGAGTTGGCGATTTTTCCCCTTTTGACGCTCTGCTATTACATATGTTGTAAGGCAGGCGGTTGTAGGTCGCTTAAGAACGGCATACCGAACCAAGAGAGCATGAATCAGCGATGGCTTCAGGTGTTTGGTAAAACCGGGATGGAGTGCATGTGACACCAGGTTCGAGCCATGTACTATGGCACAGGTGGTGCATTCCAAGTGTAGAAATTTTTGATTTGAGAGAAACCCATGGGCAAGAAAGTAACGAAGGCAATTTTTCCCGTCGCGGGAATGGGGACGCGGTTCCTTCCGGCAACCAAATCAGTGCCAAAAGAAATCATGACGCTGGTCGACCGTCCGTTGGTCCAATACGCCATTGACGAGGCGCGCGCTGCGGGGATCAAGGAATTCATCTTTGTGACGTCCAAGGGCAAGGGTGCTCTGGAAGATTACTTCGATCATTCTCCCATTCTTGAACAAGAGCTGCGTCGGAAGGGGAAAACCGAACTTCTGGAAGTTCTCAAGGCGACCAACATGGAAAGCGGCGCAATTGCATATATTCGCCAGCACCGGGCGTTGGGATTGGGTCACGCGGTCTGGTGCGCGCGGCGGCTGATTGCGAATGAACCCTTTGCGGTCATCCTGCCCGATGACGTGATCGCGGCTGAAACGCCCTGCCTGCAGCAGATGGTAGAGGCCCACGAAGAAACTGGCGGTAACATGGTTGCCGCGATGGAGGTTCCTCCCGAAGCGGCATCTTCCTACGGCGTGCTGGATCTAGAAGAGGACATGGGTTCGATCGTCAAGGTGCGCGGCATGATCGAAAAGCCCAAGCCGACCGAGGCACCGTCGAACCTTGCAGTGATCGGTCGCTATATTCTCAGCCCGTCGATCCTGCGCAACCTGAACAAGATGAAAGAAGGCGCCGGTGGCGAAATCCAGTTGACCGACGCGATTGCACAGGACATCGGCACCGAAAATCCGGTCTATGGGTTCCGTTTCCGGGGGCAGCGGTTCGATTGCGGCTCCAAGGCTGGCTTTCTGCAAGCGACCGTGGCGTTCGCCCTAGAGCGTGACGACCTGCGCGATGATCTTTCGCGGTATTTGCGCGACGTGGTGCAATTGGACAAAGCAGCCGAATAGGGCTGCGCGTGGATCAAACATGATTTCCGTTCTGGTGACCGGCGGTGCCGGCTATATCGGGTCACACGCCTGCAAGGCATTGAGGGCCGCGGGCTATACGCCGGTGACATTCGACAATCTGGAGACCGGCTGGCAAGACGCGGTCAAATTCGGCCCGTTTGAAGAGGGCGAGCTGCTGGATCGGGCACGGCTGGATGAGGTGTTCGCCACCCACAAGCCCGTGGCTGTCATGCATTTCGCCGCACTCAGCCAGGTTGGCAAGGCGATGAGCCAGCCGGGCCGCTACTGGCGCAACAATGTCCAGGGATCACTGACCCTGATCGAGGCAGCCGTGGCGGCGGGCTGTCTGGATTTCGTGTTCTCATCCACCTGTGCCACCTATGGTGAGCATGACAATGTCGTGCTTGACGAAGACACGCCACAGATGCCGCTCAACGCCTATGGCGCGTCCAAGCGTGCGATCGAGGATATTCTGCGCGATTTCGAGGCGGCCCACGGATTGCGCCATGTGATCTTCCGGTATTTCAACGTCGCCGGAGCGGACCCCGACGGAGAAGTGGGAGAACATCATCGCCCCGAAACCCACCTGGTTCCGCTGATGCTCGAGGCGATAGACGGCAAACGCGATGCGTTGACCGTGTTCGGTACGGATTATGACACGCCCGACGGCACCTGTATCCGCGACTATGTGCATGTCAGCGACCTGGTGGATGCTCATGTTCTGGGGCTCAAATGGCTGAAGGACGGCAGGGGCAGCAAGGTTTTCAACCTGGGCACAGGCACAGGCTTCTCCGTGCGTGAAGTGATCGACCATTCCCGCACCGTTACCAATCGCGAGGTGCCGCATGTCATCGGGCCCCGTCGTGCTGGGGATGCGACCAAGCTGGTGTCAGGCTCTGTTCGGGCCGAACGGGAACTCGGCTGGAAACCGGCACGGTCCGATCTGCGCACGATGATCGCGGATGCCTGGCGTTGGCATGAGACGGGTCATTACGACAAGTGACCGCATGAGCGGCGACAGCGCCCAGATCAGCGCCTATGCAGCCTATCGCCTGCGGTGGAGGCGACGAGGTCTGTTATGGCGCTCGTTTCGCAGTCGCCGCCAATTGCGCCCCGTCAAGAATCGTACGGCAGGGATCAGACCTGGCGCCATCCTGGCATTCAGCACCATCCGAAACGAGATCGAGCGCATGCCCTGGTTTCTTGACCATCACCGGAAATTGGGGGTCGACCATTTTCTGATCGTCGAGAATGACAGCGACGATGGCACTGACAGGTATCTCGCCGCGCAGGCGGACGTCTCGCTCTGGACCACCGATCGGAGCTATCGCGATGCCCGCTTCGGATTGGACTGGGTGACATGGCTTCAGATGCGCTACGCGCATGATCATTGGTCCCTGATGGTCGATACCGACGAAATGCTGATCTATGCCCAGCATGAAACACGCCCCCTGCAAGAGTTGACCCGCTGGCTCGAGGCACAGGGTCACAGCGTTTTCGGTGCGCTGATGCTCGATCTGTATCCAAAGGGGCCGCTGGACAGCCAGCAATACGAGTCGGGCGACGACCCGATCTCGGTTCTGCCATGGTTTGATCCCGGACCCTACCGGGTTCAACGACAGCACCCGCTCGGAAACTTGTGGGTGCAGGGCGGTGCGCGCGAGCGCGTGTTCTTTGCCAACAACCCGCAACGATCCCCCACGCTGAACAAGATACCGCTGGTGCGATGGTCGCGCAGATACGCCTATGTCAATTCATGCCATTCGATGTTGCCGCGCCCCTTGAACTTTGGCTATGAAGGGCCCGGCGCGGATGCCCCGTCCGGTGTCCTGCTACACACCAAATTCCTGCCCCAGTCGGTAAAGCGCGCCACGATCGAAAAGGCCCGTGGTCAGCATTTTCATGCGCCGGACTCGTTTGCAGACTACTATGACGATGTCGCTGCGGGGCCGGATATGTGGTCACCAGAATCCATCCGATACGAAGGCTGGCGGCAACTCGAAAGGCTGGGTTTGATGCGCACCGCAGGCTGGTAGCGGCGGCATACGTTTCAAATAGGTAACAATTTTAACAAAGCTCCCCGTAAGTTTTTGAAAATTCTTTGATATGGATAACCAAACGGTGACTATGCGTCAGGTACTTCGGAACCGACAACAGTCAAACGGATAAAACGCGTCGTTCAATCAGGGACTGGCCACGACATGAGCCTGTGGAGTTCTTATCGTATGAGACTGCGGCGCCGGCGCCGGCTGTTTCGCTGCCTTCGCAAGTCCCGCGAATTGTCGTCGGTACAGGACAACACGGCGGCCATCCGCCCCGACGACATCCTCTTGTTCAGCACCTTTCGCAACGAAGGCGCAAGGCTGCCCTACTTTCTGAAATATTACCGTGATCTGGGTGTCGATCACTTCCTGTTCGTTGACAATGACAGCGACGATGACACCCGCGACCTGATTGCAGAGCAACCGGATATCTCCGTCTGGCATACCACGAGCAGTTACAAGACGTCGAACTTCGGAACCGACTGGGTGAATTATCTCTTGCGAACCTATGGGCACGGGCATTGGACCCTGGTCGTGGATCCGGACGAGTTCTTTGTCTATCCCTTCTGCGATACCCGCCCCCTGCGCGCATTGACCGACTGGCTTGCGGCCTCTTCGGTGAAGTCCTTTGGCGCGATGTTGCTCGATATGTATCCGCAGGGTCGGCTGGATGCGCAGCATTACGAGCCCGGCCAGAACCCGATGGAAATCGCGGCATGGTTCGACAGCGGCAACTATACGCTGAAACGAAACCCCGAATTGGGCAACCTCTGGATTCAGGGCGGTCCGCGAAGTCGTATGTTCTTTGCCGACAATCCGGAAAAGGCCCCCGCCCTGAACAAGATACCCCTGGTAAACTGGGATCGGCGGTATACCTACGTCAGTTCGACACATATGTTGCTGCCCCGCGGGCTCAACCTTGTCTACGACGAGACCGGAGGCGAAAAGGCAAGCGGTGTCTTGCTGCATGCCAAATTCCTGGACAATTTCTCGGCAAAGGCATCAGAGGAACTGACCCGCAAGCAACACTTTTATGGCTCGGTGGAGTATCGCGCCTATCTGGACAAGCTCGAAGACGGTGCGGGGCCGTGGAACGAGTGGAGCGAAAAGTACATCAACTGGCGGCAAATCGAGATTCTGGGATTGATGTCCAAGGGTAACTGGGCATGAGCGTTGGTATCGCCATGCTGGTTCATACGGCGTTGGACCGGGTTGAACAGGTGGCCCGGCACTGGGCGGCGGCGGGCTGTCCGGTCGCGCTGCATGTGGATCTGAACGTACCCCAGGATGCTTATGACAGGCTTGAAGCGGCTCTGGCCGATCAGCCGATGATCCGTTTCTGCAAACGGCACCGGTGCGAGTGGGGCCGTTGGGGGATCGTCGCCGCGTCGCAATCGGCCTCCGAACTTTTGCTCGCAACCTTTGATGACATTCATCATGTCTACCTCGTGTCGGGGTCCTGCGTTCCACTGCGCCCGGTGCATGAACTGGTTGACTATCTGGCCGAGCGCCGCCGCACCGACTTTATAGAAAGCGCGACGACGGCCGATGTGCCCTGGGCCAAGGGCGGCCTTCAACAGGAGCGTTTCACCTTGCGGTTTCCCTTTTCGTGGAAACGCCAACGCGCTCTGTTTGACTTCTATGTGCGGTTTCAGCGCCGTCTGGGCCTCAAGAGGACAATCCCCGACGGATTGGTGCCACATATGGGCAGCCAATGGTGGTGCCTGACGCGCCAGACTCTTTCGGCGATCCTTCAGGATCCGAACCGCACCCGGTATGACCGCTATTTCCGCAGGGTCTGGATTCCGGATGAAAGCTATTACCAGACGCTTGCCAGACGATTTTCAAGCAACATCGAGAGCCGCTCTCTGACCCTCTCCAAGTTTGACCATCAGGGAAAACCGCATGTCTTCTATGACGACCATCTGCAGCTGCTTCGCAGGTCCCACTGCTTTGTGGGACGCAAGATCTGGCCACATGCAAACCGGCTGTACGCGGCGTTTCTGAACAACACCGGGGCGATGAACCAGGCAGAACCAAATCCCGCCAAAATTGACCGTGTGTTTGCCCGTGCCGTCGAACAGCGGACACGAGGACGTCCGGGCCTGTACATGCAGAGCCGAATGCCGCGACCGGGCGCTGCCAATGCGCCGACATCGAACCCGTATTCGGTGTTCCAGGGGTTTGCCGACCTGTTTTGCAACTTCGAGGATTGGCTCGCCAGAACCTCGGGGACACAGGTGCATGGTCGCCTGTTTGCACCCGATCGGGTGGAATTCGCGGGGCGGGCATCGTTGGTCAATGGCGGGCTCAGCGACAGCGCGGCCAAGCGTGACTACGCGCCCGAGACCTTTGTCACCAGCCTCATCTGGAACACGCGGGGCGAGCGGCAGTGTTTCCAGTATGGCCCTGCCGACAAACAGAGCGCGGCCGGCTTCATTGCGCGTGATCCGAATGCCCAGATATCAGTCATTGCCGGCGCCTGGGCGATCCCACTGTTTCATTCCAACCGCAATTTCGCCGACCTTCGCAAGCGCGCGGCAAAGCTGCAAAAGATCGAGACCGAGCAACTGAAGTTGCTGAGATCGGGAGAGGCCAAGGCGCAAACGCGGATCTGGTCACTGGCGGAGTTCGTGGACTCTCCGATGGAGGCATTGCAGGAAATCGTCGACGAGATCGGACAGACCAACAGCCGCATTCTGACGGAAGCACCGACAATGGCCGATCTGGCAGGCTTTGGCCAATTCCTGCAAAATCTGAAGAACCAGGGGATGCATCCGCATCTCATGGGTGATTTCCCGCTGGATGAACCACAAGTCGTACTGCCAAAACGACCAAGCAAACCCTACCTGGTTCAATAGATCAGGATGACAGGAAAGTTTGACTATTTCGTTCTGTTTGCCGAGATGCGGACTGGGTCCAACTTTCTGGAGGCGAATCTGAATATCCTCGCCGATGTCCAATGTCATGGCGAGGCGTTCAATCCCAATTTCATCGGCTACCCCAAACGCACGGAACTGATGGGCATGACGCGGGCGGATCGCGAAGACTCGCCCGAAAAGCTGGTCGCCGCCATTCAGTCGGCACCCGGTAGGCTGAACGGATTTCGGTATTTTCACGACCATGATGCTCGAGTATTCGAGCCGGTCATCGACGATCCGCGCTGCGCAAAAATCGTGCTGACCCGCAATCCGCTGGACAGCTATGTTTCATGGAAGATCGCGGCAGATACCGGACAGTGGAAGCTGACAGACGTCAAGCGCCGCAAGGAGGCTATGACCCATTTCGACCCGGCCGAGTTTGCCCGGTACATGGGCGCGATACAGACTTTTCAGGCAAGAATCCTGAACCGCCTTCAAACCAGCGGCCAGACCGCCTTCTACCTGGCCTACGAGGATCTGCGAGATATCGACGTGCTGAACGGTCTGGCCAAATGGCTGGGGGCAAAGGACCGTCTCAAGAAACTGGACCAGAGCCTGAAGCCACAGAACCCCACTGCGCCTATCGAACGTGTTGATAATCCGGCCGAGATGGAACAGGCGCTGGAGAAATTCGACCGGTTCAACCTGTCCCGCACGCCGAATTTCGAGCCACGCCGGGGACCGGCTGTGCCAAGCTATGTCGCCGCGGCCAACGCGCCCCTGCTGTTCATGCCAATTCCCGGCGGACCACAACCAGAGATTGAGAGATGGCTCGCTGCGCTGGATGATGTTTCGGCGGATTCGCTGGAAACAGGCATGAACCAAAAGCGTCTGCGCCAATGGATGCGGGCGCACCCGAACCACCGCTGTTTCACGGTGTTGCGCCATCCGCTGGCCCGCGCGCATTCAGTATTCTGTTCGGCCATCCTGTCAGACGGACCCGATGCCGAACCAAAGATGCGCGAGGGGCTGGAGCGTCAGTTCAAGCTGAAACTCCCTCGCGATCTGCACGCGGCACCGGTGGACGGGCATCGCCACGCCTTTTCTGTCTTTCTCGATTTTGCGAGGGCCAATATCGCCGGGCAAACGGCTCTCGGTCCGCAGGCCGCGCTGTGCAGCCAATCCAGCGCACTCTCCGGGTTTGGAGAATTCGCGCTGCCGGATCTTGCCCTGCGAGAGGAGGAGCTGCCGCGTATGTTGCCACTGCTGGCAGAGCTTGCCGGATACAGGTCCAGCCCGGAACTGCCCGTGCAAGAGGCGGATGCCCCGTTCTCGCTGTCAGAAATCTACGATGAGGACCTGGAGAAGAAAGCCGCGCAGGTCTACCGGCGCGACTATCTGCTTTTTGGCTTTGGATCTTGGCGCGCGCTTCAGGCCGCCTGAACCGACTGCGCCTCTGACAGCAGCGCGTAAAGCGTCGTAGCGTCCAGATTGGCCCGCAGTTTCGAACACAAGGAAGGTTCGCGCAGCGTGCGCGAAACCAATGCCAAGGCCTTCAGGTGTTCAACGCCTGCGTCTTCGGGCGCAAAAAGGGCAAAGGCAATGTCAACCGGCTGGCGGTCCACCGCGCCGAAATCTATCGGCTTTTCCAGCATCACGAAAGCGCCCACAACCTTAATCAACCCTTCCATTCGCGCATGCGGCAGCGCGACGCCATGGCCCACGCCCGTGGGGCCAAGGTTCTCGCGTTCCAACAGGGCGTTCACAGTCACAGAAGCGTCCAGCCCATAGGCACTATGAGCCACGTCGCCGATCTCCTGGAACAATCGCTTCTTGCTGGAAGCGGCCGAGAAGACCTTGACGGCCTCAGGCTTGAGGATGCTGGTCAAGTCCATGTCTTACTGTCTCCGCTTGGGCGCTGCGGCGCGCACAGGGTAAATCGCTCAGGTCAGGGATCTATCCAGCCGATATTGCCGTCTTCGCGGCGATACACGACATTCAGCCCTTCCTTGCCTTCGTTGCGAAAGATCAGCACCGGTGCGCCGGCCAGTTCCATCTGCATCACCGCTTCTCCCACAGACAACGACGGTATCTGGGTTTCCATTTCGGCAACAATGATCGGCTGGAGCGTGTCGGGTTCGGCATCCTCGGCCTGTTCTTTCGAGGCGAGGATATAAGAGGAGGCGCCGAAGAGTTCAACCGGTTGCGATCGGTCGCGGTGATGATCCTTCAACCTCCGCTTGTATCGGCGCAGCTGCTTCTCCAATTTCTCGGAACAGGCCTCAAATGCCGCATAAATCTCGTGGGCATGTGCCTTTGCGGTCGCGTTCAGGCCGGTCGACAGGTGAACCGTTGCTTCGCAGACATACTCGCTCGCTGAGCGGGAAAAGATGACGTTGGCTCCGGTCGGCCGTTCGGCGTATTTCTCAACCACCGTATTCAGGTCCGTCTTGACATGTGTTTGCAAGGCCTCGCCGATGTCGATCTGTTTTCCGCTGATTTGGTAACGCATATGTTCTCCTTCTCTGTTTCAACCGGCAATGCGGCACAAGAACGGCCGCACAGAAGTCAGGTCCGGTTGAGGGGGGTTGGCAATCTGTCTTGCTGTTGAGTTCGCTTTGCACCTTCTAGGAAGGGCGGATCAAAAACTGCATCAAACTGGAGTTTTGCCATGACACCATTTGAGGCGACAGTCGGGGTCGGTGTCAATGCAAAGCCGCGTCAATAATGTCGGAAATTGCGCTTGGCAGAGCAAAAGCGTTGCCACGTCAGTAGATTCTGAAGTTTTCGCCCAGATACACGCGACGCACGTTTTCGTTTTCCACGACTTCGGCGGGCGTGCCCGACATCAAGACCTGGCCATCATGCAGGATATAGGCGCGGTCAACGATCTCCAGCGTCTCACGCACGTTGTGGTCGGTGATGAGCACACCGATTCCCCGCTTCTTCAGGTCGGCGACCAGGTGGCGAATGTCACCGACGGAAATCGGGTCAACGCCTGCAAAAGGTTCATCAAGCAGCAGGTATTTGGGATTTGCGGCCAAACAGCGTGCGATCTCGACCCGTCGGCGCTCGCCGCCCGACAGCGCCAGTGCCGGGGCACGCCGCAAGTGTTCGATCGAAAAGTCCGACAGCAGTTCTTCGAGCCGCTCGCGGCGCTTGTGGTGATGCGTAACCGTGATGTCGAGTACGGCAGAGATGTTGTCTTCGACGCTGAGGCCGCGAAAGATCGACATTTCCTGTGGCAAGTACCCGATACCAAGCCGCGCGCGCCGATACATTGGCAACCCGGTTACGACCTGGCCGTCAATCGCGACGCTGCCGGCTTCGGGTATGACCAGCCCGGCAATCGCGTAGAACGTCGTGGTCTTGCCCGACCCGTTCGGCCCCAACAGTGCAGCAACCTCGCCGCGATTGACGGCCATCGTCACGTCGCGAATGACGAGTTTCTTGCGATAGGACTTGCGCAACCGCTCGATCCGCAGGCCCGATTCCCCGTCGGTGACGGTCAGTTCGGGCGCGCTCATTCCGATTTGTCCGGTTGTAGAATGGTCTTGACCCGTCCAACCATGTTGGCCGTGCCAGTGGTCAGGTTCACGGTCATCTTTTCCGAAGTCAGCGCATTGGTCCCCTGCGTCAGCAGCACGTCGCCCGTCATCACCACGACACCGCTGTTGATCGAATAGTCGGCCCGCTCGGCGCTCGCGGCGTCGGGGCCATTGACAAGAACCACATCACCGACCGCCTCGAGCCGCTCGACCCCGCCTGTTGCCTCTGCGTAGATCACCAGAACCCGCCGTGCGGACAGGCGCATCTCTCCCTGCCCCACCAGCACGTTCCCCTTGAACTCGGCCGAGCCATCAGCCTGGTTGACGTCGAGCGTATCGGACGTCACCTCGACGGGCAGGGTCGGATCGGCCTTGATCGTGCCGAACGCAACCTGGGTACCCTGTGTCTGAGCCATCGTGGCGCCCGGGGCGAGCACGACGCACAAAAGAAGGGCAGCAATACGGTTCACTCGTTATCTTTCTGACTGTTTCGGGTCGTATATCAGCTTTACGCCGTTCTTGAAAAGCATGTGCACATCACCCTCACCGCTTTTTGCTGAAAACTCCATGTTTCCGGCGGTGAAGTCGCCCATCGGGCCAGACCCGGTCACCGTACCCGGCGTGTTCCCCTCGATATCGTCAAGCGCGGTGTTCATCATCTCCGTCAGCACCACCAGGCCGGTTGACGTTTCGATGCGAACATTGCCCTCGAATGTCGCGATATCGCCAACAGGGTTGAGCGAACCCGCATCCGAGCGCAGCTTAATCAGCTGACCGCCAGCAAGCTTGAGGCGGGCGCTCAGATTGTCCGCATCACCGGGCGTCGTATCGTTTCCCGGGCGGGCGCTGTCCGCTGTCACGATGATCTCTTCACCCTTGGTGGTCGTACCGGAAAAAACCGGCCTGGTGACCTGCTGGCCCTTGGTGCGGGCCGAGACATCCGCTTCGGAGAACGGAATTACGGCCACTTGATCCTGGCTGCGCGACAGCAGGAACAGCGTCGCAAGGATTGCCAGCGCCGAGAGGGGCAAGAGCACCCTCAGAAAGGCAACCGTGCGCGAATATCGATCCACCGATACCTCCGGCTCAGCCCAGGCCAACGCGCAGGCAGTCATGAATATGCAAGAGCCCAAGCGGTTTCGCCGGCCTATCGGGATCGACCACGAACAGACAGGTGATCTTGCGGTGATTCATGACGGCCACCGCCTCTTCGGCAAGGGCATCAGGGCCGATCACGGTCGGATCTGCGGTCATGACCTCGCCCGCCGTATGGGAAAGCAGCCCTTCCATCTTGCGACGCAAATCGCCATCCGTGATGATCCCCGCAAGGGTTCCGTCATCGCTTCGGACACCGGCGACCCCAAACCCCTTCTGGCTGATCTCGATCAGCGTATCGCTCATCGGGGCATTGGCATCGACCAAAGGCAGTGCGTCGCCCTTGTGCATCAGGTCGCGCACCTTGGACAGGCGTGCACCCAGCTTGCCGCCGGGATGGAACTCGCGGAAATGTTCGGGCGTGAAGGCGCGATGCTCCATCAAGGCAATGGCCAGCGCATCGCCCAGCGCCAGTGTCATGGTTGTCGAGGTGGTTGGAACAATCCCCGTTCCGCACGCCTCTTCCGCCGTCGGCAGGACCAGCGCCACGTCGGATTGGCGCAGCAATGTCGAATTCTGGCGGCTGGCGACACCAATCAGTGGAATTCCGAAGCGGCGGGTATAGGCTACCAGATCGGCAAGTTCCGGCGTTTCACCCGAGTTCGACAGGACCAGAACGACATCGCCCTGCGCCATCATCCCAAGGTCTCCATGACTGGCCTCGGCCGGATGTACGAAATGGGCGGGCGTTCCGGTGCTGGCAAAGGTCGCGGCAATCTTGCGCGCGATATGGCCAGACTTGCCCATGCCGCTGATGATGACGCGCCCTTTTGCACCCAACAACAACTCGACGGCCCGGTCGAAGTCTTCATTCAGGCTCTGCTCAAGCAGGGTCAGCGCTTCGGCCTCGATGCGGATGACCCGGCGGGCCGTGGTGTGGAATGTGCTGCTCATGAGTGGGCAAAGATGTCGGTTTCGGGCCAGCCTGCAAGGTCCAGCCGCGACCGTGTCGGCAAGAAGTCAAAGCACGCTAGCGCCAAGTCGCTGCGCCCTTCACGCGCCAAGCGCTTGTTCAGTTCCTCGCGCAGCCGGTGCAGGTGCAGGACATCGGATGCGGCATACTCAAGCTGGGCCGCCGTCAGGTCCGTTGCGCCCCAGTCGCTCATTTGCTGCTGTTTCGAAATATCCACGCCGATCAGCTCTTGTGTCAGGTTCCTCAGACCGTGCCGATCGGTATAGGTGCGGATCAGCCGCGAGGCGATCTTGGTGCAATAGACCGGCGCAGCGAGCGCACCAAAGGCGTGGTACATCGCAGCAATGTCAAAACGCCCGAAATGGAAGAGTTTCAACACCTTGGAGTCTTCCAGCATGGCGCAGAGATTCGGGGCTTCGGTCTGCCCCTTGGCGACCTGAACGATATGGGCATCTCCATCGCCACCCGACATCTGAATGACGCAAAGGCGGTCCCGATGCGGGTTCAGCCCCATGGTCTCGCAATCGATGGCGACCACCGGCCCCAAGTCAAGCCCGTCGGGCAGGTCGGTCTGATAGAGATGGTTGGCCAAGCTGAAGTCCTTTGAATTACCACATGTGCTTTCTGGCCGAGATAGGTGGTTTGCGGTGTAAACTCAACTGCCGCAGGGTCATACGCGGCAACAACTGGCCCAAAGGCAGGGTCTTCCGCTAGGGTGACTTCATCAGGGATGGAGGAAACGGATGCGCGCCTATGATCGTGAAGACCTGCAGTTTCAACTGTGGGACGTCGCCGGCCTGTCCGATGTGATCGCGAAGACCGATCTTGATCGGGAAACGGTGAATGGCATTCTGGACACCGCAGACCAGATCGCGGCCGATTTCTTTCTGCCGATCGGGCGCGAAATCGACGAGCAGGAACCAGCGTTCATCGACGGTCGGGCGGTGCTGCCCGACGTGGTGAAGCCAGCAGTGGATGCGTATGTCGATGCCGGGTTCATAGCTGCCGGGTTCTCGCCGGAACACGGTGGTATGGGCCTGCCCGAGACGGTGCATCAGGCGGCGGCCTTTGTCTTTGCGGCATCAAACGTGTCGCTGTCCGGTTATGGGTTTCTGACTGTCGGCGCGGGTCGTTTGATCCAGAGCTTCGGGACCGAAGAACAGAAACGCACCTGGCTCGCACCCATGGTCGAGGGGCGTTTTTTTGGCACCATGTGCCTGAGCGAACCGCAGGCAGGTTCGTCCCTGTCCGACATCACCACCCGCGCCGAACCGATGGACGATGGCCGCTATCGGATCAGCGGACGCAAGATGTGGATATCTGGTGGCGAGCATGGCCTGAGCGAGAACATCGTGCATCTGGTCCTGGCCAAGATTCCGGGCGGGCCGCCGGGTGTCAAAGGCATCTCGCTGTTCATCGTGCCCAAGCTGCGCATCGATGGCAGCCGCAATGACGTGGTGCTGGCAGGTCTCAACCACAAGATGGGATATCGCGCGACCACCAATTGCGCGTTGAATTTCGGGGACTCCGGTGAATGTTCGGGTGAATTGCTCGGCGAGCCACACATGGGGCTTTCCTATATGTTCCAGATGATGAACGAGGCGCGGATCGGTGTGGGCATGGGGGCCACGGCACTTGGTCAGGCAGGGTATCAAGCATCGCTTGCTTATGCGCGCGAACGCCCGCAGGGCCGCGCACCGGGCAGCAAGGATCCAACGGCCCGGCAGGTCGCCATTATCGAACATGCAGACGTGCGGCGCTTGCTGCTGGCGCAAAAGGCAAGCGTCGAGCCTGCGCTGGCTCTCGCTATTCTCTGCGCGACGCTGGTTGACCGTGAACGTCAGGGCGACTGTACGGTCGGCAGCCTGCTTGGCATGCTGACCCCGATCGCGAAATCCTGGGCTTCGGAATTCTGTCTGGAGGCGAACAAGCATGCCATCCAGGTCCTCGGAGGCGCAGGATATACCCGCGACTACCCGGTCGAACGCTATTACCGTGATAACCGGCTGAACCCGATCCACGAGGGCACGCACGGCATTCAGGGCATGGATCTCTTGGGGCGCAAGGTTCTGATTGATGGTGGCGCAGGATTCGCCGCAGTCACGGCCGCGATCCGCGAGGATATCGCCAGCGCCGGAGAGTCAGACCTCGCCGAACCGCTGGAACAGGCGGTGCGCCGGTTGGAACAGGTGACCCGCCATCTGGCCGGGCAAGTTTCCGAGAACCCGGACAAGGGGCTGGCAAACGCGACGCTTTACCTCGACTGTTTCGGCCATGTGGTCATGGGGTGGATGTGGCTACGGATCACGCTAGCTGCCATTCGGGTCGCTGCTCGTGACGGAGACAGCGATTTTCTGCGCGGCAAGCATCAGGCCGCACGCTATTTCTATCAGCGCGAACTGGTGCGAACACAGGGCTGGTCGCAAACGCTGATGTCCGATGAGGCCAGCGCCTATGACATGCAGGACGGGTGGTATTAGGGCGCGCGACCGCCGCCCGGCCCCTGGGCCCGGCGCAGGATGAGCCCCAGCCTGTCAAAGCTGTTGCGCACGCCGTCCGGTTCAGGCTTGGCAAAGAATGCGTCCAGTTCAGGCCAGACCTTCACCGCCTGATCCAGCACAGGATCGGCACCTTCGGCATAGAGGCCGGCCTTGATCATGACCTCGGATTGTTCATAGGTTCCAAGCAGTTTGCGCACCTCGCCTATGATTTCGTTCTCGGCCTCGCTTGCCGCATCCGGCAGGCTGCGCGACACCGATTTTCCGACATCGATCGCCGGGAAACGCCCGCGTTCGGCAATCTCGCGGTTCAGAACGATATGCCCATCCAGCACCCCGCGCATGATGTCGGCCACCGGTTCATCCATGTCCGACCCCGCGACCAGAACGCTGAAGACAGCGGTAATGTGCCCCTGCCCCAGTTTGCCCGGCCCTGCCCGCTCGCAGAGCGCCGTGATCAGCGGTGTGACCGAAGGGGGAAAGCCACGCAAGGCCGGCGCTTCGCCCCCCGCAACCGCAATTTCGCGATGCGCTTCGGCAAATCGTGTCACCGAATCGGCGAGAAACAGGACATTCCGGCCCTGGTCACGGAAATGCTCTGCAACCGACATCGCCGCCCAGGCACAGCGGCGCCGCGTCAACGCGGATTGATCCGAGGTCGCGGCCACAACCACGGCCCGTTTCATCCCTTCGGGACCCAGCACCCGGTCGACAAAATCGTTGACCTCGCGCCCCCGTTCACCGATCAGCGCGATGACCACAATATCGCTGGCCATGTGGCACGCCAACTGCGCCAGCAGCCGTGACTTGCCAACGCCAGAGCCCGCGAACAAGCCAACCCTCTGGCCTTCGACAATCGGCAGCATGGTGTTCAAAACGGACAGCCCGGTCCCGACGCGCGCGCCCAGGGGCAGCCGGTCTACCGCCGGCGGGGGCGCGGCCATGATGTTGCGTGCATCGCTCCCCCGCAACAGCGGCTTGCCATCCAAAGGCGCGCCATAGGGATCGACAACGCGACCGACCCAATGATCTCCGGGCGCAAAGGCCGGCATCGGGTACAGAATCGCGCGATCCCCGATTGCGACCCCGTCGGCAGCGCTGTCAGGCAGCATGTAAACAATATCCTGGTCAATCTGCAGAACCTCTCCGGCAAGTTCAGGACCCGGACGCCGACGCAACGCCAGATGATCGCCGATATGCGCCACATCCGCCAGGCCCGCGATTTGCACCGCTCCGCCTCGGACCCCGACAACCCGTCCGACCGGACGCGCGAGTTCGGCATCTGCAAATGACTCGCCCAGCAATTTCAGATCAATCGTCACGTTGCGATCTCTTTTTGTTCTCCGACAACGCTTTCTTAAAGGAATCAGGGTTAAGCCTTGATTGAAATTGATCGAGGGAGAAGCCCCGATGTTCCAAGGGTTGAACGTCTTTAAAGCAGCGCACGCCATGGCAACACACGCCGGACAGCGTCAGGCACTGGTGGCGCAGAACGTCGCGAATGCCGATACGCCGGGCTACAAGGCGCGCGACATGCACAGCTTTGCCGAGGTGTTTGATGGCGACGCGGCAAGCGGTATGCGGGCCAGCCGTACAGGGCACCTGAACGCCCCGGACAGCGCGGGCAATCTGCCCACGTTTCAGACTGAAACACCAACTGAACCGAACGGCAATTCGGTGTCCGTGGAATTGGAACTGATGAAAGGTGTCGAGATCAAGCGAGAGCACGATCGCGCGCTCGCAATCTACAAATCCTCGCTGTCCGTTCTGCGCACCAGCCTCGGCCGGATCTGAGGAGGATTGCACCATGAGTGAGTTTTCCAATGCCCTTTCGGTGTCGGCCCATGCCCTGCAGGCACAGGCCACGCGGCTGCGCCATGTTTCCGAGAATATTTCCAACGCCGACACGCCCGGCTACCGGCGCAAGTCCGTATCGTTCGAGACGATGCGCGGGCCGGAAGAGACCGAACTGCTCTCGGTCGGGCGCGTTCAGCTTGATAAATCTGCTCTGGATCGTGTGTTTGATCCAGCCCATCCGCTGGCGGATGACAGCGGCCACTACGAGGGCTCAAACGTCGACCTGATGCTCGAGATCGCCGACGCCCGCGAGGCCCAGAGAAGTTACGAGGCAAATCTGAAAATGTTCGATCAGACCCGGCAGATGTCTGCCGGCCTGATGGACCTGTTGCGCAAATAAGGGAGATCCAGAATGGATATTCGCAGCCTATCAGCGGTACAGAATTATGGTGCAGCGCGCCCGGCAACCCAACCTGACCCAGAAGGCGGGGCCGGAGCACAGCTCAAAACCGCTTTCCAGGATTTCGCAGCGACGATGCAGCACGGCGAAAACACCGCCATGGCGGCGATGACGGGCGATGCCGACCCACATGCGCTGGTGCAGGCGCTGGCGCAAACGGAACTGGCCGTGGAAACCGCCATTACCGTGCGCAACAAGGTGGTCGAAGCTTATCAGGAAATCCTGAGAATGCCGGTCTGATATGCTGAGCGAGGGCGTCTTTTACGACACGCTGCGGCAGGGGTTGTGGATCGCCGTGACGATCTCGATCCCGATCCTGACCGTGGCACTGGTCACCGGGCTCGTGATCGGCCTGTTTCAGGCGCTCACGTCGATCCAGGAAATGACCCTGACCTTCGTTCCAAAACTCGCGGCCATCGTTGTCGTGTTCTGGCTGTCGATGGGCTTCATGACCCAGACACTGGTGTCGTTCTTTGACGGGCAAATCATCCCGCTGATTATTGGAGGTAGCTGATGGAAGCCGCCGGATATGTAACCCTGTCTCGTCAGTCCGGGCTGATGAGCGAGATGCGGATCATCGCCAACAACATCGCCAACGCTGCAACCAGCGGATACCGGCAGGAAGGTCTGATCTTCTCGGAATATGTTCAGGCCGCGCAGGACCAGTCGTCGCTGTCGATGAGCCGGGCACGCATACGCAACACGTCGCACGATCAAGGGGCATTGACCCAGACCAACGGCAGCTTTGACTTTGCGATCGAGGGCGATGGCTTCTTTCTCATCGAAACCCCTGCAGGCGAGCGGCTGACCCGCGCGGGCAGCTTTTCCCCGAATGCGGATGGTGATCTGGTCACGATGGACGGATACCGGGTGCTGGATGCGGGCGGCGCGCCCGTTTTCATTCCCCCGGATCAAACCGGCATCAGTGTCGCCGCCGATGGCACGCTCAGCGCGAACGGGCAACTTCTTGGCGAGATAGGTCTTGTTCAGCCCTCCGATCCGTTGGGTCTGGTGCGTGAAGACGGCGTGCGGTTCCGCGCCGATGCCGGGGTCGAACCCGCCGAAAGCGCAACCATCCTGCAAGGCTTTGTCGAGGGCTCCAACGTCAACCCGATCCTGCAGGTGTCGCGGATGATCGAAGTTCAGCGCGCCTATGAGATGGGGCAGAGCTTTCTGGAAACCGAAGATCAGCGGATCCGCAACGCGGTGAAAACGCTGATCAAGTGAACTGAACAAAGGAGAGCCTCATGCGGGCCTTGAAGATTGCAGCAACCGGAATGAGCGCGCAGCAACTGCGTGTCGAGACGATTTCCAACAACCTGGCGAACATGAACACGACCGGCTACAATGCCCGCCGGGCCGAGTTTTCCGATCTCCACTATCAGCAGGTCTCGCGTGCGGGTACGGTGAGCGCATCCGATGGAACCGTGCTGCCCACCGGCATTCAACTGGGCCTGGGAGTACGGCCAAGCTCGGTGACGGTGCATCTGGCACAGGGCGCACTCGAAGCGACCGGCAACGATCTGGACATCGCAATCGAGGGCAAGGGCTATCTTGAACTGGCGCTGCCCAATGGCAATTCCGCCTATACGCGGGACGGCAGCCTGAAGCGGTCTGCAGAGGGCGTGATCGTCACATCCGACGGGCACACGGTCGCACCTGAAATTGTCATTCCGACAGATGCACGCAGCATTTCGATCAACGCGGCGGGCGAGGTTTATGCCTATTTTGATGATTCCGCAGAAGGTCAGTTGCTGGGGCAGCTTTCGATCGCCGGATTTTCAAACGCCAAGGGGCTGGAAGCAATGGGCAGCAACCTCTTTCTTGAAACCGAGGCGTCAGGCCCTGCCCTGACCTCGACCGCAGGCGAAGACGGGCTTGGAACGCTGCGGCAGGGTTACCTCGAGGCGAGCTCGGTCGACGCCGTACGCGAGGTGACCGAACTGATCGAAGCCCAGCGTGGATATGAAATGAACGCCAAGGTCATTTCCGCAGCCGATCAGATGATGGGCGCAACGACACAGGTGCGATGATGAAACGGCTGACCCTCGCAATCCTGATGCTGGCGGCACCCGACCTGGGGGCCGAAATCCTTGTGCCTGTGCGCACGATCCGGGCAAAAGAGATCATCGGCGCCGCAGATTTCGTGACCAAGGACGTTTCGGTGGCCGGTGCCCTGACCGAACCCGATGACTTGATCGGGCAAGAGGCGCGCGTGGCCCTCTATCCGGGGCGCCCGGTACGCGCCGGTGATATCGGCCCGCCGGCCATTGTCGGCCGAAACGACATCGTAACCCTTGTATTTGCACAAGGTCCGCTGCGGATCATGACCGAAGGCCGGTCTCTGGGCCGGGGTGCGGCAGGGGAAACCGTTCGGGCTATGAACCTGTCATCACGAACAACAGTGACCGGTCGCATTCAGAGCGACGGCAGCATCGAGGTATACTGATGAAACGAACGAAACTCGCTGGAATTCTCACATGTTCTGGGCTGCTCCTGGTGTCGGCCTGCGGTCGTATCGATCACCTTGGCAAACCGCCGTCCTTTTCAGCCAACACCGAGACGACGGAACATGTGGCAATGCTGATGCCCGGATTGCCGCTGCAGACAACGCCGCACCGCACCGTTGATCAGTCGTCGCTGTGGAGTGCGACCCCGCAATCTCTGCTGGGCGACCGGCGTGCGGTACGAAAGGGCGATATCATGACCGTGGTTATCGAGATCGACGAAAAGGCTGAAATCAGCAACGATACCGCCCGATCGCGCAGTGGCGAGGAAACCATGGAGGTTCCAAACCTGTTGGGATTGCCGCAAAGGCTGGACGAAAAGCTGCCGGCGGGAGCGTCGATGGCCGATGCAGTCGGGCTGGGTTCTACCAGCTCCACAAAGGGCAAAGGATCGGTCAAGCGAAAGGAAAAACTGACGCTGCGGATCGCCGCGACCATTGTCGACATTCTGCCCAATGGGGTGCTTGCCATTTCAGGGTCGCAGGAGTTGCGAGTGAACTTCGAACTGCGCGAACTGTTGGTGACGGGGTATGTGCGCCCCGAAGATATCTCGCGCCAGAACGAAATCACCTATGACAAGATCGCCTCTGCGCGGGTGTCCTATGGCGGCCGTGGGCAGATCACGGATGTCCAGCAACCTCGCTATGGCCAGCAAATCCTGGACACGATTCTGCCGTTCTGAAAGGGGTCGCAATGCTCAAGATACTTCCCCTGCTGCTGTTGCTCGTTGGGGCCGGTGCCGGAATTGCGGCGGGCCGCTTCATGGCTCACGAACCGGTTTCCGACGAGGCGATGGAGTCGAAAGAGACGCCCGGCCACGAAGAGGAAGAGGCCGGGCAAACCGAATTCGTCAAGCTCAACAACCAGTTCGTCGTACCGGTCGTGCAGGCGGATCGGGTTGCTGCCCTGGTCGTCATGTCGCTCAGCCTGGAAACCAAGACTGGCGCCCGAGAGCGGGTTTTCGAGCGTGAGCCCAAACTGCGTGACCTGTTTCTCCGCGTCCTCTTCGACCACGCCAACATGGGCGGGTTCGACGGATCGTTCACCCGGCCCGGCAAGCTGGACATCCTGCGACAGTCTCTTGCGGATGTCGCCCAGAAGGAGTTGGGCGACGATGTCGAAAGTGTGTTGATCACGGATATCGCTCGCCAGGACAACTGAGGCGATTTGAAACCAGCCGAACGCCGCGGGCGATCGCTCATCGTTCGGGGCGCGCGCATGCTCAAACAGCCGGCCTGCCCGATTAAGGCTGTAGGTTACATCAACGGATCAAACGCCACCGTTGATTTGCAATAGGCGCTCAAGTTGCGCCTTGCGCCGTGTTGTCACGCGGTCTGCGGTGAACTGGTCACTCATGGATTGTACAGCGTTGCGGCGTCCGAACGCATGGCGGACGCCCTCCATAACAGTCGCCTTTTTCGCAAGCACCTGAGACAGTTCTATGTTGAGCTGCCTTTGGCTCCGCACGAGCCAAGCCTGCCACAGCAGGTCCGCGCCAATGGTTTGCATGGGCATATCCATGGACAGCGCCTTTCGTTCGGAATCCGCCTGTTCCTTTAGCTGCGCAAGGGCGCCGCGAAGCCGTGCCTCCTCTTGCAACAGTGCATGAACCTTGCGGAATTCGGCGAGATAGACCGCTTCGGTTACCTGGGACATCTGTGCGAGCTTGTCCTGCTTCATCCAACACCTTCCCGCGCGCGGTGGCGCATTTTCTCCGCAAACTGAATCGCAGCGGCAACGGCCATGTAATGTTCCTCGAGGATCTCTTGCCCCAGATCGACGGTTGCGTGCAGCGCGCGCGCGGTCGGAGGATCCGAGTGAATCGGCACACTTGACGCCTGTGCGGTCTCTCGAATCCGCGCCGCAACTTCATCTACGCCCTTGGCGACGCAAACCGGCGCAGCCCCGGGTTTGCGGTTCCACTTGAGAGCAACGGCATAGTGGGTCGGATTGACGATGACGACATCCGCAGTCGGCACATCGGACATCATCCGGTTCATGGCGATTTCCTGTCCCCGCTGGCGGCGCTGCTGCTTCATATGCGGATCACCTTCGGCTTCCTTGGATTCGTCAGTAATTTCCTTGCGCGACATCATGTTCTTTCGCAGATGTTCCTTGTGCTGCCAGACCGCATCGATTCCGCCGATGACCGTGGCGATCAACAGGACCAGAAACAGGAATTCGATGCACAGATGCAGAAGTTGCGATACCGCGATCATCGCGCTCGTACCGGTGATCGCAACAATGTCGGTAAGTCGCCAGTCAAGAAACAGACCAAGACACACCGAATAGAGAACCAGCTTGCAGAAACTCTTGGTAAATTCGAACAGCCCCGATCGACCGAACTTGTTCTTGGCGTTGGAGATCAGCGAAATGCGCGACAGCTTTGGCTTGATCCGATCCGTCGCCACGACAAAGGCCCGTTGGGCGAAAACGGAAAGCAGGACCAGGACGGCAGGGATGAGAAACCAGGGCGTCAGCGATCGGGTCAGGGCCAACAGCAAACCGCCGACCGGAGCGCTGGCCGGACCCTCCAGCATCAGCACACCGAGACGATCCGGCTGATCGAGCAGGACCATCAGCGCCGTACCAAGCGAATGCAGCGATCCTGCGCCGACTGCCATCGCCGCGAGCAACAGGCCCGCATAGGACGCGGCGACCATCAGGTCATTGGATTTTGCGACTTCGCCCTTTTCCCGCGCCTTCTGGAGCTTTTGTGGCGTTGCCTCGTGGGACTTTTCCGCCTCGTCCTGCTGTTCGCCGCTCATCGTGGAATGGCCAGCGGGTTCGCAAGGAAGGCCATCAACGCCTCTGTCCAGACTGACAACATGAATGGGGCGCAGAGAAACAGCATCAGAATTCCGCCAAGCGTGATGACCGGCGCACCGACAAAGGCAACCATCAACTGAGGCATTGCCCGGTTGATGACGCCGAGTGTCAGGTTGTAGAGGACCGAAGTGATGACGAATGGCGCCGCCAGCATGAATGCAAGCGAGAACGCATGCGCGATACGCCCCACCCCCCAGGCCGATAGGTCCCGCCCAAGGGGAAAGTTGCCGGTCGGGAAAATCTGGTAGGAAAATATCATCAGCTCTGCCGCCCTCACATGCAGCCCGGCCATCACCGCCAAAGCCAGCCCTCCGACGACCAGGACGTAGCCCATTGCCGGGATCGGTTCGACAGCCGCGCCGCCGAGGATCTGCGACAGCGAGGTAGATTGCGCCGCGATCGAGCCTGCGGTTTGCAAGGCCAGCACAAACAGCCGGATACCCAGGCCAAGCGCCAGCCCAACCACAACCTCGGTCAATGCAAGGCGGGCGAGCACCAAGGGGTCAGGTGGCGCGGATTGCAGCGGCAACGCAGGCATGACGACCAGGGTAAAGGCCACCGCGATCCCCAGTTTGACTCGCATAGGCACAGCTCTTTCGCCAAAAGCAGGCATCACTGAAACCATCGCGGACATGCGCAGGAAGACGACGATCCCATGCCAAAGTGTCGCTGACAACAATGGCAGAAGATCGTTCAGCGTTGCGATCACGCCGCAACCATCCCGACCAGCGCGGGACGTGCCTCAAGCCCGATTTCCTCGAAGGAGAGAACAGGATTCGCAATCCCGCGGGCGCGTAGGATCGTGCGCAGGAACCGGCGCCTGCGCGTCGATGTCACAACGGCGGGAAACAATCCCTGATGCGATGTCTGGCTCAACCGTTCGGACACACCGTCGGCTAGCTTGTTGAAAAGGTCAGGGGGCAACGCAATGTCAAAACCTCCCTGTTTGGTCTCGACCTGATAGGTCAGAAACGCGTCTTCCCATTCCGGTGCAAGCTGAACGAGGGGGATGCTGCCATCGTCTCGCTTCAACTCCGAAACCAACTGAAAGCCCATGCGCTGGCGCACATGCTCGCAGATTGCTTCGGGTTGGGTCGTGCTCAGGCGGGCTTCGGCGATCGCCTCGAGGATCAGAGGCATGTTGCGGATCGAAACCCGTTCCTCCAGCAGGAGGCGCAACACCGCGTGCAGTGTATCGATCGGCACTTTGTCAGGTACGATTTCATCCAGCAACTTGCGGTTGGCCTCGGCCCGCGCGGGATCGGACAGCCTGGTCATCTCATTCAACAAACGCCGCAAGGATTTGAGGGTCAGAAGCCGGGCGAAATTCTGTTTGATCACCTCCAGCAGATGCGTGGCAAGGATCTCCGGTGGGCTGACGATGGAGGCCCCCACCAACGCCGCGGATTCCTGGTCCTTCGGGGCGATCCATCGCGCAGGTGCGCCATAGACCGGTTCAGTGACATCGGTGCCGTTCGGCAAGGATTGCGGATCTTCTGGCATGAGCGCCAATACAAGATCCGGATGCAATACTCCGCGCGCCTGTTCGACACCCTGGACGCGGATGACATAGGTCCCGACAGGCAATTCCGGCTGATCAGTCAACCTGATATCTGGCATGATCAGCCCGAAGACCGTGGCGACATGCGTCCGCATATTGCCAATCCTCGTGTCCAGACCGGTACCGGGATCCAGCACCATGCTGACAAGGTCGGGCGCGAATTCCAGATGTACATCGTCAAGATCAAGAACATCCCCGAGCGCTTTCCGGGCAGGCTCGAGGTTTTCGACGGACTCGTCATCCAAACCTGCCGCCGTGGTGCGCCGCTTCATGGCGTAGGCGGCAAACCCCAGAATGCTGCCTCCGGCCATGAACGGTAGAAAGGGCAGACCGGGGACAAGCGCGAACAGAACCATCAGCAGCGCAACTGTCGCCAGCGCCGCGGGATGTTTGCCAAGCTGGTCAAACATCGCAAGATCGGTCGCACCGCGATTGCCACCGCGGGCCAGCAAGAGCGCAGATGCAATAGAGATGATGACGGCCGGAATTTGCGATACCAGACCATCACCGACCGTGAGGATAGCATAGGATTCAAACGCAGACCCTATGGGCATCTCATGGACGACGACGCCCATGATCAGGCCCATCATCAGGTTAAGCAGCGTTATCAACAGGCCGGCAACCGCGTCTCCCTTTACAAACTTCGATGCCCCGTCAAGTGATCCAAAAAAGGTGGTTTCCTGCTGTTCCCGCTCGCGCCGCTCGCGCGCCTCTGTGTGGTCGATCGCGCCAGCGGACATGTCGCTGTCGATTGCCAGCTGCTTGCCCGGCATTCCATCGAGGGCAAATCGGGCGCCAACCTCTGCCATCCGTGCGGCGCCCTTGGTGATGACCATGAAATTCACGATCAACAGGACGCCAAATACAACCAGACCCAGGAACACACTGCCGCCCATAACAAACTGGGCAAAGCCTTCGATCACGTCGCCGGCAGCATTCGGGCCGGTATGCCCCTGCCCGATGATCAGCTTGGTAGACGACACATTCAATGACAGTCGCAGCATCAATGACGCCAGCAAGATTGTCGGAAAGGCCGAAAAATCCAACGGTCGCTCGATGAACAAGGTCACTGTGAATATCAGGATGGCGAGGGCAAACGATGCGGCTAACCCGACATCCAACACCCAGGCCGGCATCGGCAGGATCATCATGACAATCACCGCCATCAGCGCGAGTGCCAGCAAGACTGTGGGACTGAAAATATCGTTGGCTGAGAATTTCGGCATTCCGGATACCCTAGTTGATCAACACAAAGGATCGCCCGGTCGAGACTGCGGTACGCGAAATTGGCACAAGCGAGCCCATCCTCGCGGCGCCCCCCGATATAAGCGGTGCCGGCGCACCACTCGCAAAGACCGTTGAAGGCCCTCGAACGGGAGCATGCTCGGCGACGACCGGGATCTGCCGCTGCCCCGCAGTGGCCGCCCTGATTTCATCAAATCGGGCAGCGTAAGTACGGGCATGTGTTTGGGTGCGCGAATGATAGGCGCCGGCCGCAGCGGACCAGCTGCCGAATTCATCATAGAGTTCGAGCAGGAATTTCGCGGCGTAGTCAGCGTTGATGACTGGATCGAACATGTCATCGATCGATCGAAATGCAGCGCCATGCCATTTGTAATTGACCTGAAAGCAACCGACGTCGAAGCTGCGCGCGCCCCGTTTGAAGTGCCGGAATACATAGGCGCGGGCCTCGTCTTCGGAAGCGAACCATTTGCCGGTTCCCTCCATGTTTACGGTCCACGGCCAGGGTTCCAATCGGCCTTCGGCGGTTCGTCCGGTCTCTGCACGCGAGATTGCCTGCAACACATCGTAAGGCACATTCCGCGATTTGGCCGCGAGCCGTGCGGCGCGATCACACAGGCGAGAAGTCTCGGCCGAATGCTCGGCACTGACCCCAGGCGCAGTTGAGAGGACCAAAGCGAATGTCGCGGCAAAGAGGTGCCGAC
Organism: Sedimentitalea todarodis; assembly: GCF_032595355.1. Classification (NCBI taxonomy): domain Bacteria; kingdom Pseudomonadati; phylum Pseudomonadota; class Alphaproteobacteria; order Rhodobacterales; family Paracoccaceae; genus Sedimentitalea; species Sedimentitalea todarodis. Next base: position 9,449 of record NZ_JASMWN010000026.1, on the reverse strand, counting down.
CGACGCTCTGCCCAAGCCGACTGGCGGCGCGCTCAAAAATGTTCGGGTATTCAGGCATTCTGCCCCTTCCCAGCGTGGGTTCATCACGAGTCCGACGCTAGGGACGGCTTATTGAGATTCGGTTATCAAGTTCAGTCAATTGGGGATGCGGATCAGTTTCATGAACCTGTGTCTGACATCACTCGAGACGACCAGGCACCTGCAGAACCCCCAGTATCTCGTCGATACCCGAGCGCGTGCTCAGACTGTCATCCAGAAGTGTCCTGGCATCGGCGAGAGGTGGCGATGCATCGTCTGTTTCGATTTGCTTTGCGAGTTGAGCAGACAATTCGGCCAATCGTGTGTATCGTGGATCTTCGGTAGTGGGCAGCCTGTCCCATGCGTCGCCGAGCCAGAGGTTTCTCGCAGCGATTTCCGGGCGCTCCGCTTCAAGCAGCACCTGCCCTGCGGTTTCAAAATCACCATTCGCTCGCATCGCACGCGCCCTGATTTCTGAGGCCTCGCGACTCGTGAGGTTGAGCACTTCGATCATCGCACGATGCGGCAACCCGTTGGCCAAGGCGATTTCTGCGCGTAGCAATCGATCTTTCTCGGACAGCGGCCGAGACTTTGCATGATCCAGGATCGCATAAGCCTGTTCTGCGAATCCGAGGGCGAGCAGGCGTTCTGCAATCCTGATGTCAAGCGGTGCCGAGACTGCTGTTCCGCCCGATTTGGCCCGGGGAAGGACAAAGGTCAGGAATGTCACGTCATCAGCATTGTCAGTCAGCAAATCAAGAACCGAATTTGTGCCGGAATCGCGCGCCACTTCGGTACCGGGATCGGAGATTCCTGCTAGAGCTTGGAATGCCTCGTCGAACCGACCAACCATAGCAAGCGAAACCGCATGAACGCGTAGCAGGTCAGTCCCCAACTCGCCCAGGCGATGCTCGGCAGCGTAGGCACCCGCAAGCTCTGGCATATCCGGACGCAACGGTCGACGCTTTGCCTCGTGAGCGTCGATCAGCTTTATCAGAGCTTCCGGAGAAAACTCTGAATCGGTGGCAACCACTTTCTCCATCTTTTCAACCGCGGCCTCGGTGTGACCGGTTGCAGTTTCTATTTCAGCTGCGGCAAGATCGTGCGACGGCCCGATCGTATCAGTACTCCGGTCGACAGCACGCAAGATACCGCTCGCAAGATCGTGTTGTCCCAGGCCGTTGAACTGCCGACTGAGCCTTGGGCCGAGTTGCTGGCGCAGATGTCGGGGCAAATGAGAAAAGCTCTGCAGCACTGCATCGGCGTCGGTTTCTTCGACCTGATCGGGCTGCGCAAGTGCAGACCACAGGGCCAGGCCCGAAGGGCACCCCGATTGCCCGGTGAACAGACCGTCGGGCGCGACGCGGCGATCATCCAGGACGTCGGCGAGTACGAGCAGGACGTCGGTTTTCTGGTCTCTTTCCGGAAGCAATCCGAGAACCGCCCGCGCTTCTGGTCCGAACCCAAAATGCAGGTAGGTCTTCGCGAGCGTAGTCACAGCTGCAGCGTTAACCTCGTCGAACTCCTCAAACAATTGAACACGGTGCTGGCTCACTTGTTCCGCAAAGGGCCGATCGTCGCCCCAGTCAGAGATTGAAACAAACTCCGACGGCAAACACTCGTGTTGCCTCGCAAACTGATCAATCACACTGGCAACGCCCGGCATATCCCTGTCGATCACAGTTGTCGTTGCAATGTTGATCTGCGGCTTATCCGGACGTGAAGGCGAGCGGACAGGGTCGGTGTTTTTGGGAACAGGGTCTGCATCTCGCGGATTCAACTGCATGACCGGTGTAAGGAGCCCTTGTGAAGCAGCGCGTTGAATTTGTGCAAGTAGGCGCTGCTCTGACAATCCATGCCCGACAACCACTCCGCCTCTGGATTTGCCGGGCGGTGTCGGATCAGACGGAATCGTTGGCTCAACATGCCGCCGACCACCGCCAACGGGCGGGCTTGCCTGCGCGTTGCCGCGGCCAAGGTTGAAACGATACGATCCCACATCAGACGGCAGCACTACTGGATGGAGGCGAAAATCAACTGGCTTGGGATCGCCAATATCGATGACCAGATAGTCGCCGGATTGGACAAAACCCTCGACTTCACAGTTGCAATTCAGGGCCAACTCCAATGGGGCGCCCTTTCCCTCTTGCGTCAGTCCAAGGAGCCGTTTTCGCGGAATCCTCTGAAAGACCTCCTCGGTATTGAACCGGATTTCAGGTTGGTCAATGTCGATGCGCGCCAGGCGATTGCTACGGCGGATTGACCAGTCCGCACCGCCTTTCAGCTTCATCACGAGTCGGGTAAATGTCTCGTGCTCGCCCGAACGAACGACCACCGACTGCGCAGAAGCGGCCGCTGCGACAATGATCAAAGGCGTGCAAAGCAGGAGAAACCGTTTCATGCTGCATCCTGTTTCACTGCCTTGAGCGCCTGCTCCAAATCGGCAAATTCAGGACGACAATGCGCCGGTGTATTCTGACGCCCGACCTCGATGCAGATTGCTGCAGCATGGTTGTGCAGATTTGCAATCAACACTTCACGGATCAGAAGATAGAAATGATTGTCTTCTTCGACCACTGTCTTGACACGTGCAGCAAACGGACCAACGAGGCCGTAGGCTAGAAAAACACCCAGAAACGTGCCGACCAATGCGCCACCGATCAGCTTGCCCAACACCTCGGGCGGCTGGTCGATCGACCCCATCGTCTTGATCACACCCAAAACGGCTGCAACAATACCCAACGCGGGCAACCCATCAGCCACAGTCTGCAACGCATGACTTGAATGCAACGCGTGATGCAGATTCACCTCCATACGTTTGTCCAGCACCTCTTCGACCTGATGGGGATCGTCATAGTTCATAGAGGCGGATCGCATCGTATCACAGATCAGGTTGACCGCTTCCCGGTCTGCCTGAATTCTTGGGTATTTCGAGAAAATGGGTGAAGTATCAGGATCCTCGATGTGCTGCTCAACCTCCACCGGATTTTGCCGAGCGATTCGGATCAGTTCAAACAGCAGACAAAGCAGATCGCTATAGTCCTGGGGTTTCCATTTCGGTCCCTTGAACACTTTTCCGATATCCTTGGCCGTGTGTTTGACTGCAGACATGTCATTGCTGATCAAGAACGCACCAGTAGCTGCGCCGCCAATCATGATCATCTCAAACGGCAGCGTCTTGAGAATGATCGCCATTTTGCCACCGGCCAGAAGATAGCCGCCAAACACCATCCCAAAGATCGTGACAATACCGATTATGCCAATCATTTCGCGACTCCGTGTTGCAAGGGCTCTGAGCAGTTTGGCGTTTCCGCCTTAACAAACGTTGACCGGGCGAAATTATTCCTTCGGAACCGACGCGTTTCGCCCAGCGAGAACGACGCTGATCGAGTAGGCAGCCATCGGACTGAGGCCTGCCATCACGCTGGCTGCCGAATCTGGTCGCATACGCGCGAGGAAACCCGCAGCGAATTCAGGGGCCATCGCCTCAAAAAGCGCAGCTGCTTGTTTTGGCTTCATTTTTTCATATACGTTTGTAAGGCGCTCAAGGTCTTCCTCGGTTGCGCCGTCTGCGAGTGCAAGCGTGGCAGAAAGACGTTGCTCGGCACCGATCAGAGCTTCTAGTCGTCGCCCAATCGCCTCTTCCGCGATTTCCAGAGCTTTCATGCGATCTTGAATCTGCGCTTCGCGCGTATCCAATGCATGTTCACGGTGTTGAAGGGCTTCGATCAGGGTTTGCAATTCTGCAGACGACGGTGCACTGCGCTGTGGTTCTGTGGCTGCTGGTTCGTTCAGATCTCCCTCGACAGGAGATTCGCGTGCGATGGCCGGTCCGGCCTGCATCCCCAGGCGCACCAGTGCCGAGCCGATCAGCAAGACCGAAATAACCACGAGCGCACCGCCACGCACGCGGGGCACTTTCCGCTTACCTGTCATTGTTGTGCCCCTTGCTGCGCCCGTTCGTGCCGAACAAACATCGGACCGGCCGGATGCACAGGTTTTGCAGGCTCGACGCGTTCTGGTTTTGTCAGCACCTCAGCAGAAGGCATATCCGGGAGATCATGCATCGATGCCATCATCAGTTCCAATCGCGCAGCGACTGCTTCAGCCCGACCGGTCAAATCCTCCAGCGCTGCGTTAGAGCCGTCAGACGCGGCGCGCGCGCTGGCGAGGGTCTTGCTTAGATCATCGACCTGCGCGGAAAGAACTGCGACGGCGCCGCCCACTCCCTTCTCAAGGTCATTGAACCTGTTCAGCCTGCGCGCGAGGACAAAACAGTACAGCCCCGCCCCCAATGCGCCTGCGACCAGAAAGATATCTGCAACCAGTTCCAACTTTGCCTCCTAGTTCAGCACAAATTCCATGACCAGAAGGTCACGCACCCGACCCTGCCCCGCGACAACCTGCACGCGCCGCAGCATCTGGCCACGCAGCTTTGACAGCGCCTGTGGTTCTTCGAATTCCGTGACATCCAGGGCCCGCAGGTAGCTGTTCAACACGTCCACGATCCTGGGCAGAATCAGTTCTACGTCCTCTTGGTGCGCGCCGTTCACCTCCAGCTGAGAGCGAAAGCGCAGGTGACGCACATGCTTGTTTCCGGTCAGCGAAATCGTGATCGGTTCTATTGCGACAAATGCGATGTCTGGCAGTGGTTCTGTATGTGCATCAGGCGCACCATGACCGTCGGCATCGATTGATTCGCCGTGGCCAAACAACAGCCCCGACGAACTGACATAGAATCCGCCGCCCGCTCCCGCAATCGCGAGCACCAGGCCAAGGATCAACGGCAATTTCTTCGATTTGACCGGAGCGTCCGGCGCATCTGCTACGGCATCCGCCATGGTAATTCCTATCGTTTCGTTCGGAGCCTTCATAACCGGGCAGGAACTAACCGATTGTTAAGGCCAATCGACCAAACAAGAGAGAACGTTGGCAGAACGTCGGCGACACGGAGGATATCGTGCAACAGATCAAAACGCTTTGGGTCGAACTCGACCGACGCAAGCAGATGGTGGTGATTCTCGCCACCGTTGCGGTGATCGTGACACTGGTGGTGATGTCGCGCATGGCGGCGGCGCCCTCAATGCAGCTCTTGTATGCGGGCCTTGAGAACGGCTCTGCCGGGGATGTGGTCCGCGCGCTGGAACAGCGCGGCACACTCTACGAGGTGCGCGGAGGATCGATCTATGTCCCCGCAGAAAACCGCGACGAATTGCGCATGATGCTTGCGAGTGAAGGGCTGCCCGCAAATGGAGGGCGCGGGTACGAACTGCTTGATTCGTTGAACGGATTTGGCACGACATCGCAAATGTTCGATGCTGCCTACTGGCGGGCCAAGGAAGGCGAACTCGCGCGCACGGTCGTCGCCAGCCCGCACGTGGCGCAGGCGCGTGTGCACATTGCACATAATGGCTCTGGTCCGTTTCAGCGCAGTGTTGACCCGACAGCATCTGTGTCGGTCGTGCCCGCTGGTGCCCCGGTGACACCTGCGCAGGCCAATGCGCTGAGGTACCTCGTCGCTTCGGCAGTTGCGGGTCTGACGGTCGAGAATGTTGCCATCATTGACGCGAACGGAACCCTGATTGGCACCGCCGACACCTCGACGTCACCCAATATCGCAGATGACCGGGCATCACTGTTGCGCGATCGGGTTCTCAGGTTGGTCGAAGCACGCGTCGGGGCCGGCAATGCAGTGGTGGAAGTGAGTGTCGATACGATAACTCAGACTGAATCCATTCGCGAACGGCGCTTTGATCCAGAGGGCCGCGTCGCCATTAGCACGGACACTGAGGAACGGACCGATTCCTCGACAAACGCAGCCGGCGGTGATGTCACGGTCGCTTCAAACCTGCCGGACGGCGACGGAGCTGGCGGTGAAGGGTCCAAGGCGCAGGGCAGCGAAACCCGCGAACGGATCAATTATGAAGTGTCCGAAACCGAGCACGAGATCGTGCGCGGGCCAGGTGATATCCGACGGCTGACGGTTGCCGTTCTCGTCAACGGTCTGGATGTCATCGACGAGACAGGTTCCCCGACGTTCCAGTCCCGCCCCGATGAAGAACTGACCGCGCTTCATGATCTTGTCGCCTCGGCGGTTGGCTATGACGAGTCCCGCGGCGATGTCATCACGCTGAAATCCATGGAGTTGCCTACCATTGCACCGTTGGGAACAGCAGCGGCGGGGGGCATGTTCCAGGGGCTTGATCTGGATGTCATGTCACTGATTCAGCTGTCGGCGCTGGCTCTGGTTGCGCTGGTTCTTGGACTGTTTGTCGTGCGTCCGATTTTGAGCAATGCACGGAACCTGCCCCAGGCAGATCTTGCGGCTCTACCGCCTGCTGCCCCCGAGCACGGAGAGACTCGCGGTGAGGGTCCGGTGCTGACGGGAGAGATCGACGATGGTCCGTCCGATCAATTTCAGCCGGCAGCGCTCACGGCGGATCAGACCACATCTGACACCGGCCTTCCGGCGCTGGCGAACAGCTCCGACTCACCGGTTGAACGTCTGCGGTCGATGATCGGCGAGCGGCAGGAAGAAACTGTCGAGATTCTGCGCAGTTGGCTCGAAGAGAGCGAGGAGAAAGCATGATGGCAATCGCACATCTTTTGGAAGATTTCAGCGTTGTCGACCGCCCGGAGCAATCAGTGACGGAGATGAGTGACGATGCGGTCGAGGATATCCGCCTCGCGTCGTTCGAGCAGGGCTATACTGCGGGCTGGGACGACGCCATTCGCGTACAGTCTGAAGACAAGAGCCGCGTCATCGCGACTTTGGCCCAGAATCTCGAAGATTTCTCGTTTACCTATCAAGAGGCATTGGCCCAGATGACTAGGGCGGTCGAACCGGTGTTTCAGACTCTGATGCAAAAGGTTCTGCCCGAAGCCATGACGCAAAGCACCGCGGCCCGAATTGTCGAACAATGCCTCTCCCTTGCGCGCGATCAGATCGAACAACCGGTCGTGCTTGTCGTGCCCGTGGGGGCTGGTGGAGCTCTCAAACCGATCCTGCAAAAGGAACTGCCGATGCAGATCGCAATTCGCGAAAGCAACGACATTGACCCCGGCCAAATTCAACTGCGTATCGGCGACAGCGAACGCGAGATCGACACAGATCTGCTGTTGGCGTCGCTGAATGAGTCAGCCGAAGCGTACTATCATACTCTGACAGAGGATTCCCTATATGGATAACGACTCCGATGCCCGCCCCAAGACGAATGGATCGGCCAACCCGTTTGTCTCTGTGCCGATTGAAATCACCGTCTCTGTTGGCAAGGCCAGACCACTGATACGCGAACTCGTGAGTCTTGGAGAGAATGCGGTTCTGACACTGGACAAGCGGATAGAGGACCCGGTGGAATTGTTTGTCGGCGATCGCCTTGTTGCACGCGGACAACTTGAGGAACTCAGCGGCGATAACGCCGGGCAACTTGCGGTTCGTCTCACGGAAATCGCCGATTTTCAGAACGGCCTGGGATGACTCTCCGGGCAGGTTTGCTTCTGGCGGTATCGTTCGCGATAGCCGTCGCGCTACCGCAATCGGCGGTGGCGCAGGAAATCTCCTTGTCGCTCGGCGATGGCGAGTCCGTATCCGCGCGCTCCATTCAGCTGATCCTCCTGATTACCGTACTCAGCCTCGCGCCTGGGCTGGCGATCATGATCACCTGCTTTCCGTTTCTGGTGACAGTGCTCGCGATCCTGCGCCAGGCCATCGGCCTTCAGCAGTCACCACCCAATATGCTGATCGTCAGCCTCGCGTTGTTTCTCACCTATTTCGTAATGGAACCTGTCTTTACCGCAGCCTGGGAGACAGGGATCAGCCCGCTCATGAACGAACAGATCGAGATTGAGACCGCGCTCATCCGCAGCCTTGAACCGTTCCGCGTGTTCATGTCTGACCGCGTCGATCAAGATACCTTCGTGGCCATGGCCGAGTTGCGCCCGGACGCGGCAACAATCCGCTCCGGTCCCGATGCGCCATTGTCGGTACTGGTCCCGAGCTTCCTGCTCTCCGAAATTGCACGCGCCTTTCAGGTCGGGTTTCTGGTCTTCCTTCCGTTCCTCATAATCGACCTTGTGGTCGCCGCGATCCTGATGTCGATGGGCATGATGATGGTTCCGCCTGCCATCGTTTCGCTGCCATTCAAGCTCGCCTTCTTTGTCGTCGCGGACGGGTGGAGCTTGATCGCGAGCGCCTTGGTCCGAAGTTACTTTCCCTGATCTACCCGCACTCAGGTCTGAACGAATGTTCTGGCGCATTTGGCGCACGATGCTTAGCCTCGGTACCTGCCCATCGGGAGGCATATCGGGACCTATGGTGAACACATGTCGGATATCCGTGATCTAAAGCTCCTGCTGTCGCTGGCGCGTCACAAGCATTTTTCTCGCGCGGCCGAAGAGTGCGGCATATCTCAACCCGCCTTCTCCGCGCGCATCCGAAAGATGGAAGATGAGTTCTCAATTCCTCTGGTGCGGCGCGGCAACAAATTCCTCGGCTTTACCCGCGAAGGCGAGGTTGTTCTGAAATGGGCACGCCGATTGCTGAGCGATGCTGAAGGCATGCGACAGGAAATCGGCATATTGCGCAATACCCTGCGGGGCAAGCTCGTTGTTGGAACGGTTCCAACGGCGTTGCCCTTTGCCGCCATCGTCTCGTCGCAATTGCGCAAGACGCATCCCGATCTGTCGCTTGAATTGCAATCGCTGTCGTCCCGCCAGATCGAACTGAGGCTCAACGACTATACGCTGGACACCGGCCTGACCTATGTGCAGGAGGCCGACCCCGAGCACACCGAGACTCTGTACAACGAAAGCTATGTGCTCATCGTTCCGGCACATATGGCACCGCGCCCGACCGGGCAGGCCCGGTGGAGCGAAGCGGCCGAACTCCCGCTTTGCCTACTGACCCCGGACATGCGCAACCGGCAATTCGTGGATGAAATCTTTCAGCAAATCGGAGCGGAACCGAACATCGTCATGGAGGCCAACGGCTTTACCGCACTCCTGGCGCAGGTTGTGAGCGGCAACGCAGCGACCATCGCGCCCAAAGGTGTTGCCGAAACCTACTTCTCCGCGCAAACCGCGACCCGGCTCGATCTGGTTGAACCATTCCGGACGCAGGCCATAGGTCTCACGATTCGGGAACAACAACCGGAAACACCGATTATCAAGGCATTCCGCCGCGCGGTTCAGAAGTCATTATAACCAAATCAAATGATGTGTTAGGATATGGCGATTTGACCAAATATTGACGGGTTGGGATACCAGATCCAAATCAGGGAGTGCATCTATGACCGTCATAAACACCAAACCCGGTGTCTGGAAATCTGGGCGAGGGAAGGGTCGTGTGGCGCCGAAGGGTCGTCAGTACGAGGATTCTTCGGTTGCGGATGTTCGTGGGTTGCTGGGCGATGTGGCGGTTCGGCGGGATTTGC
>NZ_JASMWN010000025.1:0-65871 GCF_032595355.1 Sedimentitalea todarodis | reverse complement strand
GATCAGGTCTGGGGCGGGATGGGACGCGACAAGATCTATCTCGGCAAGGGCGACGATATCTTTCATGACGAGGACCAGGGCGGCGCGAACGGGGCCGATCTGGTCAAGGGCGGAAGCGGCAATGACACCTTCCACGACGGCGGCGGCAATGATGAGTACCACGGCGATGCCGGCGCCGATCTGTTCGTGTTCTCATCCGGGCATGGCAACGACATGATTGCCGATTTTGCCCCTGGTCAGGATCATATCCAGTTCACCATCCCGGATCTGGGCTTTGCCGATCTGGTCTTCCGGGATCTGGGGCAAGATGTGCAGATCGACACCAGCAGCGGCACGATCACGCTGCTCGATCTGGATCCGGTGGATCTGGGAGCCGCCGATTTCCTGTTTGCCTGACGTCCGAAACACCCGGTTTCGCAGAATTATTAACATAATATAAACTACAGGATCTCCGGAGGCCGCCCGGTGGGTTCACAAACGAAGTGCAAATTCTGTATGAGAGCGTTTCGCGTTCAACCTGGGTCACCTGGTGTCGCCTCGCGCGTTGAAATCTATGATTCCAGGCCGCGTCAGGTGAGTCAGCTTTGGCGCGAAACGCCTTGAAACAGCAAAAGGCAGACCCGTGGGCCTGCCCTAAAGCTTCAAACCGGTTGAACAGGTGGTTCAGTTCGTGGTGGTCGTAACCGTGGTTGGGTTGTCATCGTCACCGGAGACGGCAATGGCCACGATAAATACGACCGCCGCAATGGCAGCAGCCGCGCCGGCCGTCAGACCGCCACCGATCGCGCTTGGGACACCGCCCGTCGCGCTTTGTGCATGGGCCGGTGCCGACAGGGTGAGCGCGCCGAGGGCGGCAACCGCGAGAAGCTTTTTCATGATCAGAATCCTTGGTTGGATTAAAACTTTGGTAACCTACTTGCCTTAGGTCTACCGCAGGGCACATGGTTTTTCAATATGGCCTCTGCATATCTGGCGCATTGTCGCTGTTTTTTCTTCGGGTCGATGAAAACAGCGGCACATACGCCCGAAACCTCTCGAACATGATCTGAATATCTCTAATCCGTCACCTGCCGCAGCCGCAGATAGCCCACATGCGGCCCGGCCCATTGCCGCGATTGCCAGATCAGGCCCCGGCCTGCATCGATCCAGTAGTCATTCGTGATTGCACCGCTGCTGCCCTGACATTGTTCCCGCAAATGCCGTGTGGCATGGCGCACTTCGATGATTTCAATGGTTTCAAGCCCCAGGTCGGTCACCTCGCAGGCCAGTGTCAGCGTCGTCTGCGCGTTGTTGCCGCCAAAGATCTGAAAGATGCGCGCGCCACCCGCCGCCGGGCCAAGACCGCTGCCGGCCAGCAGCACCTCGGTCGACAACAGGTCGCCGCCCAGCCCGCGCGTGGCAATCAGCACCCCGCCCCGCACTGTCACGGTTTCATTGCTGTCGGTGCGCCAGACCACAATCTCGCCGGGCCCCGAATCGCGGGTCGTGTAGCTGGGATAGAGAAACGCGGTCTGATCTTCCCGCAGGCGGGTGACCTCCATAAAGGTGCCGTCCAGCGTGTTCAGAACCGCCCGGGTCACCGGGGGGCGTTCCGCCGCTGGATTGGTGCGCGCGGATATCGCCTCACGCGCGGCATCGATCACCTGCAATTGCAGGGTCGGGGCATCGACGCCACCGCTGCAGCCTGCCAGCAAAAGCGCGGCGGTGAGACCTGCCAGCAGGCGTGCCGGTCGCATCATTCCCAGACCCTCGCCCATTGATTGGTCAGCGCCTTGCGATGCGCCAGCCGCACCTGCCCGTAAAGCCGTCCCGGCACGCTGACCATCTGTCCGCCATCGCGCTGCACCGGACGGATGGTGGTGCCGAATGTCTGCTGGCTCGGTTTCCCGAGGAACCAGTTGATCGGGATGCGGAACCGGATGCCCTTGTCAAAAGAGCCCTCTCCGAAGTCCTCGGCCGACACGTTGGTCTTGGTCGCGAACGCCCCGACCATCCAGCCATTGTCGAACGTGCGGTCCACGCTCAGGGTGGCCCCGACATCACCGGCGAGGTACTGGCCCACGCTCAGCTGCGCCAGATACCCGCCCGCAAACTCGTAATAGGCCGTGCCGTGGCCGGTGAAGACCTCATAGTCCTGGAACCCCAGCCGCTGATTGAAATCGCGTTTCTTCACGTAATTCGCCTCGACCCCCAGGGCCAGGTTGCTGCTGACCGGTTTCCACAGCAGTTCGGTGGACAGCCCGCCATACATGGTTTCCAGGTAGCCGCCGGTGACGCGGGCATAAAGATTGCGCCCCGGCCGCCATTGCCTGGCGATGAACAGGTTGTTCAGCGTCGTGCCATATTGCGCATATTCCACCTGGTCGGTGCGCACATGCGGCAAGACCGAGTTGGACGGCGGCCCGCCATCGACATTGCCGGCAAGGCGCTGGCGGATGGCCCCCGAGATGATCCAGCCGGGTGCGGGCCGATAGGTGCCCCGCAGGGTCAGCCCCACATCCACCCGGAACGGCTGCTCCGGATCGAAATAGGCCGGGCTGAAGTAAGGCGACAGCGACCAGCTCTTGTCGGGATAGAGATCCGCCGCCGGGGTCGCATCCGCCGACAGCGGTGGTGCGTCGGAAAAGGCGGTGACGGCCAAGAGCGCATCGGTGGCGTTGCCATCGAATTCCAGCGCCTCCAGATCGGACCGGCGCACCGTGGTCGCCGACAGCGCCATGCCTCCGCTCAGCGGCACCAGCCGGAAGGTTTCCACCGAGGGCGGCATCACCCGGCTCATCGCCCGCGCTGCCCGGCCCACCGCATTGGCAAAGGACAGGTACTGAATGTTGCGAAAGCGCAGCTCCGCCGTGTCGGCACGGACCGTCAGGCTCTCCAGCACCAGCCCGTCGGCCAGCAGGATCGGGGCCAGCAGATCACGCAACTGCGCCGGAACCGATGCGTTCCCGGTCCAGGCGGTGGTCCAGGCATCGGGGTTGCTGCTCTGCGACGGGCGCTGCGGAATCGGCTGAGGGGCCGGGATCCGCATCTGGGTCACCGGCTGCTTCGGGTTCAGCTGGATTTGCAGATTGACCCCGAACTGGCTGCCATACATGTAATAGGCCCCCAGCCGGGTGCGGGGGCTGACCTGGTATTCGACCCCGAAATTGAACGGCGAGCGCCGCTCGAAGATCGAGGCGTCCTGCGTCTCGGTCACGTAGTCGTCCGAGGAGTATTCCAGTTTCAGCCCAAGTTTTTCATTGGGTTGCCATTCGATCCCGGCAAAGGGCGCATAGGGACCGCGGAACCACTGGTCATAGGCCGGCTCGCCGCCCAGGCTGGTCGGATCATAGGGAGGCCGGTCGCCAGAGGAGCCAATGCTGCCATATGAGCCCAGCCGGCCCCAGCCGATCCCGGCGGTCAGCTTCAGACGCCCGGTTTCACCGAACCGCCCGCCCCAGCCGGGCACCTCGAACCGCTTGGTGGCGACGACATATTCACCGGCGTAAATGCCGGTGCCGACAAAATCCTGCAGGCCCACGGTGACTTCGGGAATGTATTTCCGTTCCCGCAGCAACCGGAACCGCAGATCAAAACTGCGGTCGTAATAGGTATCGAACCCCCCCATGTTCCAGTCCTGGATGGAATTGTACCGAAAGGTGGCCGACATCCACGGGGTTGCCTGAAAGGTCAGGTTGTATCGGGTCTGGCCGCCAAACGATGACACGCCGGTGGTGAATTGCCCGTCCGGCAGCATCTCGGCGGACGGCATGTCGATGATCCCGGGCGAGCCGTAGAAGTTGAGGCTCGGCGGCGGCAACGGCACCAGGGTGGGCTCCGCGTCGCGGCGCGCCCCGGCGCCTGACTGGCTCTGGGCCAGCGCCGCGCCACCCGCGAGCGCCCCGCCCAGCAGAACCACGACAAGCGCCCGGCCCGGCCCGCTGCGAAAAACAGGCCCGACCCCGGAAACAGTCTTGTTGAAAAATGCCTGAAACAATACGAAGGGCGCCTTTTGCCTGTCAGCCTGCCTGAACGTTCTCGGACTGCTTAGATCACAAAGCAAGCCCCGGTATCAATCGCCCGGACCGCCAGCATCCGGGTTTCGGCGGAAACGCGGCATTGCGGTGACAATTCCGGATATGTCAGGAACGCCTGCGCTCGACGTCGGCCTGCCGGTAGCCCTCGACCCAACGGCTGATGACCGCCCGGGCGGCATCCGCATCGCTGGCCACCAACGCATGGCGCAATCCGCGCAGGGCCGACGCCACCTCGATCTCGCTCAGCTGGTCTTCCCGCGCACAGAATATTTTCGGGAAACGGGTGCCGATCAGATCCGGGCTCAGGGTCAGCTCTTCCTCCATCTTCTCGCCGGGGCGCAGGCCGATGATCTCGATCTCGATATCGCCATCGGGATTGTCCTCGTCGCGCACCGAATAGCCGGCGCTTTCGATCACCTGCCGCGCCAGCTTCACGATCGGCACCGGTGCCCCCATGTCCAGCACGAACGTCTCGCCATCCCGCGCCTCGGCCCCCGCGGTCAGCACCAGCTGCACCGCCTCGCGGATGGTCATGAAAAACCGCTTTACCCCGGGATCGGTCACCGTCACCGGCCCGCCGCGGCTGATCTGGTCCTGGAACAACGGCACCACCGATCCGCTTGATCCCAGCACATTGCCGAACCGCACCATCGTGAACACGGTTCCCGCGTGCCGCGTCGCCAGATCCCGTATCACCAGTTCCGCCAGCCGCTTGCTGGCCCCCATCACGTTGGCCGGGCGCACCGCCTTGTCCGAGCTGATCAGGATAAAGCGTTCGACCCCGAATTCCGCTGCCTCGCGCGCCAGGACCTGGGTGCCAAAGACATTGTTGGCCAGCCCGGCCAGCGGATTGGCCTCGACCAGCGGCACATGCTTGTAGGCGGCGGCATGCAGCACCACCTGCACGCCGTGATCGGCCAGAACCGTCCGCACCTGCCTTGGATCCGTCACCGACCCCAAAAGCGGCACCAGTTCGATACCGGTGCCCTCGGTCAGCTGCTCAAGTTCCTGCTGCACCGTGTAAAGCGCCAGTTCGCTCAGCTCATAGAGGATCACCTTGCGGGGCTCGCAGGCCAGCACCTGCCGGCACAGTTCCGAGCCGATCGAGCCCCCCGCACCGGAAACCAGCACCACACGACCGGTATAGCTGTCGCTGGCGTCGCCCAGTCCGCTGGCGCGCGACGCGCGACCGAGGAAGTTCTGCGGCGCAACCGGGGTCAGCTTGTCAATCAACGCTTCCTCGCCGATCAACTGCGCAAAAGACGGCAACGCCTGCACGTCCAGCCCCACTTTCTGCAGCCGGCGGGCAATCTGTGCCTGTCTCGGCTGGCTGAGCGACGGCATCGCCAGCAGCACCCGGTCGATCTGGCGCTGTTTGACCAGCTCCGCGATCCGGGCCGGCGGGAACACCGGCAACCCCACCAGAGCCATGCCCTGCAACGAGCTGTTGTCATCGACAAAGGCCACCGGGTCGATGCCCTCGTGGCTGCGCAGCGCCTGTGCCAGCTGGGTGCCGGTGGTGCCCGCACCATAGATCAACACCCGGCAGCGCGGCTGCGCCCGGCGATAGATCGCATCCACGATCTGGTACAGCACCGCCCGGCTGGCCACCAGCAGCATGAAATAGCTGATCCCGAAGATCACCTGGGTTCCCGGCGGCTGGTTCAAACCGGCCAGCCACGACAACAACGCCATGGTTCCGGTCAGCACCGTGGCCAGGATCGCGGTGAGCCCCACCGCATGCCCTTCGAACGCCTTCAGCTGAATGCCCGGAATGCCCAGCCACATCGACAGACCCGCCGCCACCGCCAGCAGATACGGCAAGACCGGCAGGGTCTGGATCAGGGTCTGGCCCGCCGAATTCGGCAGCACCTGCACCGTGTAGGTGAACAGCAGGGCCAGTGGAATCAACGCGAGATCAATCGCCAGAAAGACATAAGCCTTTTGCTTGCGCGGCAAGGATCTGATCAGGTTCAACATTCAGTCGCTGTCCTCACGACATTCACACCACAGAGCGATCGTCCGGAATTTCCGTTTTTCTCAACAGCTCGAACGCAATGGATCGCAGATAAATACTCTAACTATATCCACCACTCCTACGACATCCGCATGACGAGTCCAAACCCTCTTGCGCAGAAAGCCGCTGAACAATCACCCAAAAGCCGGTCAGATGCCTGCAAAACCAGCGTCAGGTAAAACCGGCCCGGGCGACAGGCGGCGCAAAACGCTCTAGACTGCCGCTATTTCCAATTGCGGGAACGGGCGTGCTCGAGGATATCGTAAAACGGACGGTTGAGGTCCTCCCCCGCTATGGCAGCACCTTCTGGGCCTTGCTGGCCCATCCCGTTGCCCAGGTGACCCCGCGCAGCCGTGCCGGCACCGCTGTCTGGGATGCGGTGCTGTTCTGGGCGGTCTCGGTGGCGATCTTGCTGCTGACCCGCTATATCGCCTTCAGCTCCGACGCCGCGCCCACCCTGTTCTTCGTCGCCCGCGGTCTCAGCAGCATCCTGCAGCTTCTGCTGGTCTCGCTGGCCTTCTTCTGGGTCTGGCGGCTGTTTGGTGCCAGACACCCCCTTGGCAGCTTCCTCATCGCCACCGCCTGCATTCACGGCGTGGTGTTGCCGCTCGAGGCGGTCCTGCAACTGGGGTCCTTCGGAGTCATGCGGATCATCGGCGAAGACCTGTTCCGGCTGTCGGCCAATTCCGTCAGCGGCTGTGGCCAGGTCACCACGCTGGCGGCCTTGCAGGCGGCTCTACAGGATAATCCACAGACGTCCCTGCGCCCGATCCTGCTCTATATCGTCACCACCCTGCCCATGTTCGGCGTGCTGATCGGCTATGGCATCGCCTATTGCCGGATCCTGGCCCGGCTCGCCGAAGGACCGGCCCGGTTCGGCCCTGCGCGCCTCTTGCTGATGTTTCTTCTGGGCGGCACGCTGGCGCTCATCGGGCTGTCCTTCGCCGCGCTGTTCGACTGGATCCTGTTCAACAACAGCACACTCTGCCTGACGCCTGCGCCACCCTTCGCCACAGACTGAGCGCCTCCGCCCCTTCATCTTTGTCAAAATACTCCGGGGGAGACGCCCGCAGGGCGGCGGGGGCAGCGCCCCCAACATTGGCCCCAACACCGGCCCCCAACACCGGCATTCCCTTGCCCGGCACATATTTTCGACGCGGCGCCGCAAAAGGTGATTCCGGTTCGCCCCGAAATATCCTAGGAAAGGCGAACCTCAATCCGGGCCAAGATCATGTCCCCTGCCCCATCCCTGTCCCGCGACCTGGCCCCCGACCTGTCTTTAGGCCTCGCAGCACTGCGTGACGGCATCACGGCCGGCGACATCGCCGAGCGGGTCGATTTCGCCCCCGGCGTCTCGCTGATCGCCGATGCGCCCCTGGGCGTCGGCGGCACGTGGCGCTCGCCTGCCGGGCGGCTGCTGGAACTCGACATCTCGATGACCGGACGCGGCAGCTGGATCGCCCTGCACCTGGCGCTGGAGCTGCCGGACCTGGCCGACACCGCGTTTATCGGCTTTGGCTGCACCGGCGTCGGCCCCGCGCAACAGATCATCCGCCCCTGCCTGCGCTCGGGCCTCGGCGACGGCGGCTTTGTCGACTGCTTCCTTGACCGCCATATCCTGACCCGGCCCGACGCCGTTGCGCATGTGGATGCGCTGCATGTGCCCACCTGCCGCCCCCTGCCGGAGATCGCGCCCTGGCGGGAATTGCTGCTGTTTTTGCCGCCCGAGCCGCTGCGCTGGCACCTGCACGATCTGCGGATCTTTGCCGCATGACGCTAACCATCGCCATCCCGGTCCATGACGACGAACCCTACCTGCTCAGGCTTCTGGGCCGCCTCGCCCGGCTTGGCTGTGCCGATCAGCTGGTGGTGGTCGATGACGGCTCGCACGCCCCGCTGGATCACGCCGCCCTCTGCGCCGCCGCGGCATTGCCCGCGGACCGGCTGACCCTGCTGCGCCATGACACCGCGCAGGGCCCCGGTGCCGCCCGCAACGCCGCCCTTGCCCATGTCGACGGCGACCACCTGCTCTATCTCGACGCCGACGACCTGCCCACCCGCGAGCTGCCGCCGCTGCTGGCGGACCTGGCGGGGCAGACGTTCGATTTCTGCATCTTCCGCCATCACGACACCCGCTCCGAGATCGAGCGCCGCTGGGGGCCCGAGCCGCTGGACGGCCGCCTGTGGCGCGCCGCCGGCACCGATATCGGCGCGCTGACCCCGGTCGGCCCTGCCGCCGCCGCCGCCCTGATGCAGACCGCGAACTACCCCTGGAACAAGATCTACCGCACCGGGTTCCTGCGCGACCACGGCATCGGCTGTTCCGACCTTGCGGTGCATGAAGATATCGAACTGCACTGGCGCAGCTTTCTCTCTGCCGACCGCATCCTTGCCAGCGATCGCATCTGCCTCATCCATTTCGTTGACGCCGAAGGCGACCGGCTGACCAATCGGCTGGGCCCCGAACGGCTCGAGGTTTTCGTCACGCTGGACCGGGTCGCCGAAGACATCGCCGCCAGGGAGGCGGACCCCCTGCCCTTCGCGCTGTTCACCCTGGGGCTGATCGGCTGGATCCATGGCCATCTGCTCCCCGAACTGCGCCGCCCCTTCGCCACCCGCGCCCGCGACTGGCTGAACCGCCGGGTGGATCCGGCGCTCTATCCGGCCATCGACGCCGCCCGGCCCGAAATCCGGGCACATATCGACCAATTGCTCGATCCCGCCGCAGCGGGCTGACGCAGCCATTGCCCCACCCCGCGCGATTGCCTAGAAGGCGCCAAAACACCTTGCCAAGGATGGGTTTCCGACAATGAGTGATCTGAAAAGCCTGATGGGCGTTTCCATGCACAAGGCCGGCAGTTCGGTCACCAACGGGATACTCAAGGTGTTCTGCCGCGCCCGCGGCTACAAGGTCGACGACATCTCGATCGCCGCCGGAAACTCCGACAAATCCCCGCCCGAAGTCTTTGTCGCAGCACAGGACACCATGCAGCCCACCGGGGTCTATTACGGCATGGCCCGCGGCCCCTATGTCAAGGACATGCCCGCCCTCGCCGACCTGCGCCTCGTCGTGCAGCTGCGCGATCCGCGCGACTGCATCACCTCGGCCTATTTCTCCTACGCCAAAAGCCACGTGCCCCCCAAGGATCCCGAGCGGCGCAAAAAATTCGAAGCCCGCCGCCAGTCCCTGCAGCAAAAGACCATCGACGATTTTGCCCGCGACAGCGCCGCCAATTACCGCATGCGCATGGAAATCCTCGCCGGCCTGCTGGCCGATCACCCGGATGCGCTGGTTCTGAAATACGAGGAAATGGTCACCGACACCGAGGCCTGGCTGAACCGCATCGCCGCGTTTCTCGATGTCACGATGACCGATGATCTGCGCGCGAAACTGGCGGCAAAGGGCGATTTCTCGACCGAGGGCGAGGACACCAGCAAGCACAAGCGCCAGGTCACCCCCGGCGATCATGCCCGCAAACTGACGCCGGACACCATTGCCGAACTGAACCGGGAACTGGGTCCGGTGATGGAACGCTTCGACTACCCGGTCTGATCCCGCATCAGAGCGGTGCCACGAAAAACGCCGGGGGCCGCGTGCCCGCCTGAACATGGCCCAGAAAGCCGCGCGCGGTGTCCAGCGCCTCGCGGATGGTCACATCCATGTCCAGATAGCGGTAGGTGCCCAGCCGGCCGACAAAGCTGACGCCCTCCGCCCCTTCGGCCAGCGCCACGTAATCCTGCAAAAGCGCCTTTTCCGCCACCTGCCGGATCGGATAATACGGGATATCGCCGGGATCGCAGGCGCGGGAAAACTCGCGGTAGCAGACCGATCCGGCATGGTTTTCCCAGGGCGCGAAATGCTTGTGCTCGGTGATCCTCGTATAGGGCACCCCGACCTCGCCGTAATTCATCACCGCACAGCCCTGGTAATCGCCGTCACAGGTGAACCGCTCGAAATCCAGCGTGCGATACCCCAGCCGCCCAAGTTCATAGTCAAACCACCCGTCCAGCGGCCCGGAATAGAACACATGGTCATAGGCGCCGGCCTGGTTGCGGCTGAACACGGTCTGCAGCCGCACGTCTATGGCCGGATGATCGAGGATCCGTTCCACCATCGCGGTATAGCCATGCTCGGGCATGCCCTGGAACCTGTGGAAGAAATAATTGTCGTCATAGTTGAACCGCACCGGCAACCGCTTGAGGATCGAGGCCGGCAACTCGCTGGGATGACAGCCCCATTGTTTCATCGTGTAACCCTTGAAGAACGCCTCATACAGATCCCGGCCCACAAAGCGCATCGCCTGTTCCTCGAAGGTCTGCGGATCGTCGATGCTGGTGTCGGCCTGTTCATTGACGATGAAATCGCGCGCCTCGTCCGGGCGCAGGGTCTTGCCAAAGAACTGGTTGATCGTATGCAGGTTCACCGGCAGCGAATAGACCGCCCCGCCGGTGGTTGCCTTGACCCGGTTGCGATAGGGCAGAAACCTCTCGTAGGCGTTGACATACTCCCAGACCTCTTCGTCATCGGTGTGAAAGATATGCGGCCCGTAGACATGCACCATGACCCCGGTGTCGGGGTCGCGCTCGGTGTGGCAGTTGCCGCCGACATGGGAGCGGCTGTCCACCACCGTGACCTCATGCCCCGCCTCGGCCAGATGGCGGCCGATCACCGCTCCGGACAGGCCTGCACCCACCATCAGATATTTGCCCATCGCGCACGCACCCCCTGCCAGACCGGTTGAAGCCTGCCCGCGTTAAAAACAAATCCGGCCGGTATCGCAATGGCCATACCCACGGGAATTGTTTTGCCCCGCACAATCGCCTATGGACGCATCAACAATACAATCCTGAGGTGCAAAGATGAGCACAACCACACGCAGAACCCTGATCTTCCACATTGGCGATCACAAGACCGGATCGACCTCGATCCAGACCGTTTTTGCCGGCGATCGTGTGCGGTTCAAATCCGGGCGTGCGTATTTCTCGGCCAAACTTTCACACAACTGGTTGAAGGAACACTGCAATGCCTATGGCGCCGAAAACCGGCGCGGCGCGAAAGCAAACGCGGAAAAGGTATTCAGAAACATTGCTGCTGACATCCAGCGCGCCAATGCAGAGTTCTGTTTGATTTCCGCCGAGTCCTTGGAGGGTGTACCCGCCCATGTTCTCAAGGATATCATCGACCGGTTCTTTTCAGACACCGCTGATGACATCCGCGTCGTTGCCTACGTCCGGCCTCATGCCGGTCGTTTTACATCGGGCTTTACCGAAAGAACAAAAACCGGCCTGCCCAATGCACTTTCCAGCGATCTGGACCGCCTTTTCGATATCGTCATGGAAAATGGCACCTTCCTGTATGCGCCCCGGTTTCTATCGTGGCGCGCGCAGTTTGGGGACCGGTTCATCCTGCGCCCAATGATCCGCGACCAACTCTATCAGGGGTCCGTGGTCGAAGATTTCATACTGCATGCGTTCGGGACAAAAGACTTCACCGTTGTCGGTGAAGCCGGAGCAAATGAATCGCTGTGCCTGGAGGATCTCATGCGGCTGAAGGCCCTGCAGTCATATATTCTCAAAAGCTCGGATCCAAGGCTGCGCCACGCCATCGGCTGGGAATTTTCCAGGGTCGTGAATCAGATGCAACCTCCGGAAACACCCACAAAGCTGCGCCTTCATAAAAGCCTCGCGGAAAAAATATACGCCGCCTATCTCGACGATGCCCGCGAAATGGACCGCGAATTCTTTGAGGGTGCGCCGCTTCTGGCGGGTGACCTGGAGCGCACGGTCGAAACGGCCATTCCTCGGGCACAATCAACAGAGCCTGCCGATCACTTGTCCCAATCGGAAATGCGGTCTCTGGAAGTCTTTTCCAGAATCATCGCCGGGCTTCTGGAAAGCGAAGAAACAAACTGGCCCGCCTTCCTGCGCAGCAAACGCATCCGCGACATCAAGAAAACACGTATTGCTGCAAAAGCAGCCCAATGACAGCCGATAACCTGGGACCTCGCCGCAGACCATGAAAGTCATCACCTTCTTTGGCCATCACAAGGTCGGCTCCACCGCGTTGCAGGCGTTTTTCGCCCGCAATCATCTGGCATTGCTGCGGCGGGGCATTCTCTACCCCGCTGTCGAAGTCGAAGGGCTGGCCCAGTCGCTCGCGGGGGCGCTCAACCCGGACCGCCCGCCGGCGCTCGACCGGATGAACGTGCGCGAACCGCATAACGCGCTGGCCTTCCGGATGCTGGCCCAGGCCACCGGCGGCAAACCCCCTGACTGGCATGGCAACCTGCCCGCCGTCGCCCAGATGATCCGGGCGCTGCGCTTGCAGGCGGACTATCTGCAGCCGCATACGGTGATCCTCTGCTCCGAGGTCATGTCGAATTTCGGATCAAATCATCCCAGGCTGATCGACACCCTGCGGGGTATCTTTCCGGATGCCACGCACGAGCTTTACTGCGTTCTGCGCCGGCCCGACGAATACCTGACCTCCTGGCACGCCCAGCGGCTGCGCTTTGGCGACAAGGTCAGCGCGCTCAGCGACAAGGCCGCGCGCAGCTATTTTGCCGGCATCCACTTCGACTACAAGCGCCTGCTCGTTCCCTGGATCAAGCGCTTTGCCGACTCGACACTCCACCTGCGCAACTATGCCGATGTGCTGGCCGCCGGCGGCTCGACCGAGGATTTCCTGGCCCGGTGCGGCATCGGGCTTGGGCCCGACCTGATCCCGGCGGGCCGCGCCAACACCAGCCTGCCCCGCGCGGCGATGGAACTGGCCCGGCGGGCCAATCTCGACCTGCCCGCCGAACAGGCCCGCATCCTGCGTCAGTACCTGCTGGAGCACGGCGACCGGCTGAACCCGGTGAAAAACGCCGATGTCGAGATGTTCGGCCCCGACCTGCGCGCGGACATGGCCAGGCGGTTTGCCCCGGTACATGACTATCTGAGCGCGCTGACCGGCCAGCCGTTCTTTCCCGATATCGACCAGCTGTCCACGCCCCGCCCGATCCCCGAAGCGCGCGCCACCGCTCAGCTTCTGGACCGGATCGACCCGACCGACCTGCCCGACCCGGCGCTGCGCGACTACATCAGCGCGCTGCACCGCGAGATCGCGGCATGATCCGCACAAGCATACAAAGGCACCCCATGATCACCCTGCAGAAGCTGACCTTTCCCGAACCCGGAATTTGCACCGAACACGATCTCTATTTCCGGCCCCGTGGCGCGTTCGGCTTTTCCCAATCCGCAAACGAGATCTGGCTGAACCAGGGCAGCCTGCTGGTGCTGGACACCTATTTCAACCTGCTGAACATCGGCAAATGGCATGCCGGCTGCGCGCTGGACGGGCTGTATGTCGAGCTGACCGGGCATGGGCGCATCGAACTGCGCGCCTTTCAGGCGATCCCCGGCCAGTCCTGGGAAATCCTCGCCTGCGAAGTGATCACCATGTCCCCCGGCGTGCCGTATCGGGCCGATCTGTCCCATTATGCCGAACGCTCGGTGCGCGGCCTGATCTATCTGGAGGTCAAGGCGCTGGACGAAGGCGGTGCGACGATCACCGGCGGCCGCTTTGCCACCGACACCAAACTCGCCACCCCGCCCCGGCTGGCGGTCAGCATCACCACCTTCAAGCGTGAAGACGAGGTCCGGCGCACCGTGGCCCGGTTGCAGACCTTCCTTGGCAGTTACGAATTCGGCGAAAACGTACATGTGCAGGTGGTGGACAACGGCCAGAGCGCCAAGATCCCCGAAACCGGCAAGGTCACCCCGATGGACAACCCCAATTACGGCGGGGCCGGCGGCTTTGCCCGCGGCCTGATCGAGGCGGAACGCGCCGGGTTCAGCCACTGCCTGTTCATGGATGACGACGCCTCGTTCCACATGGAGAACATCGCCCGCACCTATGCCTTCCTGGCGCTGTCCAGGGACCCCAAGAACGCGGTGTCCGGCGCGATGATCAACAACACCCACAAATGGGCGATGTGGGAAAACGGCGCCTTTTTCGACGGCTCCTGCCAGCCGATGTTCTGCGGTGTCGACCTGCGCAACCGGGACGCGGTGTTCGGGATGGAAAACGAATCCGCGACCCTGAACCCGCCGACACTGTACGGCGGCTGGTGGTTCTTTGCCTTTGCCATCGACCAGGTGCGGCACCACCCGTTCCCGTTCTTCGTGCGCGGCGATGACATCTCGTTCTCGCTGATGAATGATTTTGACATCACCACGCTGAACGGCGTGGTGTCCTTCCAGGATGATTTCTCCGAAAAGGAAAGCCCGCAGACGCTCTACCTCGACCTGCGCAATCACCTGATCCATCACATGGTCTCGGACAAGCTGGCGCGCCGCCCGCTGGGCACCGCCAAGATCGCAATCCGCTTTATCATGCGCAGCCTGTTGCGGTTCCATTACGACTCGGCCCGGGCACAGTTGCTGTCCTGGCAGGACACGATGGAAGGCCCCGGCTTCTTTGACGAGAACATCGACATGGCCGCCCGCCGCGCCACCATCAAGGAGATGACACAGACCGAGGTCTGGCGCGATCTCGCACCGGAGGACAAGATCGAGCGGCGCAGGCAAACCCTGAAACCGCACGACAAGCGGCACCGGTTGGGACTCTGGACGCTGAACGGCCATCTCGTGCCGTTCTCGGCCCGACGCTGGGACCGGATCGTGCTGGGCATCGGCGAGCGCGGCATCGTCTTTCCCGCCTTTGGCGCCTCCCGGATCACCTATCTGAACACCGCCGCGGACAAGGGCTATACCGTGGCCCAGTCCAAGGCCCAGTTCTTTGCAATCGCCTGGCAGATGACCAGGACGCTGTGGCGGTTCACGCGCGGATACAAGGCGCTGAAACGGCAATATCGCGACGGCTATGACGCCATGACCACGCGCGGATACTGGCAGGACAAGCTGACCCTGCCTCCGGCAAACCCGGATACATTCAGGGAACCGATTGTTTCGCGCGCGAAACAAATTTCTGCAAGCGTTTGAAAACAAACAATCCGTTCCGAAGCGAGGCCTGTCCGCTCAGCCCATGATCGCCTCGTGCATGGCGATGGCCTCTTCCAGATCATCGAAATACTGCATCTGGCCATTTTCCAGGACGATCCCGGAATCGCAGAACTGGCGCAACTGGCCCATGCTGTGACTGACCATGATGGCGCTGGAGTATTTCATCCGCTCGATAAAGACCGCGCGGCTTTTGCGCTTGAACACCGCATCCCCGACCGCGGTGACCTCGTCCACCAGGTAGGTGTCGAAATGGATCCCCATCGACGCGCCAAAGGTCAGCCGCGAGCGCATGCCGCTCGAATAGCTGCGCACCGGCATGTAAAAGGATTTGCCCAGCTCCGAGAAATCCTCGACGAAACTCATCAGCTCCTGCGTATCCACACCATAGATCCGGGCGATGAACCGCACGTTCTGCGCCCCGGTCAGCTCGCCGTGAAACGAACCGCCGAACCCCACCGGCCAGGACAGGGTTCCATCGCTGACGATCCGGCCGGAATCCGGGTTCATGGTGCCGGCGATCATCTTCAGCAGGGTCGATTTCCCGGCCCCGTTCCGCCCCAGGAGCGCCAGCGACCGCCCGGTCGGCAGGGTCAGGTTCAGATTGTCGATCACCAGCTTGCGTTCGCCCTTGATGCGAAAGCTCTTGGTCAGGTTCTCGAAACGGATCACCGGCGATTTCTCCCGAAATCGCCGCGGGGCGGCAGGGCATTCGCACAGCGAATGTCCCGAGAGCCCCACTGCGGATCACACACCCCCTGCCCCATTCCCGGTCTCTAGCTCCGGTCGCGAATGCTGTAGAAGATCAACGCCCCGATCGACCAGATCAACAGCAGGAACAGCGCCGCCAGCGCCGTCAGCAGGGCGCGCTGAGGATATTCCGGCTCGGTCGCGAGGGTCGGCCGGATATAGGTCGCAAGATACCGGCTTTGCCGGGCGGCGTCGGCCCGGGCCAGCTCCAGCGCGGTCAGCGCCGCGCGATAGGTCTGTTCGGCATATTCGCGATCCACGGTCAGGCTTTCGAACTCGGCGATCAGGGTCGGGTAATCCTCGCCCACGGCGCCGGTATCGGTGTTGTCGCTGGTGAAGGTCTGACGCTCGATGGTGATGCGTTCGCGGATCACGTCGATGCGCTGCTGCGCCTTGGTCAGCCGCGGGTCGGTGTTGCTGGTGGTGCCGCGCAGCAGGTCGTATTCGATCAGCGCCTCGGCCAGCTGCTGCTGCAGGTTGTTCATCACCCCCATGCGGCCCTGGATGTCGGCCTCGGGGTCGACGATCTTGGTGCGGGTCCGGAACCGTGTCAGCGCCTCGCGCGCATCCTTGAGCCGCGCAACCGACTGGTCCAGATCGGCGCGGGCATAGCCCATCGCATCCTCGCGCGCCTGGTTGTTCAGCGCATTGATCCGGTCCTGGCTCTGGTTCACGATGGCCCGGGTGATCGCCTGCGCGGTCTGCGGATCATAGGCCAGCGCCTGCACCTCGATCAGCCCGGTGCCGGAATCAAAGGAGATCCCGACGATACGCTGCCAGTACCAGACCAGGTCCTCGAGCGTGGCGTCCGGCCACAGCGCAAAGGCCCAGTCATGCGGCCATCCCTGGCTATAGTGGGTCCGCAGATCGACGCGCGCATCCACCAGTGCGACCATTTCCTGGCTCTGGATGAACTCGTAGAGAATATCGCTGTCCGAGGCGGTGGTGCCGCCCGAGAACTGCGCCAGCCCGCCCAGAAGCTCGGTGGCGCCACCGCTCTCCTGGCTGCGCACGGTGAACCCGGCGGTCGAGGCATATTGGTCATTGGCGTGGATCCAGAGGTAATAGGCCACCGCCGCCAGCGGGATCGCCACCATCAACAGAAAGCTGGTCAGAAGCCCCCAGTGCCGCTTGCGCATTCTGGCCGGCCCGGCAATCGGCTGCACCTGCACCACCGGCACGGGGCCCATTTTGCCGCCGCCCTTGCCGGGTCCGGATTTGCCGCCGCCCTTGCCGCCGCCACCGTTTCCGCCGCCCTGGCCGGACCCGGATTTGCCGCCGCCCCTACCGCCGCCGCCGCGATGAACCGGCGCGGTTTCACTCACCGGTTCACCCGCGTCTCCGGTCCTGTCGGTTTTCTGGTCCATGCCTGCCATCCCGGCCCGAAGCCGTTTGTATCTTTCCCCGATTTCTTACATAGTCGGTGGCACAAACGCCAGTATCAGAACGCTTTTTCATGTCCGTCCTGCCACCTGCCCGACCTGCCGCGACCGCCGCCCAGCCTGCCCCGGCCCTGAAGCCGGCGGGGGGCCGCCGCTTTGCCGCCGGGCGCACCATCCTGGCGCTGATCCTGCGCGAGATGTCGACCCGCTATGGCCGCACCCCCGGCGGCTACATCTGGTCCATCTTCGAACCGCTGGCGGCGATCCTGTTTCTCAGCGTCGGGTTTTCGCTGGTGATGCGCTCGCCGTCGCTGGGCACCAGTTTCCTGCTGTTCTATGCCACCGGCTATATGCCGTTTCACCTGTACCAGAGCCTTGCCGGAAGCATCGCCGCCGCCATCCGGTTTTCCCGGCCGCTGCTGCAATACCCGGCCGTCACCTGGCTGGATTCGGTGATCGCGCGGTTCCTGCTGAACAGCCTGACCGGCATCCTGGTCACCATCCTCCTGCTGGCTGGCATCATCGCGGTGGTCGATGCCCATACCACGCTGAACATGCCGCCCATCATCGAAGCGCTCGGCATGGCGATGTTGCTCGGTGCGGGGGTCGGCACGGTGAACTGCGCGATCAGCGGGCTGTTCCCGATCTGGGAGGTGATCTGGTCGATCCTCACCCGCCCCCTGTTCATCGCCTCGGGCATTTTCTTTCTCTATGACACGATGCCGCCACTGGCGCAGGACGTGCTCTGGTACAACCCGCTGATCCATATTGTCGGGCGCATGCGGTCCGGGTTCTATCCCACCTATACCGCCTCTTATGTCGAGCCGATCTTTGTTCTGTCGGTCAGCCTCATCCTGCTGGCGGTGGGGCTGCTGCTGCTGGGGCGCTATCACCGCGACATCCTGAACCTCTGAAACCCGCGCGCCTTCAGCGCTCCCTGCGCATCCGCACCGCCAGGCTGCGCAGCGCGTATTGGCTGAAATGCCAGGCCGCGCGCCGCCGCGACAGACCCAGGTGTCCCCTGCAGGCGGCCCAATAGATC
The DNA here is from genome assembly GCF_032595355.1 of Sedimentitalea todarodis. Lineage (NCBI taxonomy): Bacteria > Pseudomonadati > Pseudomonadota > Alphaproteobacteria > Rhodobacterales > Paracoccaceae > Sedimentitalea > Sedimentitalea todarodis. The sequence continues at coordinate 47,658 of NZ_JASMWN010000025.1, read as the reverse complement.
CGCGCCGCCCGCCGCTTGTCGGCGCTGGCGCCATCCGCATGCACCCGGTAGGTGGCCAGCGCGTCCGGCAGGCCGATCACCGGCAGATCCCGCGCCCCGCAGGTGGTCAGGATATCGGCCCAGAGACAGAAATCCTCGGGCGCTGCGTCGGTGGGCATTGGCAGGCGGCCCAGCTGCTCCCGGTCATAGACCGCGGTCAGGCACCCGATCACCAGCCGCCGGTCCAGGAGATCTCCGAGCCCGGCCTCTGTCGGCACCGACTGGCGGCGCAGGGGATGGCCCGCCACATCCACGATATCGTAGCCGGTCCAGGAGAACGCCGCACCCGCCCTCTGCATGGCGGCGATCTGGGTGGACAGCTTCTGCGGGTGCCACATGTCATCGCAATCCAGGAACGCGATGAACCGCCCCCGCGCCGCCGCGATCCCGGCATTGCGGGTGGCTGCGGGACACCGCGAACCGCGCTGCTCCAGCAACCGGATCCGGGGATCGCTCTCTGCCGCGCGCCGCGCAATCGCTGGCCCGTCATCGGCTGACAGGTTGTCCACGATCAGATGTTCGTAATCGCCCATCTGTTGCGCCTGCACCGAGGCGATGTGCTCGGCCAGAAAGGCGGAACCGTCAAAGAGCGGCGTCACGATGCTGACGGTCGGGGTCATGGTCGCGGCTCTGCCAGCGCCCGGATCTCGGCATGGGTCACGTCCAGCCGCCCGGCCAGGCCGTCCCGCACCGCACGGCGCATCAGCCGCAGAAACCCGCGGCGCTGCCCCGGATGGTGGCGCACCTTGGCGGCCCATTTCGGCAGGATCAGCAGGCAGGCCGGCCAGAACCGCCAGCCCCCGGCGCGGCGATAGAACAGCAGCAGATTGCGGTGGTAATAATAGACCTTCCACAGCGGCTGGAACCGATGTCCGTCAAAGGTGGAACAATCATGTTCAAACCGCAGCGAGGGTTCGAACCCGATGCGACCGCCGGCCTGGCCCAGCGACAGGGTGAACAGCCCGTCATCGCCATAGACAAACAGCCGCCCGTCCGGATAGCCGACCCGCGCAATCGCCGCCCGCGACACGAACAGCCCGACAAAGGTGGCCGCGTCCACGGCGATCGCCGGCCCCTCGTAATCCGCCGCGGTGACATGCACACGCCCGCTGAACGGATTGTAGGAGGGCCGGTTGACCGGGCAGAGCGTGCCATCGGGAAAATAGACCGCCGCCGCCACCGCGTCCCAATCCGTGTCGGGCAGGGCATGGAACGCCGCCAGCGCGCCCGGGGCAGGGCGGGCGTCGTCATCCATCAGCACCATCCAGTCCGGATCGAACCGGTCCGAGACCAGCCGCATGCCGGTCTCAAAGCCGCCGGCGCCGCCAAGGTTGCTGGCCTGTGTCGCCACATGCAGGCGGGCATCCTGCTGTGTCGCCAGCCAGTCGCCGGTGCCGTCGGTGCTGGCATTGTCGACCACCACCACCGCGTCCAGATCGTCCGCTGGCTCGGCCAGCAACCGGCCAAGCGTCATCTGCAGCTTGGCCAGCCGGTCATGGGTGACCACCACCGCCACCAGACGACAGCCCTGTTTCTGATCCCGATCCGTGGTCACTCCCGGCCCCTGCCTGACTTCTGTGGCGGCTATCCACAAATCCTGCCCCGGTGTCAAATATCTCGCCGTCTCTGCGCGCGGATTCTTGTTTCGCGCAAAGACGGGTTGTTTGTTTTCAAAGGCTTGCAAAAATTTGTTTCGCGCGCGAAACAATCCGGTTCTGGAATGTATTGCGGTTCAGCGGGATTTCAACCAGTCCTGAAGGGCCGCGAAGAGATCGGCATTCACCCCGCCGCCGGTCAGGTCGATGCGCCCGGCCTGCGGATTGAATCGCACCGAGACGCGGCTTTCCCCGAGGCGCTTTGCAATCGAAGCGCTGTCGAGCCCGCTGAGACGCGGTCGCGGGGCAGGGGCCTGTTGCGGTGTGGTCCCGGGCGCGGTGTCTGCCTTTTGCGCCCGCGTCCAGTCGCGCAGAACTGCGGCGAGGATTTTCAGCTCGGCCTCCGCCGTCTCTGGCGGCGTTTCCCTAAGCCGAGCCCCCAGTTTAGAGCCGAAACCGTGATCCTCCTGCAGGGCCTTGGCCAGGCCCAGACCCAGCTTTTCAGGGATCGCCACCGGAAAGCGCAACACGCTGTCCAGAGGCTCCACCAGCGTCAGGAAGGAGCCGATCTTGGAGCGGCGCGACCGGCTGACCGATCCGAACAGCCCCCGCAGGGCCGCGCGCGGCGTGGGATACACGCCTTCATGGACCGCGCGCAGGGCGATGCGGCCCTTTTCATAGAGGCTGAGGGCGGCGCGGATCTCGTTTTCCTCGACCATCGCCACATAGGCGGCCTGCGCATCCACCGGACGGATGATGCGGGCCTGAACCGTGGCGAACCGCTCGTCCTGATCCACCGCGTACAGCCGCCGCAACGCGCCGAGCCGTCGCCAGCCCGAGATCAGCCCGTAGCGCGCCGTGCTATTGGAGCCCGTGCCGTTGGGGGCGGGCAGGGCGACAACCTCGATCGGGGTCTGCTGGCCGCGCGCGCGCAGCGACGTCATCAGCGCCTCCATCTCTTCGTCGTCCGGCTGTATCATGCGGTCGCGCACCAGGTGGGTTTCATCCACCGCGTCCAGCGCCAGCGCCTCGATCATCCGCCCCTGGGTGCGGGCCGTGCGCAACGTGTCGGAGAGTTCCGCAAGGGCGGCACTGGCGCTGGTCTCGCCCGCCACCTGCGCGATCGGGGCCGGCGACAGCGGCCCGCGCTTGCCGGGGTCTGCCTGAAGGAACCCGTCCTGCGCCGGGGTCAGTCGTTTGCGTTTGGCCATGATGGCTCCCCTCTATTCTGCCGGTTCCGCCTGCCGGGCGGCCAGTTCCTCGCGCCGCCAGATGCCCAGCAAAAGCCGCTTGAAGGCGGCATAGGTGGCGTCAAAGGTTTCGCGCCCCCGTGCATAGGTCTCGCGGTTGAAATCGCGGTAGTCGGCCTCGTAGATGCCCGAGACCTGTTCGCCCGCCTGGCCGATCAGCGCGGTGAAATCCTGCCGGTGCGGCGACAGGGTCTGGCCCAGATAGGCCTGCATCAGGGCCGAAAGCTCGCCCTGCTGCGCGGCGTCATAGCGGGTGATGACCGCGCGCACCGCGTCCCATTCAAAGCCCATCTCGGGCCGCCCCAAGGCGCGGGCGGCGACGTTTTCACCGTCTTCGATGCTGGCGAAGGTGGAATGCAGCATGTCAAAGAACCGGCCCGTGGAATCAAACTCCAGAAAGGACGCGCCCAGAGGCACCAGCAGGATATCGGCCGCCGCCAGCCCGTTGATGGTGAGATAGCCAAGGGCCGGGGGGGTGTCGATGAACACGAGGTCATAGTCATCCAGCACCCCGTCTTCGGTCAGCCGGTCGGTGAGCGCCTCCCACAGTTTCCAGCCGCGCGCCGCCATGCGCCAGACCGGCACCTGGAATTCCGCCCAGTAGAGGTTCAGCTGCGCTCCGATCAGGTCGATATTGGGCCAGTGGGTCGGCTGGATCAGATCCTGCGCGCCGATGCCGAGCGCCTCGGTCAGGGCCTCGTCCAGCGGTTGCGGGGTCTCGCCCCGGTCGAGCCGGCGCTGGTTGTCGGCGCGCAGATGCTCGCCGTAATGGCGGGCGAGCAGCGGAAAGGCGGTCTGCCATTCGTCCTCGACCGTACCGCCAAAGATCGAGGTCATCGACCCCTGGCTGTCCAGATCGATCACCAGCACCTTGTAGCCATCCAGCGCCGCCGACATCGCCAGATGCGCCGCGGTGCTGGTCTTGCCGACGCCGCCTTTGAAATTTGCCACCGCCACCAGCTTTGCAGGCAATCCTTCGGGCCGGTAGGGGCGGTAATTCTTGGCCTTGGAGCCTTGCGCCGCAAAATGGGCGCGCAGTTTCAGAACCTCGTCCAGCGCGAACCACTTGGCGCCGCCGGCGGTTTCGCTGGTGCCCTGCGGCAGGTCGGGGTTCTGTTTCAGCACGCGGCGGAAATGGGCCTGCGCCACGGGGATCAGGTAGCGGGTGATTTCCCAGGTCGAGAACAGGCGCAGCTGTTTCCGCCCCGCCTCGTTCAACCCCCGGCTGGCCAGATCGGCACGGCCCTGGGCGCAGGCGGCGGCGATGGCGGCAAACCCGGCGGTGCCGGTCGGCGCGCCGATGTCCGCAAGCGCCACATCGGGATCGATGTTGAAATAGGGCGGAAGCCCGACGGTGTCTTTTGCCATGATGCCTGCTCGATGTGCTGTGTTTTCGTCAGGATAGCATGAAACACATGACATGGAAGAAAAACCATCACAAACACGGATTTTTCCAAGCAATTCCGGGGCCTGCCAAGGGCTGTGGGGTCTGATGTGAGGCGCTGTGGCTTTTTTTGTCGTGTTAGATTCGTGTTATTTATATGTTACGGGGAATCCTTGGAACCGGCAAAGGTTTGTTATCATGACGTTTTCAGGAGATTTCTGAAGTCCCGGTGACTCTGAACCCCCGAAAGAGCGACTCTGAAGCCACGTTCAGGTGATTCCGAACCCCCGTTGCCGCCGCCTGTGGATAACCCTAGGGTGAGTGTCACCGAAACCACGATAAACGAGTCGGATACCGACCAAGAGCAGGGCCATGAGCAGGGCAGTGACAGCAGGCGGCGGAGGGCTTCTTCCGGACCGCCACCGGCAGAGCGATTTCTTTCTCTGTGACATTTTTGATGCGATCCCCAAGGATGACATCGCCAGCATGGAACATCCGCTGTTCTCGCTGGCGACGCGGCCGGACCGGCGCATTCTGGAGTATGAGCACAATGCCACGCGGATCACGGTGACGCCGTCGGTGCGGGGGCTGGCGACGATTCATGACAAGGACATCCTGATCTTCTGTGTCAGCCAGCTGATGGCGGCGATCAATGCCGGACGGCGCACCAGCCGCACCCTGCATCTGAAGGCGCATGATCTCTTGGTGGCGACCAACCGCGAGACCTCGGGCGATGCCTACCGGCGGCTCAAGGATGCGTTCGAGCGGCTGGCGGGCACACGGATCACCACCAATATCGTCACCGGCGAGACCGAGACCACCAGCGGCTTTGGCCTGATCGAAAGCTGGGAGATCGTGCGCAGGACGCCGCAGAACCAAAAAGGCGGCGGGCGGATGGTCAGCGTCAGCGTGACCCTGTCGGACTGGCTCTATCGCGCGGTGCTGAGCAAATCGGTGCTGACCCTGTCACGCGATTATTTCCGGCTCAGGAAACCGCTGGAGCGGCGCATCTATGAACTGGCGCGCAAACATTGCGGGCGGCAGGCGGAATGGGTGGTGTCGGTGGACACGCTCTTGAAGAAATCCGGGTCCGCCAGCCCGCGCCGGGTGTTTCGCGCCATGCTGCGCGAGATGATCGCGGCCGGGCACCTGCCGGATTACCATGCCGAGGAGCGCCCCGGCGATCTGATCCGGTTTTCACAACGCGATCCGGTGATCGACACGCCGCCGCCGGTGCTGGGACCCGATGCGCTTCAGGCGGCGCGCGCCCTGATGCCGGGGGTGGATGTCTATGCGCTGGAGGCGGAGTGGCGCGGGGTCTGGGCGCGCTCGGGCGCCCCGCGCCTGCGCAAGCCGGACGCGGCCTTTGTCGGCTGGGTGAAAAAGCGCAGCCAGCGCGGTTGACGGGGCGGGGACGCAACAAGGGGCCTGTTGTCAGGGGACGTTGCTGCCGTTCAGTCGTGACTATCCAGCCACTCTAGTGCTTTCTCCCGAACGTCATCGGGAATGTTTGCAGCTCGACGTGTCTCAAGACTCAACATTACGCATTTGAATTCCGTCTCGAATGCTATCGTATCGCCATCAGCGCGAAAAAGTTGGTGCCGAAAGGTCATTGATTTGGCGCCAATCGCAACAATCGAAGTCTCTAGCCGCAGCGCGTCGCCAGCAGACAGTTCGGCACGGAAATCACTCTGTGCGTTTACGACAGCAAATGAAAGCCGCCGACCAGTACGCATATCGTTTGCGGTCAATCCCATTTCCGACTGGATTGCGAAGACCCCATCGGAACAAGCAGCGAAGTAACGTGATACGTTCATGTGACCCAGAAAGTCACAGTCCGCCGGATCAACTACCGAACGGAATGAAATCATGGCTGGCATTGGTTTCCTCCATAACTCTAAAGCAATACAATACGCAGGAACTTTTGATCCTACTAGGTCTGCTCCGGGCTCCGAACCGACTTCCACCGTTTCAAGGATAAGCCGCGACCGGACTGAGGGGCGGGCGCGGTGAAACTGGAAACAGAAGACCCGGCAGAGTTGAACCGTTTCCGGCCTGTCAGGGCGCGCCGGGCCGGCAGCAGGGGTTTTGCTGCGCTGTGCTGAAATCCTGCGCCCCGGGTGCAGAGAGCGGGTGACGCGGGGGCGCGGCATTGCTAAACCCGGCGACAGTATTGTGACAAGGGTGCGCTGATTATGCAGATTGAACAAACGCCACTGCCGGGGGTGCTGATCCTGACGCCGGCGCGGTTTGGCGATGACCGGGGGTTCTTTTCCGAATGCTGGAACCGCAAGGGGCTGGCCGGGCAGGGGATTGATCTGGATTTCGTGCAGGACAATCATTCGATGTCGGTGGCGGTGAACACGCTGCGCGGGCTGCATTTCCAGGCCCCGCCCCATGCCCAGGACAAGCTGGTGCGCTGCGGACAGGGCGCGCTGTTTGACGTGGCGGTGGATATCCGCAAGGGATCGCCCACCTACGGGGCGTGGTTCGGGGTCGAGCTGACGGCGGAGAACGGGCGGCAGATGCTGGTGCCGCGCGGCTTTCTGCACGGCTTTGCCACCCGCGCCGAGCGCACCGAGATCCTGTATAAATGCACCGATTACTACGCACCCGACTCCGATGGCGCGGTGCATTGGGACAGTTGCGGCATCGACTGGGGCCTGAGCGGGGCGCCGGTTCTGTCGGGCAAGGATGCCGGTGCGGGCCCGCTGGCGGATTTCGACAGCCCGTTCGTCTGGGAAGGGTGAAACGATGAAACTGGTGGTAACAGGCGGCGCGGGGTTCATCGGATCGGCGGTGGTGCGGCAGGCGGTGGCGCAGGGGCACCAGGTGGTCAATCTGGATGCGCTGACCTATGCGGCCTGTCTGGACAATGTGGCCAGCGTCGCGGATGCCGAAAACTACAGCTTTGTCGAGGCCGATATCCGCGACCGCGCGGCGATGGATGCGGTGTTTGCCGAGCATGCCCCGGATGCGGTGATGCATCTGGCGGCGGAATCCCACGTGGACCGGTCGATCGACGGCCCCGGCACCTTTATCGACACCAATATCACCGGCACCTACACGCTGCTCGAAGCGGCGCGGGCCTGGTGGGTGAGGGCCGGGCGGCCCGAGGGGTTCCGCTTTCACCACATTTCGACGGATGAGGTCTTTGGCAGCCTCGGCCCCGATCCGGAAACCGACGGGCAGTTCACCGAGGACACGCCCTATGATCCGCGCAGCCCCTATTCGGCGTCCAAGGCGGCGAGCGACCATCTGGTGCGCGCCTGGCATGAAACCTATGGGCTGCCGGTGGTGCTGACCAATTGCTCCAACAATTACGGCCCCTATCATTTCCCCGAAAAGCTGGTGCCGGTGGTGATCCTGAACGCGCTGGCGGGCAAGCCGATCCCGGTCTACGGGGCGGGCGAGAACGTGCGCGACTGGCTCTATGTCGAGGATCACGCCGATGCGCTGTTGACGGTGCTGCAAAAGGGCGGGTTGGGCCGCAGTTACAATATCGGCGGCGAGAACGAGGTCAGGAACATCGATCTGATCGGCATGATCTGTGCGATCCTCGATGAGAAACGTCCCGGCGACAGACCTTACGCAGAGCAGATCAGTTTCGTGACCGACCGGCCGGGGCATGACATGCGCTATGCGATCGACCCCACGCGCATCCGCGAAGAGCTGGGCTGGCGGCCCTCGGTGACGTTGCAGCAGGGTCTGGAAAAGACGGTGCAGTGGTATCTGGACAATGAAAGCTGGTGGCGGGCGTTGCAGGACCGGGCCGGGGTGGGCGAACGGCTTGGGGTGAGTGCCGTCTCGGAAACCGTCCGGGAGACGGGTTCAGGCACGAACGGGCGGAGCCCGAAAACATGATCCTCGTTTTCGGCAAGACCGGGCAGGTGGCACGGGAACTGGCGCGGTCAGAGGGGGTGACCTGTCTGGACCGCGCGGCGGCGGATCTGGCGGATCTGGCAGCCTGCGCAGCCGCGATCCGGAGCCACAGACCCGCCGCGGTGATCAATGCCGCCGCCTTTACCGCCGTGGACGCCGCCGAAGAGCGCGAGGCCGAGGCGACGGTGATCAACGGCACCTCCCCCGGCGCGATGGCGCGGGACTGCGCGGCTCTTGGCATCCCCTTTGTGCAGATCTCGACCGATTACGTGTTTGATGGCAGCGGTGACACCCCGTGGCAGCCCGGTGACGCGACCGGCCCGCTGGGGGCCTATGGGCGCAGCAAGCTGGCAGGTGAGCAGGCGGTGGCCGGGGCCGGTGGCACATGGGCGGTTCTGCGCACCTCCTGGGTGGTGTCCGCGCATGGCAACAACTTTGTCAAAACCATGCTGCGGCTCGGGGCCGAGCGGGACGCGCTGACCGTGGTGGCCGACCAGATCGGCGGGCCGACCCCGGCCCGCGACATTGCCGCCGCCTGTCTGAAGATGGTCAAAACCCTCGCCACGGAGCCTGACAAACGCGGCATCTATCATTTCGCGGGCGCGCCCGATGTCAGCTGGGCCGCGTTTGCCCGCGCGATCATGGCAGAGGGCGGGCGGGACTGTACCATCACCGATATCCTGAGCCGCGACTATCCGACCCCGGCGGCACGACCGGCGAATTCACGGCTGGACTGTTCCGGGTTTGAGGCCGCTTTTGACATGACACGGCCCGATTGGCGTGATGGGTTGGCGGCGATACTGAAAGATCTTGGAGAGGCCTGATTTCATGAGCACACGCAAAGGCATCATTCTGGCCGGTGGGTCGGGAACGCGGCTCTATCCGATCACCATGGGGGTCAGCAAACAACTGCTGCCGATCTATGACAAACCGATGGTCTATTACCCGCTGTCGGCCCTGATGCTGGCCGGGATCCAGGAGATCGCGATCATCACCACGCCGCAGGATCAGGCGCAGTTTCAGCGCACCCTGGGGACAGGCAGCCAGTGGGGCGTGTCGCTGACCTATATCGCGCAGCCCAGCCCCGACGGGCTGGCGCAGGCCTATATCCTGGCCGAGGATTTCCTGAATGGGGCTCCGAGCGCCATGGTGCTGGGCGACAACATCTTCTTTGGCCACGGGTTGCCGAAACTGATGGCGCGGGCCAATGCGCAAGAGACGGGCGGCACGGTGTTCGGCTATCACGTGGCCGATCCCGAGCGATATGGCGTGGTGGCGTTCGATCCGGATGGCGCGGTGCGCGAGATCATCGAGAAACCCGCCGTGCCGCCGTCCAACTACGCGGTGACCGGGCTGTATTTCCTGGACGGCACGGCCTCGGCGCGGGCGCGCGAGGTACAACCCTCGGAGCGTGGCGAGCTTGAGATCACCTCGCTTCTGAGCCTCTATCTGGCGGACGGGCTGCTCCAGGTCGAAACCATGGGGCGGGGCTATGCCTGGCTCGATACCGGCACCCATGCCTCGCTGCTGGACGCGGGCAATTTCGTGCGCACGCTGGAGGAACGGCAGGGGTTGCAGGCGGGTTGCCCCGAAGAGATCGCCCATGAACAGGGCTGGATCAGCGACGAAGACCTGGCGGCGCGGGCCAGGATGTTCGCCAAGAATGCCTATGGCGCCTATCTGGCGGGGCTGTTGAAATAGGGCGTTGCGCGCGCCGGCCCGTTCAGTCGAGGTCGGGGGCCGTCGCCTTGACCGAGATCGCTGCGAACCAGGCCGCAAGGTCGGCGATATCGCCGTCACTCAGGCCGGATGCGATGATGGTCATCTGGTGATGCTCGCGCGCCCCGTCCCGAAACGCCTTGAGCTGGGCGGCCACATAGGCGGCGTTCTCTCCGGCCAGGTTCGGGGCGTTGGGCGCCACCGCAAGGCCCAGCTCTCCATGGCATAAACTGCAGTGTTGCGCCTTTTCGCGCCCCGCCAGAACATCCTGTGCCCCGGCAGGGCCGGCACAGGCGAGCATCAGCCCGCCTGCAAGGACCCAGTCAGCCGTCATAGCTGATCCGGTAGACCACATTCGCAAAATCGTCGGACACCAGCAGTGAGCCGTCCGGCAATTCCGCGATGTCGGTCACGCGACCGACCGCGCTTTCCCCCTGTAGCCAGCCATCGGCGAAGACTTCCTTGCCCACGGCATTTCCCTCGTCATCGAACAGGATGCGCAGGATCTGATAGCCAACGGGCGAGGTGCGGTTCCACGAGCCATGCTGGGCGACAAAGGCATCGTTCTTGTAGTCGGCCGGGAACATGTCGCCATTGTAGAACTCGATGCCCAGATTGGCGGAATGCGCCTGGAACTCGATCACGGCAGGGGTCACCTCGACCGGGGGGGCCTTGTCTTCATACCCGGTCAGTTTTGTGTCGATGCCGCCAAGATACGGAAACCCGAAATGCGCCCCGGCTGCGGTCACGCGGTTCAATTCGTCCGGCGGGGTATCGTCGCCCATACCGTCGGCGCCATTGTCGGTGAACCACAGTTCATTCGTCACCGGGTGCCAGTCAAACCCGACCGAGTTGCGCACACCGTCGGCAACGACTTCGACGTCCGAGCCATCCGCGTTCATGCGAATGATCTTGCCGGTGTTGTCCTTCAGGTCGCAAATGTTGCAGGGCGCGCCCAGCGAGACATAGAGTTTCCGGTCGGGTCCGAACTTGATGTACCGCCAGCCATGCAGGAAACCTTCGTCGATGTTCTCATGCACGGTGTTCAGCGGATCGAGCGGCAGGGCGGTATCGAATTCGGCCGGGACCGGCCAGTTGGCGATGCGATCCTGCATGCCGACATACAGGATCGAATCCTGCATCGCGACACCGTTGGGCACGTTCAGCCCGGCCACCCGCTCCAGCACTTCGTCGGCGGTGCCGTCCCGGTTGGTGTCCACCATCGAATAGATATGCCCGTGACGCGAGCCGACATAGACAACCCCGTTCGGCTTGCCGACAACGATCGAGCGCGCCTTGGGCATTTCGGCGAACACTTCGATTTTGAAGCCGTCCGGCAGGTTGATCTTGTCCAGAACGCCGGAAAAATCGGTCCCGGCCTGCGCCGGTACACTGGCAACAGCCAGGGCCATGGCGGCGAAGATTGGTTTTGTCATGAAGTCCTCCCAGTTGTATTTACGCGCGCCACTGTGGACGCATGAATGTGAAAAGATAGCTGGAAAAAGGTATTTGTCAGCACGTTCGGCGCCATGGCCTGCCCGGCGGGTCAGATCGGTGCGGCCCCCTGCGCCAGCCAGCCCGCGAACTGCGCTTCGCTCACCTCGCTGGCGGCGAGCCCCTCCATCATCCGCACGCCGTCAAACGGGTCCGGGCGAAAGGTCAGCCCGTTCAGGCGCAGAAAGGTGAGGGCGGTCACCACCGCCGTGCGCTTGTTGCCATCGACAAAGGCATGGGCCTTGGCGATGCCGAACGCATAGGCGGCGGCGATGTCGGTCAGCGAGGCGGTTTCATAGGCGGCCAGGTTCATCGCCCGCGCAGAGCCCATTTCCAGAAGGGTCGCGTCGCGCAACCCCGGCGCGCCGCCATGGCGGGTGATCTGGCGGTCGTGGATGATCAGGATGGCGCGCAGCGGAACCCAGACGGGACCCGCCTTTCCGACCCCCGTCACGCCAGCGCCTGAAGCATGTCCCGGTTGTCATCCATCACGGTCTCCGCCGCCGCCAGCGCCTCTGCCAGCGCCGGATCATGCGCCATCACGCGCAGGCTGCCGTCATCGCCACGCACCACAAACAGCCGGTCGCCTTCCTTGGCGTCGAGCATCGCCAGCATTTCAGCGGTCAGCGTCATCACGGCGGAATTGCCGACCTTGCGGATCTTGGTTTCGATCATGGTGTGGCGCCTTCATTGTATGTACGTATGTATATACGGACGCAGGAAGGGGAGCAAGAGTGGGGCGAGTGAGATGGGTAAAAACGGCCGATATCGGTCATTTTTGGCCATACGTCAGATCCCCCCGAAAGTTCAGGATATTTCGAGGACAAAACCCCTGGGACGAAACCGGGGCAGGAGGCGCCCTACGCGTTTGCCTGTGGCAAACGCGTTAGATATTACCCGCTGCGCTGAACACGCCAAAGAAGTTGCCGATGACGTTGGAGACGGTCAGGGCGTCGTTGATCGGGGATTCGGTGGCCATGACCAGGTCGTCCGGGTTGATCTGGAAGCGGCGAGCCGAGAACAGACCGTCCGCCGTGGTCAGATCAAGGCTGAACACCACCCGGCTCTCGCGCGGGCCGCGCACGCCGGCGCGGGTGGCCGAAGCGGGGTATTCGCGCAGAACCAGCAGCCCCTTGGGATCGGCCTTGCTGTCCTGGAAGCCGCCCATGATCGCCACCGCGTCCATCGCCGACATTTCGTCCTTGGTGAAGGTGTAGAGATCTTCCTTGCCGGTCGCGCCGAAGGATAGGAAATACCGTTCGTCCTCTTCCAGGAACACCCGGTCGCCGCCCCTGAGCAGGGTATCCAGCGAGGGGTTGTTCAGGAGCTTGTCCACCGAGGTGCCATAGATCGAGCCGCCGCGCATCAGCCGGATCTGCGGGTTGTTCAGGTTCGAGCTGATGCCGCCGCCGGCCGAGATCAGCCCCAGCACCGAATAGTTGCGGTCCGGCATCGGGTAGGTGCCGGGTTGCAGCACGCCCGAGACCAGGTCGACCGAGTTGCTGCGCCCTTCGGTCATCGACAGCTGTACCTGGGCCGAGGGCACGATCATTTCAAGCGAGGTCTGCAATTCCTCGCGCGCCAGATCCGGGGTCAGCCCGATAACGCTGACCTTGCCCACATAGGGCATGAAGATCGACCCGTTGGAGGCGACCTCGACATCGGTCAGCTGGATTTCCTTTTGCTCTGTCGTGGTCAGCAGCGAGTTGTCCGAACTGTCCCAGATGCGGACGTTCAGCTTGTCGCCGGGCTGGATGATCTGGCTGCGCGCGCCCTGGCTGGCCGAGATCCAGCCGAGATGTTCCTGCTTGCCGGTGGCGGGCCATTGCGACACCGTCGGCAGGAAGGCGCGGTTCACCGAGTAGAGCGCGAATCCGGCGGTGGCCTCGTTGGCTTCTTTCAGGATTTCCTCGCTGGCCGGGGCACCGCCGGGCAGGCGGGAACAGCTGGTCAGGGCGGAGACCAGCGCCAGCGCTACAAAAATCTTTGGAAGAATGCTCATATACAAGAGGCCTGTCATCAATGTTCAGGGGGCTGGTGGTTGCCGGCCCGCAAGATACTGTTACAGGAAAACCGGTCAACTGCGCGAGGGGGCAGATGCAGTTTCCCAAGACAATGGTACTGGGTGCAACAGGTCGTATCGGCATGATCCTGCGCAAAAGCTGGGATCCGCAGGCGATTTCGTGGCAAACCCGCAAACCGCAGGCCGGGGCAGGCTGGGTGGTTCTGGATCCTTTGACAGACCCCGAGTCGCTGAAACGTGCCGCAGACGGGTGCGAAGCGATTCTGTGCCTTGCCGGGGTGGTGCCGGGCCGGTCAGGTGCGGGCCAGTCAGGTGCGGGCAAGCCGGGGGCGATCGCGGACAACATTGCTCTGGCCGAGGCCGCCCTGCGGGTTGCCGCGCCGGGCGCACGGGTGTTGCTGGCCTCATCCGCCGCGGTCTACGGGGCGACACCGGGCCTGTTGCGCGAAGATCATCCACCGGTGCCGCTGTCGGAGTATGGCCGGGCCAAGGCCGTGATGGAGCGGCGCGGCGCAGAACTGGGGGCGGCGCGCGGTGTCGCGGTGACCGCGCTGCGCATCGGCAATGTCGCCGGGGTGGATGCGATCCTGGGCGGCTGGGCTCCGGGGTTCCGGCTCGATCAGTTTGCCGACGGGCGCACCCCGCGGCGCAGTTATATCGGGGTTCAGACCCTGGCCCGGGTGCTGCGGGATCTGATCATCGCACCGGACCTGCCCGGCATCCTGAATGTCGCCGCACCGGGGGCGATCGAAATGGGCGCCTTGCTGAAAGCCGCCGATCTGGACTGGACGCCGCGCCCGGCACCCGATACCGCCATTGCCAAAGTTGAGCTGTGCACCGGAAGGCTCGCGCGCTTTATCCGCTTTGACGCCGACGACAGCAGCGCCGCAGCGATGGTGGCCCAGTGGCGGAAAGCAGGCTCTGACAAGGGACAGACGGCATAAGATGACGTGCAAAAGATGACACGCAAAAGATGACCTGGCAAAAGCGCATTCTGGACCTGGTCTTTGCCTGCCTTCTGGTGGCCATCCTGGGGCCGGTCCTGATCGGGCTTCTGGCCTGGTTGCTGTTCAGGGAAGGCCGCCCGCTGTTCTACGTGGCCGAGCGGATGAAAGGCGTGGATCAGCCCTTCATGCTGTGGAAACTGCGCACGATGACGGTGGTGGAGGGCGATGCCGGTGTTTCCGGGGGCGACAAGGCGGCACGGATCACCCCGACGGGAGCCTGGCTGCGGTCGCGGCGGCTGGACGAGTTCCCGCAGCTCTGGAACATCATCCGGGGCGATCTGAGCTTTGTCGGCCCGCGCCCGCCCTTGCGGCAATATGTAGAGGCCTGTCCCGAGCTTTACCGCGAGGTGCTGAAATCGCGCCCCGGCGTCACCGGGCTGGCCAGTATCGTCTATCACCGGCACGAGGTCACGTTGCTTTCGCGCTGCGCCACGCCGGAGGAGACGGACGCGGTCTATCGGCGCATCTGCGTGCCCGCAAAGGCACGGCTGGACCTGATCTATCAGCGCCGCCAGAGCATCTGTCATGATTTCGACCTGGTGTTCCAGACCATCGGAAACCTGTTTCGCCGGAACCGCGAGACGTGATCAGGGTCTTTACGACCGGACGGCATGCACATCGCTCGCCCCTGCGCTATCCGGCGCTGGCGGACCTGTTTCAGGGCGAGATCACGCAGGTGACGCGCCCGGACGAGGCCGACCTCTATGTCTTTGCCCATAGCGTCGACATTGCCGAGGCTCCGCATGCGATGGTGGCGGATTGGCGGGCGCGCCGCCGCCCTGTCGTGCTGCTGTCGGAGGAACCGTTCTGGGATACGATCTGGACCCGCCGGCCGATGGAGCGGCACATCAGTCTCGAAACCGGGTTTGGCGCGCTGCCGGTGGTGCAGCTGGCGCATGCCACTAGCGCGATTTTCCGGTTCCGCGAGATCCCCTATTACCTGCTGACCAACAACCGCTTTGCCAATGCCTATCGCTGGCGGTTCGCCCGCAACGCCAGCCGTGGCGCCCGCTACTGGCGCCGCCATTTTGCGGCGCGCGAGGAGGATCTGACCTTCATGTTCGAGCGCCGCCCCGGCGCGCTGCATGACGTGAAATGGCCTGCGGGCGATATTGTCGGGCTCTGTGCCTGGCGCACCACGCTTGCGGAACGCTGCGAGGGCGACAAGGTGCAGCGGCTGGGGCAGAGCTGGCAGGGTGGGGTCAGCCGGTTCGATCTGGCGAACTGGCATTTTGACAAGCTGATGCGGCTGGACGGGGCGACCGGCACATTGGCGGCGATCGAGAACACCCACCAGCCCGACTATCTGACCGAAAAGCTGTTTGATGCCTTCGCCTGCGGCGCAAGGCCGCTTTATCATGCCAGCCCCGGCCACCGGCTGCACCAACTGGGCCTGCCTGAAGGGTCCTGGCTGAACCTCCATGGGCTGACGCCGGAACAGGCGGCCGGGCGGGCGCGGCAGCCCTTTGCCGGGGACGCGTTCATCGAGGCCTTTCACGGGGCACAGCTGCGGCTGGCGGCGCTGTTTGGCGATGCCGGGGCGCTGGTGCGCGAACGCCGGCGGCTCAGATCCGAAGTCCTGGGCGCATTTGCAACCCTCCTGGAGGTGCACGGAGATACTGCGCCGGGTGTGTGCCCCTGAGCCGAACCCATGGGAGCGCGCTCTTGTGACAGGGGGCAAACCATATTATCGCAGGACGCAATCGCGAGGTGAACATTCGACATGACCAAAACAGCATTGATTACCGGGGTGACGGGACAGGATGGATCCTATCTGGCGGAATTCCTTCTGGAAAAAGGATACGAGGTCCACGGTATCAAGCGCCGGGCGTCCTTGTTCAATACCGCCCGGGTAGATCACATCTATGAAGATCCGCATGTGGATCACGCCCGGTTTCAGCTGCATTACGGCGATCTGTCGGACACGTCGAACCTGACCCGGATCATCCAGCAGGTGCAGCCTGACGAGGTTTACAATCTGGGTGCGCAATCGCATGTGGCGGTCAGCTTTGAAGCGCCGGAATATACCGCCGATGTGGACGCGCTCGGCACGTTGCGGCTTTTGGAGGCAATCCGGTTCCTGGGGCTCGAGAAGAAGACCCGGTTCTACCAGGCCTCTACATCAGAGCTCTATGGTCTGGTGCAGGAAACTCCGCAGAAAGAGACCACGCCGTTCCATCCGCGCAGCCCCTATGCGGTGGCCAAGATGTATGCCTACTGGATCACGGTGAACTACCGCGAGGCTTACGGCATGTATGCCTGCAACGGCATCCTGTTCAATCACGAGAGCCCGCGGCGCGGCGAAACCTTTGTCACCCGCAAGATCACCCGTGGTCTGGCCAATATCGCGCAAGGGCTGGAGCCCTGCCTTTACATGGGCAATATCGACGCGCTGCGCGACTGGGGCCATGCCAAGGATTATGTGCGCATGCAGTGGATGATGCTGCAACAGGACACGCCCGAGGATTTTGTCATCGCCACCGGCAAGCAGTACAGCGTGCGCGCGTTCATCATCTGGTCCGCCACCGAACTGGGCATCACCCTGCGCTTTGAAGGCGAAGGGGTCGACGAGGTGGCCATCGTCGACGCGGTCGAGGGCGACAAGGCCGTTGCGCTGGCGCCGGGGGATGTGATCATGCGCATCGATCCGCGCTATTTCCGCCCTGCCGAGGTCGAGACCCTGCTGGGCGATCCCACCAAGGCCAGGGAGCGTCTGGGCTGGGTGCCCGAGATCACCGCGCAACAGATGTGTGCCGAGATGGTGACGCAGGATCTGGACGAGGCACGCCGCACCGCGCTGCTGCGCAGCCACGGTTTTCAGGTCGCGCATTCGGTAGAAGGCTGATCGGGGCGGGGCCGGAATAGAGGTCGGGCCGGAATAGAGGTCGGGTCGGAATTTGGAGCGGGGACAATGACATGACGCTGGCAATCCTGAACCTGTCCGGGTTGGACGAGGCAGGGTGGCGGCCCTGGTTCGAGACGGTTCTGCCAGCGAACACCGACTGGCAGGTGGCGGAGGATCCGGATGATCTGCCGGCTGCGGACAGATATGTGCTGATCTATGACGCCCCGGATACCCGGTTCCTGCGGGCGATGCAGGAGGGGGCGCCGTTCGGGCAGATCATCGCCGACTGGACAGAGCATGCCCGACAGGTTCTGGCCCGCTGGCGCAAGGCGCGCCGCCGCCTGTACCTGGTCGATGCCGATGCGTTTGCCGCCGCCCCCGAGATGCTGGCCGAAAGTCTCGGCGGCTGGCTGGGCTGCGATATGGGCACGCCGCCTGCCGGCGATCGCGACGCGGAGGTGCATCCCCTGGCCATCCTGGCCGCGCAGGCGGCGCATTGCCTGGACCCGGTGCGCCAGCTGGCGGACGAGCTTGAGGTTGGCGGCATATCGCCCCGGCTGGCCCGGCAGGGCAGCGCCGCCCGGTTGGGCGCGGCCTATGCGGCGTGGCAGGCGCAAGCCGCGGCGGCGGAAAAGAGCGCCGCCCGGAACAGGCAGCTGGACAAGGCAAAGGCCAAGACCAAGGCTGTGCAGGCGGACAGGACAAGAGCCCGGCGCGAGGTGAAGGCCCTGAGCGCCAAGCTGCAGGAGGTCACCGCCAAGACCGACCGTCTGCAGGCGGAACTGAAGACCCGGAAGGACGCGATCAAGGCGGAGCAGGCGGAGGACGCCCGCAAGCGGATCGAGACCCTGACCGCAAGGCTGGAGACGGCCGTTGCAGAGGCAGACAGGCTGCGCGCCGACCTGAAGGCCCAGAAGGACACCGCCAAGACGGCGCAGGCGGGCGAGGCCAAGACCCGCCATGAGGTCGAGGCGTTGACTGCACAGCTGCAACAGGCGACGGCGGAGGCAAGCCGCCTGGATGCCGATCAGACGGCCGAAAAGGAGGCGGCGCAGGCGCTGTTTCACGAAGAGATCGAACTGTTGCAACAACAGTTGATGACCGTGCAGCAGGCGCTGGAGCAGGAATATCGCGATGGGCTGGCGCTGCGCAAGGCGGCGGGCAGCGACCGGCATCAGCTGCGCAGCGATCTGGACCGGATGCGCCGGGCCGCCGAACTGGAACAGCTGCGCCTGTCGACGATGCTGCAGGAGCAGGCGGAACAGATTGCCGCCCTGCTGGAAGAACAGCGGACGCTGACGACCGAACTCGACCGCAGCCGTGAAGAGGTGGATGGGCTGCTCGCCTCGACCTCATGGCGGATGACCGCGCCCCTGCGGCGGGCTCGGCTGGTCGTGGCCAAACCGACATGAGTCCTGCGGAAGCCCTGTATATCGGCTGCGGACCTGCGCCCGATATCGACCCGGATGCCGAACGCGTGGTGCTGGTGGAACCCAACCCGGATCACGTGCCGGTCCTTCGGGCGCAGGTCCGCAAGATGGGCAACCGCGTGCGCCTGATCCCCGCGGCCGTGGCCGCAGACACCGGCCGTGCGCCGTTTCATATCTGCAATTTCTCCGATCTCTCGGGGCTTGAGGTGCCGGCGGCGCTGTTTGAGCTGATGCCGGGGCTGAGACAGGTGAAGACCGCCCAGGTGCAAACCCTGTCGGTGGCCGACCTGCTCAGGCAGGCCCGGATCCGGAGCGATGGCTATGCGCTGCGCTGCGAGGCCTGCGGGGTGGTGCCGCAGCTGCTGAACCAGTTGCTGGCGGAACAGGAACTGGACCGGGTGGCGACCCTGTGGCTGACCGTCGGGGCCGAACCGTTTCACGGGCCGGGCAGCGATGCGGACTCGGTGATCGGGCTGTTGCAGGATCATGGCTATCGCCTGCTGGCGCGCGAGGACGAGGCGGATCCGGACTGGCCCTGCCTGAAGTTCGAACAGGACAGGGCGCTGCTGGATCTGACCCGCGCCCGCGACGCGGCCAGGGCGGCAGCGGCAGCGGCGCAACGCACGCTCGAGACCGAACGCGCCGGGATGCAGGCCCAGCTGGAGGCGGCGGTGAAAAATGCGCGGACCGACGGGCAGGCCCAGATCGAAGCGATGCAGGCCGATCTGGCGAATGTGCAGGACCGGGCCAAGGCCCTGGACGCGCAACGGGAGCGCCTGCGGGCGGACCTGGAAACCGCCCGCGCCGAAACGGCCAGCCTGCGCAGCGCGCTTGAAAAGTCCGCAACCGAGAGGACCGCCCTGAAAGAGCGGCTTGCATCGGCAACCGGGGAGCGGGACGCCGCGCACGCGACGACAGAGACGGTCCGGACCAACACGCGGGCGCAGATCGCGGCGGCCCAGGCCGAGACCGCAGACCTGCAAAAGCGGGTTGAGGCGCTGAGCCAGGAAGCGGAACGGCTGCAAACCGAGGTCGAGACCACGGGGGCAAAGACCCGGGCTGAACTGAAGGCGGCGCAAGAGGCGCGCGCCGCGGCGGAGGCGCAACTGGCCGGGGCCCGGACAGCCCGCGCCGAGGTTCAGGCGCAGTTGACCACGAGCGGCACCGAGATCGCCGCGCTGCAAGAGCGTGTCGCGGCCCTGATCCGGGATCGGGATACACAGCGCGCGGCGGCGGAAACCGCCCGGACCGACCTGGGCATGGCCTTGCGGATGCAGGCGATGGCGGCGGCGGATCTGAAGGATCTGCAGGAGCGCCACACCGTGCTGAGCGCAACCAAGGACAGGCAGGACGCGGTGCTGGGCCAGCTGGCGCTGCAACTGGGCGATGTCTCCGAACATCTGCAGCAGATCGAAGCGGCCCCGGCGGCCCCGCGCCTGCAGCGGGATACGACGGCGAAAAAGGACGGCGCATGAGCGCGCCCACCGATCCCCAAGCCCTGCTGGCCCGGATCGAGGATGCAAGGGCGCTCCTGAACACTCATGATCACCAGAAGGCGCTGACCCCGCGCCTGGCCGACCCCTTGCCCAGCCTGATCCAGCAATGCCGGTCCCTGAGCGAAGAGGCCGCGCAGGTCGAGGCGGAGCCGGTGCGCTGTCTGCATCACTTTGCCTGTACCGGCGGCACGCTGATGGCCCGCTACCTGGCGGTACAGCCCAACACGATCCTGCTGAGCGAGATCGACCCGCTGAGCCGACTCCATATTGATGGCGAGCCCCCCCGGTTCGCGCCGACGGATCTGATCCAGCACCTGCGCTACAGCCCGCGTGAGATTCCGCAAGAGGTGATCGGCGACGTGTTTCTTGCCGGGCTGGCGCCGCTTTTGGCCGATTGCCGGGGGCGCGGGCGCCGGCTTGTGTTGCGCGATCACGCCCATTCGCAATTCTGCCATGGCGATGCGCCCCAGGACCGCCCGACGCTGCGGGCGTTGCTGATGCGTCGCTATCCCGTGCGCTCGGTGGTGACGGTGCGCCATCCGCTGGATGCCTACCTGTCGCTGAGCAATAACAACTGGCTGCATTTCACGCCGGGCACGCTGGATGAATATGCCCGCCGGACCCTGGCGTTTCTGGACGCGCACGAGGGGGTCGAGATCTTTCGCTACGAAGATTTCCTGGCCGCCCCGGACCCGCATCTGCGCAATATCTGCAAGGTGCTGGACCTGCCATTCGCGGGGGTGCAGGCAGAGCTGGTGGCGTTGATGCCCCTGACCGGCGACAGCGGGCGCGGCGGGCAGGGTCTTCAGAGCCGCCCGCGCCGCCCGGTGCCGGATGACATCGCCGCCGCGGCGCGCACATCGAAACGCTATATCTCCCTGTGCGACCGGCTCAAATATGACCCGGCGCCGGAGTCAGGCACCGGCGGGTCGGCAGGGCCTTAGCGCCCGCGTGCCAGAACCTCGTCATAAAGCCGCATCGGTTCGGGATTCCTTGCCAGGGCCTCCTCGACCTCGGCGCGTTGCTCCTGCTTCAGCGTTTCGCGCTCTTCGGTCGGAACACCGACACGTTCCGTGGCCTTGTCGCCATGTCGCTTGGCGGCGCGGGTCCGGGCCTGATCCTGCGCCCGTGCGGTGTCGCGGGCGAGATCGTCAGAGAGCGGCAGCGGATCGCCCAGAACGGCGTTGAGACGGGTGAGGACCGCGTTGAAATTGTTCACCGTTTCCTCGAATTCGCCAAGGATGAACGGCTTGTTCAGCTGCAGGGTCCGGGAGTAGAACGTCACGTAGCGATCCAGGCAGAACGCAACGGGCCGCCCCGAAAAGATCTTGTAGGACAGGATGGCGGCGGCCGGGTCGCGGATCAGCACAACGATCGGGATCTTCTGGAGCGCGCCCAGACGCAGGTTCAGCACCGAATGGGTGTGGTGCCCCATGGACGGACGCTTGTGCCCGGCGGCGTCGCAGATGACGTTGATCATGTCGACGGAAAAGGTGTTGGCGCTGCGTGGATAGCCTTCGACCACCAGCTTGCTTCTGGGCTGGCAGACCAGGTTGTGCATGTTCTTTTCCAGAAGCTTGGCACGGATTTCGTCTGGGCTGGGCATCAGGCGTGACTTTCTTGTTGTTCTGTCTGCGCGCGCGGGATCGCCGCTGCGATCCGCAGGAACTGTGCGGCGACCCGGTCGGCGCGGTGATCGTCGCGAATCCGGGCCGTGGCCTCGGGGAGTGGGGCAAGCCCCGCGATCGTGGCCAGCAACACATCGGCAAAAGCCTCTGCGGTATAGCTGTGGGCGATGCCGCCGATGTCATAGGTTTCACAAAATTCCGCGCAGCCATGGCCAGGACCGACCACCGGAACGCAGCCATAGGCGCCGGCCTCGACCAGGATGTTGGGCCAGTTGTCCTCATACGAACAGCTGAGCACGATGTTGCTGGCGGCGAAGATGCCGACCAGCCGGACATGATCGCTGATGCGCCCATGCAAAACATGGGTCAGACCGCTGGCATTCAGCCGGTCAACCAGCATCGGATCGGCCTGGCCGACCACATCGATCTGCACCCTGCGCCCTGCGGGCAGCCGGTCGTGCAGGGCGGCGAGACTGTCCAGCGCCAGCGGCATGCCCTTGCGCCGTTCGGCAAGGGAGTCGGCAATCAGCAGGATGCGGATGATGTCGTCATCCGGACGTCCGGCCCCGGTGTCCAGCGGCGCATAGGCGTTGCGCAAGACATGTGCCCGCTCGCCCGGTACGATGCCGCTGGCCATGGCCTGATCCCGCAAAAACCCGCTGGGGGCGGCCAGATGCACGTTGTCATGGGCAAATATGGCGCGTTTGACGCGCAGATTCACCGGGATGAAGCGGGCGTCACACAGGCGCGAATCCACCTGTGGACAGCCAAGGCAGCCGCGCATCATACCGGTGCAACCCGCCGGGTAATGGCAGCCGCCGGTGAAGTAGTGATAGTCATGCAGCATGAACAGCATCCGCGTGCCGCGCGCGGCCAGCGCCTCCAGTTCCGCCAGCCCCAGCAGGTACGAGGCCCAATGCACGTTCACGATATCATAGCCCGACAGCAGCTCGATCAGCCAGTCGCGGCGATAGCCCGGGTATTCCACGGTGAAATGCGTGTCGGTGAGCTGCCGGTTGCTCTTGCTGCCGGAGGGCACCACAGCTTCGGGCAGAAAGCCGCCCAGATCCCCGGCGGTCAGGAAATCCGCACTCAGCCCGTCCTGCGCATCCAGTGCGCCGGCCAGCCGCTGGGCGGCAATGCCACCGCCCCCCGCGCCGGCGCTGGACAGAACGGCGATCCGGGTTGGTCCACCGGAGGAGGAGGCCGCATCCCGCATCACATTGCCTCAAGATCCAGATCCAGCAGCAGTGCCCGGTTTTTCTCGACCGTGCCTTGCAAGGCGGCAAGCTGCACCTCCAGCACGTTGTCGCTGGCGCGGGGCGGGGCCACCGGTTGCGGCGCGGGGGCCGGGGCGGGTACGCTGCTGGCGGCCTCGGCCTCGTTGAACAGGCCGACCAGGATATCCAGCGTCCTGCGGGCCTCGGCCATACCGCCGTGGCGGGCCTGCACCAGTGCCAGTTCGGTGATCGATTCCGCGCGTTTGTCACGGGTCTTGCAGTCTTCGTGATAGACCGAATAGGCGATATCGCGCGGCAGGTGCAGGAAGCTGTATTTCGCCGCCATGCCCAGGAACAGGTCCGCGTCCATCGCATAGTGATGGTCAAGCTTCACCGGACCGACCGCGTTCCAGGCCGCGCGCGAAAAGAACACGCTGGGCTGGATCAGGTGATGGGCGGCATAGTCCAGCAGGTAGGAGAAGGCGAGTTTTTCCGGCGAGAACCGGAAATGGTGGATCGGGCTGAAATCCTTTTCCGTCAGGTAGGCATCGCCAACCACCACTTCGGTTCCGGGATTGGCATGAAACGCACGGCGCACCGCCACCAGCGTGTTGGGCAGGATGACGTCATCGCCGTTGAGCCAGTAGAGGATCGGCTGGGAGGCGCGCTCGTACCCCTTGTTGATCGCGTCCGACTGGCCCTTGTCCTTTTCCATCACCACCACGGCAAGGATGTCGCGGTAATGCTCGACGATCTGCGGCGTTGCATCGGTGCTGCCGCCATCCATCAGGATCAGTTCGACCCCGTTCAGATCCTGACACATCAGGCTGCGCAGGGTCTTTTCCAGAAAGGCGGCGGAATTGTAGATCGGGATCACGATCGAAACCCCCGGCAGGTCAGCCTCGGCGGCGTCGAGGATGAGCCCGTCCTCCCATGGCAGGATGGCATCGGCACGGATCGGTTCAGGCAGCATGACGGACCCCTTGGGCATGGGACAGGATTTCGCGCAACAGCAAACGCTCGTCATCGCATTCGCAGCCCTGCACCAGATAGTTGAATATACGCGGATTGAAAATGCCGTGCTCCACCAGTTCGGCCCCGAACACCGATGTGATCTCGAGCTGCAGCATTCTGGGGTCGTCCGCGAGCGTCTCGCGCAGATGGCGGATCGCTTTGCCATGCAGGTTGCCTTCGGGGTACTGGGTGCGCACCGGCACCGGGCCGGGCGTGAACAGGTCCCGGCATTCCAGGCAGAAGAGGATCGCCAGGAGGCGCTGGCTGAACCGGTGATGCGGGTCCGGGTTGACCTCGAACACGTCCCGCGCCCAGGGCAGGTCGCAGGCCCCCGCGGTCCTCGCCTCGGTGGCCAGATGGGCGATGGACCCGCGCCGCGTCACCCAGCCCTGAACCGGACAGAGCCGCAACAGCCGGTCCGCCAGCGCCATCGCCGCCGCATCGGGCAGGGTGGCGGCGCGCGGCGGGGCGAGGAACATCATCTGCATGCGCGCCGTCAGCGGCGCGGAGCGGTCGCATTCCCATTCGATCACCCGCTGAAAGATCGCCGCCGCCTCGGTCGGGTTTTCGGTCTCGATCCCGGCCAGACGGCGCATGTCCGGCAGGTAATGGGCAAATTCATCCATGCTGCTGTAGGTGGTCGGATGGCGCTCATGCAGCAAGAGTCCGCTATCGGCAAGGCCGCCCCCGGCAGACAGGATCAGCGCGCCCATCACGTAATCCCAGCCGATCATCCCGAAACACATGCGCCCGGCGCTGGTGCTGGTGCCGGCCCGCTCCAGCACCTGTGCCAGCGACGCGCGCGAGAACACGAACGCGTCCAGCCCCCCGCGATAGGGCGCGCGATCTCCGAAACGTACGGTCTCGGCGGCCCCACAGTCTTCGCGGGTCAGCGCCATGGCCGGAAAGTGATCCAGCCAGTGGCCAAGCCCGGCAGGGCTGCGCATGGCCGGGAAAAGGTCGGAATTCACCACCGCCACCGGCCCGGTTCCGGGCTGCTCCCGCAGGCGGCGCAGGGTGGCGAGGATCTGCGGCACCGGCTTGCCGTGAAGCGCCTGCCCGGTATCGGCGGCAGACAACCGCAGGATGTCGGCCTCGGCCAGCCCGAGGGGGATCAGCCGATCCGCCTCGTCGTCGACATTGACAGTCAGGATGCGGACACCAAGAGCTTTCCAGGCCTGAAAACAGCGCAGTTGCGTCTCGATGCGGGAAAACGGATTCAGCGACGTGACCGCTGTCACGGCAGACTCCGAACGCTCCATTGCCAAACACCTTTCAAAACGCCCTGTGCATTCGCGCGCAGGGCGACAGCCCGCGTTTACGATCTGCTTGGCACGAAAGAAAGAGCCGCATCCGGGATTCCGCGGATTCACAGCGATTTGCCGGACAGGTTCGAGTGTATCGCGCAACTATGCCGCCCAAAGAGGCACGCTGGCAAAGACCGTGATCCTGCATTAAACCCTGCGGACAGGTTCGACGGTACAGCGAAAAGGCATGCGATGTCAGCGACACAGGGATCGGGCAAGACCATCGTGCTGCATATCGGTCTGCACAAGACCGGCACCAGCAGCATCCAGGCGACGCTAAAACACAACCAGGCGCTGTTGCGCGAACGCGGTGTGCTCTATCCGGGTTTTCTGCCGGCCAACCATTCGCAATTCTTCATCAATGCCTTTTCCGACCGGGCCGAGCATTATCACGCCAATCGCCGTCAGGGGCTGGACGCCGCGGCAATTGCCGGGCGCGCCGCGGAACAGATGGACCGGCTGGGCCGCGCGTTGACCCGGTTCGGCGGCGCAACCATCCTGCTCTCGGGCGAGGATGCCAGTACCCTGCAGGCCCCCGAGGTGGCGCAGGTCCGCAGCCGGCTGGATGCGCTGGCCGAGGCGGTCGGGGTCAGCCTTGGCTACCGGGTCTTGCTCTACACCCGCAATCCGGCGGCCTTTGTTTCGAGTGCCATGCAGGAAAACGTCAAGGGCAACGGCATGCGCCTGGACGACAGCCGCGAGCTGCATATCCGCAATGCCTCCGGACGCTACCGGCGCATCCATGATGCCTGGGTCTCGGCATTTGGCGACGACGCGGTGCGCTTTCGCTGTTTCGAAACCGCCTGTGACGCGCCCGGCGGTTTGATCGGGGATTTCCTGCACAGCCTCGGGATTCCGCCCGACGGCATCAAGCCTCGCCTGACCAACGAGGGGATTTCCGACGAAGTCACCGAATTCCTGTCCTCGCTCTACCTCCCCGGAAGCGGGGCCGGGCATGGCCGGTTGCAGGATTGCGCGATGCGTATCGCGCTGACACCGGAAGATCGCGAGGCGCTGTTTGCCCTGCGTGGCAGCAAGGGGGGTCTGTTGTCGCTGGCCGACCAGATTCGCACCTGGGATGTGGTCGCGGACGACATGCATTTTCTGCAGGCGCAGTTCGGCATCACCTATGCCCGCCCCGAGGCCGGTCGGCTCGCCGCCGGTGAAAAATTCGCCGCCGCCTTCCTGCACGACCTGGCGCAGGCCCTGCCGCGCCTGTCCGTGCCCGCGCGCGAAGCGCTGCTGCACTATCTGCTGACACGCCCCGTCGAGCCCCCGCAACACGCGAACACCGAGGCCGCCGCAGAGTGAAACTGTCGCTTCATATCGGCACGCCAAAGTCCGGAACCACCACGATTCAGCGGTTTCTGAAGCGAAATCGCGTGCTGTTGCAGGAAAACGGGGTCCATGTTCCGCGATCGGCAGGCGAAAGCAATCAGCAGCGACTGGCGGCCATGTTCCTGAGCGACGACACCGTGGACGATTTCTTTCGCCGTCTGAACCTGCAGAACCGGGCGAAACGCAGTGCCGCCAAACGCCGGTGGCAGGCGGATCTGAGTGCCGAAATCGAGGCGCAGCC
Organism: Sedimentitalea todarodis; assembly: GCF_032595355.1. Lineage (NCBI taxonomy): Bacteria > Pseudomonadati > Pseudomonadota > Alphaproteobacteria > Rhodobacterales > Paracoccaceae > Sedimentitalea > Sedimentitalea todarodis. The sequence continues at coordinate 20,746 of NZ_JASMWN010000025.1, read as the reverse complement.
CTGTTCGCACGTGGTCATGTCCTCGGAGCATCTGCAAAGCCGCCTGCACGAGCCCGAAGCAATCCGCGCCCTGTCCGATTACCTGCAGGCCCGGTTTTCCGACATCCGGATCATCCTCTATATCCGCGATCCCCTGGACACGGTTGTCTCGCTTTACTCAACGGCGGTGAAATCCGGCTCCAGGCTGGCGGAACTGCCGCTGTCACCGCCCGCTCTCTGGACCAATATCGTCAACCACAAGGCGACGATCCAGCGCTGGCAGGCCAACCTGACCCCCGCCAGGCTGGACCTGCGGCTGTTTCAGAAAGAGGATTTCGTGCAGGGCGATCTGCTGGCCGATTTCATATCCGCGGCAGAGTTGCCGGAGCTTGACTACAAACGTCCGAAGCGGGCCAATGAATCGCTGGACCGGCTGGGCCTGGAACTGCTGCGTCGTCTGAACAAGGATATCCCGGTGATCCTGCCGGATGGCACGACCAACCCGCAACGCGGCAACATCAAGACGGTTTTCGAGGCGCATTTCAACGGCGGAGCACCGTTCCTGCCCAGTGCCGAGGCGGTTGCCGCCTACGACACCGCTTTTGCCGCATCAAACGACTGGGTGCGACAGACATTCTTTCCCGACCGGGCGCACCTGTTCACACCCAAGACCCGCAATATTGCCGCCCGGGAAGAGCTTGCCCCCGGTGATCTCGACGAGATGGCCGCATTCGCCGCAGCACTCTGGCGCCGGGATCACAAACAGGCATCAGGCAAAAAGAACCGGACCTGAACCCGGTCAGCGCATCAGAACCGTTTCCATCCGCTCGATCCGGGCCTCAAAGGCATCGCCGGAGAAGAACAGGTGAAGCTCGGCGCCCCGGCTGTCCGCAATCTGATCCTGCGGGATCGCGATATGACCCTGCAACAGGTGCGCACCGCCCGAGGACGCCATGTGCTGGTCCGCGAACACGTCCCGGTATCCCTCGTCCTTCAGGAACCGCAGGCAGGGGCGAAAGGCAAACAGACCGTCCGACACAACCTGCAGGATCAACCCGACATAACGACCGCTTCTGACGGTGCCAATATCCAGCGTACAGGACAGGGACACCCAGGGAGATTGGCCCGCGGTTTCCATCCGCAAGAGAAAGCCGCCCTCGGTCGGGGCAAATCCCAGCCGCGCGCCGGAGTCAGGCTGGCTGGACAGCCAGACATGCGGACCCAGGTCCTGATGCGGGGCGGCAAGATCGATCGCGTCATGGCCGGCCAATGCGGCCAGCCGGGCGTTTTCGGTCTCGAATGCGGGGGTGGGTGCGGTGCTCATGATCGCCTTCTACTGGAGCCTCAGGTCGCCGCCAAGGCGTTTTCGCGCAGGCCGCAACAGGCCCGGCCAGGGCGTTGCACCGCAGGGCTGATCCGGTGTAGGCAGCCGCCATGTCCCGGAAGGAAAAACGCCCGATGAAGATATATGTTGCAGGACATCGCGGAATGGTTGGCGGGGCCATCTGCCGCCAGCTCAAAGCGCGCCAGGGCGCGGGCGAAGCGATCGAGCTGATCACCCGCACCAGTGCCGAACTGGACCTGACCGATCAGGCGCAGGTGGCGGAATTCATGCAGGCCGAACGCCCCGACCGGGTCATCCTCGCCGCCGCCAAAGTCGGCGGAATCGTCGCCAACAACAGCTATCCGGCGCAGTTCATCTATGAAAACCTGATGATCGAATGCAACGTCATCCACCAGGCCTATGCCGCCGGGGTGACAAAGCTGCTGCAACTGGGCAGTTCCTGCATCTACCCCAAGCTGGCGGAGCAGCCGATGGCCGAGGACGCGCTCCTGACCGGCCCGCTGGAGCCCACCAACGAACCCTACGCGATTGCCAAGATCGCCGGCATCAAGCTCTGTGAAAGCTATAACCGGCAATACGGCACCGATTACCGGTCGGTCATGCCGACCAACCTTTACGGCCCCGGCGACAACTTCCATCCCAAAAACTCGCATGTCCTGCCGGCCCTGATCCTGCGGTTTCACCGGGCGGTGCAGGAGGGGGCCAAAGAGGTGGTGATCTGGGGGTCGGGCAAGCCGATGCGCGAATTCCTGCATGTGGATGACATGGCCGCCGCCAGCCTCTTTGTGATGGATCTGGACGAGGGCATCTACCAGCGCGAAACCCAGCCGATGCTGAGCCATATCAATGTCGGTTCGGGCACCGATGTCACCATCCGGGACCTGGCCCAGATCGTGGCCCGCGTCACCGGATTCACCGGGCAACTGGTCTTTGACAGCTCCAAACCCGACGGCGCCCCGCGCAAGCTGATGGATGTCAGCCGGCTGGCCCGGTTGGGCTGGACCGCCTCGATCGGGCTCGATCAGGGGATCGCCGGCACCTATGACTGGTTCCTGTCCCAGAGCCCGGACAGCCTGCGCGCGAAATAGGGGGCTGTTGCATTAACAGGGCCGAAGAGGTCCTGGATCGGGCAGCGGGCTAACCCGGCGAGCCCGGGCGCGCTCACCACAACCCATCGACCGGCTTGCTGCGGTGCGCGAATAATGCGCCGTGTGCCGGGGGTCGTCGCCTTCGACCGGATGTTCGACGCTCAGCCTGTCAGGGTCACGCGATCATTGAGAGCCTCCGGGTCGCTCGAACTCAACGGGGAAGGGGCGCCACGCCTCACGTGGGAGTTCTGCGACAACGCCGGCCAGACCCGAAACTGGATGCTGATTGACACGAAAACCCTCAAATACTAGGACGAAAGCCCTCAGCATGGGGAAAGCAGAAATAGTGAAATATTTCAAGCGTATACTACTGGAAATTTTCCCAAGCACCTATTTGACGGATAGGCATAACTGGCTTGCGCGAAATGGGCTTGCCATCTTGGCCTACGCAGCAACGCTTTTGATTACATTCGAACCCGTTCTTGCGCGGGACAACTTCGCCAATATGTCAAAAGATCGTTTTATCACTGGGTTGCGCAGGTTATCCTGGTATATGAGGCGTGGCTGGCCGAGGCTTAATCTATCAATCGACCCGGTCTATCTTTTTTGTGAAAATATGGATCACCGGGAATTGGTGGCGGTTCGACGCTTTCTTATGCGCCGCAAGACATATCAATCCCGTGAAACATTTCTGGGCGAATTATGCTTCATTTCGGCCTGTGACACGATTGTCACCTTTGACACGGCAGATTACTCAAAAGCGGCCTCGACGTTTCGACAGGATGTTGACCAGGCACTCCAGAACAACTTGTCTTGCAGGCATTCGAAATCGAAAAAGTCGCCGAAACGGGGCACCGGGCCTATCGTCAAAAAGGGGCCTATCGTCAAGAAGGAGTTCACGCGCGATGCGGCGAAGCACGCCTTACGCGATACGTTGGAGCTTCTGCAAAGCAACGGGTTCAGTCCTTTCATATTGTCCGGAACTCTTCTTGGCTCGGTCCGTGAAGGGCGTATCCTCGAGCATGATTATGACATTGATTTAGGTCTGTTTGCCGATGAGATCGACCCAATCAGGTTGGGCGATTTGCTACATGACAGCCCGCCTTTCCGCTGTATCGCGGCGCAAGATCAAATCGTATTCACCAGATCGCCTTCGGGAGCGCTTGAACTGAAAAAATTGCCGGTCATCTTCAAGCTCCGTCATCTGAGCGGCATTGTCTCCGACATTTTCTTGCATTATCGCGATGAAGGTCAGATCTGGCACGGATCTTCTATGTTTCGTTGGGTCAATTCGGAATTTAGCCTGGTGTTTTGCGATCTGGATGGGGTCAGCGTGAAAGCGCCCGTCAATCCAGCCCGTCATCTGGAGGAAAACTACGGCAATTGGCAGGTGCCAAAGTACGATTTTCACTGCGCGATCGATACGCCAAACCTGCAGCTTCACTCAAGCCCGTTGTCAGTCGCCCTGGCCATCTGGCGGTTGCAGATGCTTTCGGACCAAGCGGTCGACGCGTTTGACGATCTCTTTGAGCAGATGAAGGATGCAGGCTTTGTCGTGTCCAATTCCAGCGGTGGCTGGCAGATTGCAGCCGACCTCTTCACCCTGCATCAGAACGGCTCTGGGGATGTACCCGCCCCGACGGCCCTGTCTTCTGTATTCTGAGATCTTTTTCAGGATGCTGGTTCTGATGATCGCGATTGCGATGATGACGCGTTTGTGTGGCTTTCCGCGCGCTTTGAGGCCGATCTGATCCGGTTGCGGACGAAAGAAGGCACGGCCATTGCCCGGCCAAAGGGCAAACGCCGTGGAAAACCGCCTGAACTTACTGAAAAACAACAGAAAGAATGCGCATGCAGGCAGGCCACCGGTGCCTGTTCCGTCAGCGATCGGGGCGCGCCCCGGACCTGGCAGAACTGTTCGTTGTCCCGAGGCCAACGATCTACAGATTCTGCACCACGCAGGAGCCAGGATCAGCCCCTGGCGTACTATTCTGCCCCCTCCGGAACTCTCCTGCGTCAGACCTCTTGACCTCGCTCCCGATAGGGTGCAAATCGCGGTGCCCGGAGGGTTCAGCCAAAGGCCCCACCGGACCCGGAACATGCCCCCGTTCGGAACGGAAAGCCACTCCATGAAACTGACCGTCCACATCGGAACCACCAAGACTGGGTCAAGCAGCATCCAGACGTTTCTGGCCGTCAACCGGGCCACGCTCGGACAGGCGGGCATCCTGGTTCCTATTTCTCTCGGCAAGGAGCTGCATCTCAGGGCACCACTTGCATCGCTTCCATTCGGCGCAAGTTCCGACCTGGCGGGTTTGTTCGACATGGCAACGCCCGAGGCGCATGCTGCTTTTCGCCGGAATACGGTCGCCGCCTACAGGAATGAAATCGCGCAAGCCCCAGAGTGTCGAGAGGTCGTAATCACGTCTGAACACCTGCACTCTCGCATGCCAAAAAGAGTGGACATCGAAAGATTCAAGGATTTGTTCTGCAGTGAATTCTCCAGCGTGCGGGTGATCGTGTACATCCGTCCACAGCTGGATCAGATCACGTCCCTTTATTCGACCGTCCTGCGGGGCGGTTACCAGAATTCCCTTGATGATTTCGTAAGAAGCCGAATGAAACCCGAATTCCGCCCCTACTTCAATATTCGGCACATCATCCGGCGCTGGTCAGGTGTTTTCGGGTCCGAGAACGTCTTTGTTCGTCCCTACAAGGCTGTTTCGCAGAAAGACGGGACGCTGGGGGATTTCTGTGAATTGCTGGATCTGGATATTTCGGGTTCGGAATGGCAAGTCCCTGACAATGCGAATACTTCGATCAATCAAGCTGGGCAGAATCTGTTGCGCTTGGTCAATCAGGAAAAGAGCGCGACCGCGCGTTTGCGTAAACAGGTTGTAAAGTGGGTGGAGAAAAACAGTGCGGGTCGGGGCGAACAGCCTTCGCCCGACTTGGCGAGGGCGTTCCAGCGAGGTTTCAACGCCGGCAATGAATGGGTGATCAAGACCTACTTCCCCGATCACCCTGAATACCTGGAACCGCGCTGGCCGGCCTGACCTGCCGCTCTCAGCTGTCGACCAACGCTGCCACCTCGGGGTCGGCCCGCCATGTGGCGGCAAATTCAAACCGGTCGCAACAGCGCAAGATCTCCTCCGCCAAATCCGTCTCGGCGATCTCCGCATGACGCAGCGGCATTCGTGTCTTCACAGCCTTGGTGTTGATGATCTGCGGGCCTCGTCGTCGCGAGTTCCTTCGACGGCTGCGCCACCACTGCCGCAGGGGCACGTCACATCATCAAAAGGCGATCAGGTTTCGGCATGACGCTGACTTCTGGCCCCTCCCGGGAAAATCGTCTAGGCATGGGCCGGCATATTATGACGGATGGCTTCAATGACGCATGAGCTTCGCGCAATCACCCTCGTCCTCGCCTCTCAGCGGTCGGGGTCGACTCTGCTGTGCCGCGACATCGAAAGCCTCGGCGGCATGGGTGCCCCCAGAGAATATTTTCTCGATATTGTCGGAAGGAATACCCGCGAGGGGCTGACCGAGGCCGACGTGCTCGATCAAATCGCCCGCGGCGTGAAACCTGATGCCCCTGGCATTGGGGCCGTCAAGCTGATGGTCAGCTACGCACCGAAGATCGACAGCTACATCCGCGGCGCAGAGGCGGTGGCCCCCCAAAAAGCAGTACAGAACATCATCGACTGGGCACAAGAACGGTTCGACAGGGTGAACCTGGTCGCGCTTGTGCGCGGCAACAGCCTCGAACAGGCTATCTCGCGCGCGGTCGCCAATATGACCGACGTTTGGCACCGCCACGAGGCGACCACGAAGGACGGAGATCTCTATGCCGACGTCAAACTGCCAACCAAGGCGCTGAACCTTGCCATTCTCGAGGCGCTGCCGGGGGTGATCCGGCAGACCCAGGTTGTCCGCCGCATTGCCAAGGCCAATCCCGATCTGTGCTGGCTGATCAAATACGAGCATCTCGCAGCGTCGGTCGAGGACAGCTCGGCGCAGCTGATCACCCATGCCCGCAAGGCCGGGTTCGAACCGACCGAGACGATGGCCAGCCGCAGCCTGCGAAAGCTGATCGACAAGGACAAGACCGAGGACTTCAAGGCCAACTTCAAAGCCTTCATGAAACGCCATCTTTAATCGACATTCGGACTTGCAGCCCATTCAGACGCAGCACATCGGCTCAAGTCAAGGCGCGTAGCTCAAACGCGTCGCACTGCCATCATGTCCCGTCCCAACTCTTGCAAAAGGTATTGGTCAGAAAGGGACGTCATCAAGCGTTCAAGACGTTCAGCCGAAAGATTGGATTTTCCGAACCGAACAACCGAAGGCTGGGTTACTTTCGTGCTGCAAGCATAGATCACTTCATCGTCAAACCCTTCGGCGTCAACCTGCAACACATCGATTTTCGTGTCCCGTCCGGCGTCCTGCAGAAACGTCACCAGTGGCCCGCAAGGTACATCCAATTCTACAATCAGGCGCTCCGGGTCCGGCTCTTCCGGCAGGTGTGTTTTGATCCACGTCAGGACAGTTCCTCTATCGCTGGTCGTTATCGCTGTGGGAGCCCGGTACGAGGGCCATTTTGATCCGCATTCGGGATTGAAACGTTTCCAGTGCTCGGGATGAATAGCGTGCAGCTTAACAGTCTGCTCCGGGCCGATTGCGGCTCCGATTATTCGGTGTGACGGGTGAAAGCTGTAGTTCTTCGCGAGAAACGGATGCAGGTATTCCTGCGGCTCAAAAAGCAACAAGTCCGACGAGGAACGAAGGTGAGACCGGATGATTTCATAGATCGGGTCTCCGTGTTTCCCGTCTTTTGCACCGACAACGCAGATCCGAAGTGGCGTCTGTCGACTCGCAGCCGCAAGTATCGCCGCCTGATAGGCAAACGCGTTCGCATCGCGCATCCGCAAGCGCATCTCTCGCACGCGCGCCTGCATCTTCGGTGTCGAGCCTTGATTCCGTTTATGCTGGTCCAAAGCAGACCCCGGAACCCGGGCTTCCTCCGCTGAAACAGCCTGGGATCCAATGTTTTTCTTCAGCGCGTCCAGACAATCTGTTCGTCTCTTCATCGGGGTTATGACGACCCTTTCGGCATCCCCCCCAAGAGACCAATCGGCAGCCAACAGACTTGCTATGTGTTCGGCGCGCTCCTCACCAAGAACTTCTGTCAAGTTGAATGGCTCTTCCGGATTTCCAGGGTAGTCATCGTGGAGGGACCGGACATGCAGGATTCTTGGTGCCCCCATACTGGCTGACCAGACATCAAGAAAGCGGAGCTGGATGCAATTGTAGTTTAGCCCCAACGCTGCGAAATCGAGATTGCTCAGATAAAGGCGTTTCCGAAACGCCGGTTGATCAAGCAAGGCGTTTTCGGATCTGACGTCGTTCTCCCACGCAAGCGCAAACTCCTGCAACTTCGCGGACGCTCGAACCGCCAAGACGCCGCTGTTGATAACGGGCAAGCAGTTTGGAACCAGGGGATCCGGTGGCGTCATTCCCGGTTCCCGGTTGTTTCCCAACACGCCGGCAATGTCAAAACGGTCCAGAACATCGAAGACATCCGAAACATCGGCAAGCAAGACTATATCAGCATCAAGGACGATGGTGCGCTCGAACCTGGAGCAGCGCACCGCGTACATTTTCGGTCGACGCCAACTGTCTGGAAGACTGTGAATCTTGTCAAAAACGTCGTCGGAAGTATCCTGGTCGGTGAAGAGATCGATCAACGCATCTGGCATGACTGTACGGATCGTTCGAGCAGCCCTGCGTGCAAGATCGGTATACAGTTTTCCCGTCGTTGCGAATGCAAAGCCCCTTGTGCCAGGTTGGGTGACGACCTGACCGTCGCCCGCCTGCAAATTGTCTTTGCTCACACTTTCCTACCTCTCGCCAAAGCGATTTTCGGTGGCGCAACCGCGGGTTTGACCAGAACCGCGGTTTCGAACCGCCTCGTCTGCAGAGCAGAAGCCGCCGGTACATCGACGGCACACCCGTCCTGCCGGAACTCGGCCCTACCGACCGCAGACGTTGCGATAGAATTCGTCCATCGTCGTATCAGTATATTCGCCGCCAATATCCGCCGCCACGAACTTCGGCAGACGACCCTCGATCGCGGCTTTCATCGTCGCGGCGAAGGCCTCCTCGGTCGGATCGGTGATATGTCCCCGTCCATCCTTCAGCACCGAGCGAATGCCTGGAATGTCGGTGCCGATGCAAGGTACGCCGAGGGAAAGCGCCTCCAGGAGCGTCATCGGCTGCCCTTCGTAATCCGAGGACATCACGCAGACATCGGCATTGGCGAGCAGCGGATAGGGATTGTGAACCTGGCCGAGGAAACGCACCTGTTCGGCCACGCCCTTGCGGCGCGCGAACTGGAGCAGCTTGTCCTTGAGCGGACCCGAGCCGCAGATCAGCAGCACCGCATTGGGATGCTCAGGCGCGATGCGTGCCAGCGCCCCTATCATCCGATCATAGCGCTTCTCGGGCGAGAGTCGGCCGAGCGCGATGAAACGGAACAGTTCAGGACTCTGGAACAGTGGCGCAACCGCAGGATGGGCCAGAACGACCGGGAGCCGCTTTCGCTCAAGCACCCGCGCCATGTTCATCGTGTTGCGCACAGTGCAGGCCTTCGAGCCATCCGGGTAGAAGCGTGCCAAATGTGTTTCGTTAACCATTCGCGTTTCGTCCGAAACGGCGACGATCTGGTCAAACCAGCCATAGGTCAGGAACACACCGTACAGCTGGCGCTGGTTCCGCGAGGCATCCAGATTGGTGTATTCCGCCCACAAATGATTGTGTTGGTAGCAAACCTTGCGCGTTGCGTTCGAACAGGCCATCAGCGCGGTCCAGAAAGGGGCATAGCCGCCGAATTCGATCGACACATCGAACCGCGCGGTGCCCAACACCCGAGCATTCTCGCGCTCGAAAATCCGGCGGATCACCGCCATTTCCGCGTCTCCCAGCCAGTCGTCCCCCCGACGGAAGGCGTGGTAGATCGGCTTCTCCTCGGCGGTGAGCAGCATGTCGCCGCTGCGCAGGATCCAATTGCAGCGCGAATCGAACTCCTCGAACTGCTGACGGCGCGCCACATCCTGGTCCATCACCGCTGCTTCTATCAGGATGTAAGGATCGTACCGGTCGTAGTCGAGATTGGCGATCAGGTTCTTCAGGGACGTGGTGATGCCGTTCGGGACCAGGCCGCCCGGCGCAATGAGCAGCCGCTGTCGCCGGTTGGGCTCGCGCTGCGGCCCCATAGCTACCGGAGCGAGCAGCGCCGCCAGCGCGGTGACGGCCGCCTGGCCATCCTCCAGCGGTACGAAGCGTGTCTGCATCTCCGGCCAGCCAGGAAAATCCGAAGGCGGCCGCGCGGCGCGGATCGCAGCGATCAGGCCGGGCAGATCGCAGGTCTCGGCGCAGGGCAGGTCGGTTGGTTCGAGGTACAGCCCGCGATCCTGCCGGTACTGCTCTATATCGGGAGTGAACAGGACGATCGGGCGGTCGGCGGGCAGAAAGTCGAAGATTATGCTCGAATAGTCGCTGACCATGACGTCGACGACGGTCAGGACGTCGTTGATATTCGTGTTCTCAGGCAGCAACGCCCCGTTCGGAACCGGCTCGGCCTTGTCGACCTTTACCATCTGGTGCGCCGAGAACAGCACGAAGTGATCCTCGCCGAGTTCCCGGGCGATCTGCGCCCAGAGCCTGGCCTGATCGCCGAAAACCGGATCGATCGCGGTGGAATTACCCCGCCAGGTCGGCGCGAACAGCACCACCGTCTGCCCCTCGGCGATGCCGATCTGCGCCCGCAGCTCGGCCGCTGGAATCCTGGGCGTCAGCACGTCGTCGACCCGCGGCGCGCCACAGGGCAGCAACGACCGCGCCGCGAGCTGCTCAACATAGTAGGAGTGGAACATGGCCTCGTGGTAGAAGTCGCTCATCTCCAGCAGCAGGTCCGCCTGAAGGAAATTGCGTTGGGTGTTGGCCATCGAGATCATCGGCGCGGCCATATCGCGCCCCATCGCCTTCATCGGTACCCCGTGCCAGGTATTGCAGTAGCGCTGTCCGGGGCGGCGGATGAAATAGGGCGGAAAGGTGACGTTGTTCACCAGCAGGCCGGAGGCGAGAAGGGCATGCCCGTATTCTTTCGAGCGCACCCGCACCAGTGTGACGTCGGGATTCGCTGCGATCTCCGCCGGGGGCTGCGCATTGCCAGCCACTGTCCAGTGGATGCGGAAGCTGCCGCGCGGATGGGTGCGTACGAGTTCACGATAGAGCGCCAACGGGCTTTCACCGAATTTTTTGCCCCAGTAGCATTCGAAGAGGATCGTATCTGGAGAAGGCGAGACGCGGTCAATATTCGCCGCGTAATAGGCCGCTGCCGCATCGCCTTTGCTTTGGCCGGGACTCTTGCTTTTCGCGCGAATTTTTTCCTTGCCTGGGGCCGGGATTTTTTCCTTGGCTGGCGCCGGACTGTTGTCCTGGTCGGGCATCATCATGTTGTCCTGGTCCGAGATCACGCTGTTGTCCTGGTCGGACATCATGATGCTGTCCTGGTCCGAGATCACGATGTTGCGCTGATCGGACATCATGATGTTATAGCGCTGCTGCAACATGCGCGAGAGCCGGGCATAGGAGGGAAGCCTGCGCAGGCGGGTGTCGATTGGCCGGTAGGTCAGGAGCGCCTTGCGCAATAACATTTTCATGGTCTCGCCACTCCTTCTTTGGATCCAGACGGCATATCCCCGCCCGAAGAACCCGCCTGCCGATTGGCCATTTTGGTCAGCCCGCCACCGTGGTCAAGGCTCATTTTCCGGCGCAGAATTCGCCGCAGCAATAGGTCGGACAGGCGAGAACGCGGCGCGAGCCGGGATGGAACGGCAAACCCGAGCGGCCTGTTGGCGGTCGCGAACAGCATAGTTATTGCGCCATCGCCTGATCGACGATCCCGCGCAGCTCTCCTTCGGAAATCTCGGGGCGTGGGGTCGCGACAGTCAGGCGCTCCCAGTTCGGCTCCAGCGCGTCGGGAACATCCGCCAGAAAACGCGCCATGACCCAATCATTCTCGGCGGCAAAGCTCTCCTGGAACCGCCGCGACAGGGCCGGATCGGGCAGCAGGCGTCCCCTGCGCCCGTGCCCACGCAACCAGTTCCTTACCTTCTTGATATCGCCTCCGGGCAATGGCGGCATCATCGCGTTGAGCCGCCGCAGCGCCTCCGCCGACCAGGCGTCCAGGCTCTCGTTCACGCGCGGCAGATATTCGAGTCCATCGGCGTCCAGCCCGGTGACCTGCGTGAAGTCCGAAATCACCCCTTCGGGCAAGGTCTTTACCGCATCAAAGGCGCGGACTGTCATCGTCGCTTGCGGGAAGGCGCGCTGCCAGATCCGGATCAGCTTGCGGAAGTCGTGATATCGCCGCTTCGGGCCGAACATCCGGTCTTCGATGAAACTGTCGATATCCTGATTCAGCCCATGGGCGAGCATGGTGGAATAGAGCGAGATAGCATGCTCGATTTGGGGCCGGAGGTAGACCAGGATCTGCAGGTCCCGGCCCTCGAGAGCCGGGGCGAGCAATGTCTTGAGTCCCGAAAAATGCGCGGCGGTGAAACAGCGCGAATGCATGTGTTCGCTCGAGATCAGGATGTGCCCGGGCTGGGCCCTGTCAATTTCCCGGGTCAGGCGTTTGCGCCGTTCGGCGACGAATGTCCGGTATTCGTTTTCAGTGGTGATCTTGAACATTCTCTGGTGGTCGGTCGACGCCAGCCGTCCCTTTGACGCCACCGGAATGACGTTGTGCGACACCTTCCCCAGAGCCTTGGAATACAGCACGCCCTGGCGCTGCAAGGCGTCGCGGTTGGTGGCGAGAAACTGCTGGATGCTGCTGGAGCCGGTCTTGGTCGTCCCGATGTGCAAAGTGGTGCGTGTCATGAGGCCCGGGTGTTCTGGATACGTTGGAGTGTTGGCCCGACGGGCAAGATTCGCCTTTCATCTACATCAGGAGCCGCCGGACCGCCATAGTCGCGGGTGGAGACCGCAGGATGCCGTGGCAGGCCGGGGTGCGGACTGGCGATCAGCGGGATGGGACGCGGCCCGCAAACCTTGTTACAATCGGGTTACAGTCGTGTTACAAGACGTCAAATCAATTCAGAGAAAGAGCGATGAAGAAAGTTATCACATACGGCACGTTTGACACGCTGCATTATGGTCATCTCCTGCTGCTCAAGCGCGCGCGAGAGATGGGCGATCACCTGACCGTCGCCCTGTCGTCGGACAGTTTCAATGCCAAGAAGGAAAAGGCATCGCATTTCGACTATGCGCAGCGCCGGGAATTTCTGGAGGCGATCACCTACGTCGACGCGATCATCCCCGAACATGACTGGGAGCAGAAGCGCGACGATATCGTGACCCACGGGATCGACGTCTTCACAATGGGCGACGACTGGAGCGGACAATTTGATTTCCTGTCGGATCTCTGCGAGGTCGTCTATCTGAGCCGCACCCCCCGTATTTCCACAACCGCAATCAAGCAGATTCACAAGGTCGCCGCCGAATAGGCGCGGGCCCGGCAAGACCTTGACCGCAGGGGTGTTCCGCGAAAATCCTTCTGCGCAAGGGCTATGTCAGGGCCGACAGCTTCTGCCTGCCCTGGCGACAAGACGCGGGGGGCTCGCCGTAGCCGGTCCTATTGTTCCTGCCCCCCCATATGCACCGACAGGTCGCCCAGCGGTGTCAGTTCGACGACGACAGTGCCGTCGATGCCGGTCCAGTAGACTGCGGAGGTCAGAACCGAGCTGCCGGCCTTCTTCTCTCTTCGGAGGTGATCCTTCGCGAACGTGACATCCGCCAGGGACCTGTCATCGAGCGCGTCCATGGCCTGTTGGGACCCGTCGTAGGCCCAGACGGGAACCCGGATGGGGTCCCGATGCCCACGGATCAGGGCGTTGTACCGCTCCAGTGTCCTGGCCTGCCAGGCCAGGTTGGCCGGTCGCGAGAGCACAGCGATCCGGGGCCGGATGTGGTCGTCGAACTCAGCCACGATCCCCGAGGGGACGCCGTGATGGCTGACCTGGTAGAGATCCACATCTGCCAAGATTGCCGCATCCTTGTCGAGCATGTCGAGCAGAGCGGCTTTTTGCATATCGCCTGTCAGGAGGGTCCGCGTGTCGCCCCAGGAGGCCATCAGGGCAACGGAGTGGTTGTTCTCTTGCGCGTATTGTTTCTTGCTCCAGTCTGCGGGTTTCGGCCTGGAGTCCCCCCACAGGAGGCGAATGTCGGACTCCGGCCCCCCGGTGCAGCCCAGGTCCCGGGCGAGCGGCAAGGACAGTCCGCCGGGTGGAATCGTCTCGGTATCCACCTCGCGGTGCTCGATCCCGGAGTGCTTTGCCAGGAGTTTCGAGAATTGCATCTTCTCCAGACTGCCTTCGTCCAGATGGCCGTTTGTCAGCAATGTTCCGATCTCGTAGCGCTTGATGACGTCATCGGCATAGCGGGTATGGTCCGGGTGGCTGTGGCTGAGAACGAACAGGTCGATCCGGCGCGGCAGATCCCGGCGTCTGTCAAAGTAAGCGTCGAGATAATCGGTCAGCTTCCGGGCCTTGCGGCGGTCGCCTCCGGCATCGAACAGGATGGTTCCGCAGGGATATTCGAAGAGCGTTGCATCGCCGCGTCCCACATCGATGAAATGGACCCGCAGCGGCGTCTGATTGTCTGCCGCCAGCACGCCGGCAGGCAACATGGCAATCCAGATGAGAACGGAAAACAGGACTCGGGACAGCAAAGGAATTCTCCGCGGTTGGCATCATGCGGATTGTGCCTGGATTTGGAAACCCGTGTCAAAGCCTGTTGCGACGTTCCTTGCGACCCGCACCGGCGATGTGATCATCCGGGATGGAACACCTGGCAACATCCCCACGCGCGGCCTGCAGGGCGGCTGGCCGCTCCGCTTTCCGCGCCCGTTCTGCGCAAAGAACGATAACCGCGGGGAAAGGGTGACACCTGGACGGCTGTTTTTGTACGCCTCTGCTCAGCCGCAAAATGCCCAGGATCCATGCCTCGGCCAGTTCATGCAACAGTCCCTCTCAAAACCGCGCTGGCTCAGGCCGCCTCTGTCAGCCGGGTCAGACCCAACGGCGCCAGATAGTCCTCGGCCAGGCTGTCTTCGATGTCATAGAGCGAGTCATCGAAATACCGGAAATCGCGGATGTCACGCGCCCGTTTGACCGGGCGTGCGCCCTCGGACTGTTCCTGTGCATAGCGGGCAAATCCGCCGGTAAACCGGCCCACCGCCGTCTCAAGCCGGGCGCGATCAATATCTTCCTGTGCACCGGTCAGAAAGGTGACGGCCGATTCAACGCTGCCCATCGTATCCGCATAGAGATCGCCATAACGCACGACATGACAACGGACGCCCTGCAACCGCTCGGCATCCAGGCACCACTTGCCCACGAAAGCCTTCCAGTATTCCACGCCCCAGGGCAGGAATTCGGCCCAGCTTTCGGCGCTGTCCTCGTTGTGCCCGTGATGCACCCGGAATTCGAAATAGGATTGCACGCTTTCCAGCGGATGCCGGTATTGTATCAGGTATTGCGCCTCTGGTGTCACCGCGCGGTCGGGTGTGTCGTTGCACAGGCCAAAGTCGTGATCCTTGATATAGTTGGCATCCTCGATGCCACGATCCTTCACCATGTGCATGGATTTGAATTTCATGTCCTTGCCGAAATAGGCCTGGCAGATGCTGCGCAGGAACCGGTGCCCCGAGCGCGGAAAACAGGGGTTCACTGTGTGAAGAAGTCGGGGCATGGGGATTCTCCGGGCCTGTCGCATGTGCGCCTCTTATAGGAGTGCCCACGGAAAAGACCAACAGAGCGCAGGCGCGACATCGGCCCGAATTACCTGCTTGAACCGAGCGTCATATTCAGGAGATATGCACAGGACGCGCCGAGAGAGTTCAGGAGTACAAGTCCCAATGATCACACCCGTTCTGCTCTGTGGGGGCTCCGGCACCCGGTTGTGGCCGCTTTCACGCAAAAGCTATCCGAAACAGTTTGCCGCGCTGATCGGCGACACCACCCTGTTTCAGGCCAGCGCAACCCGCCTCTCAGGGCCGGATTTCGCGGCACCGATGGTGCTGACCAATGCCGATTTCCGCTTCATCGTGACCGAACAGCTGGCCGAGGCGGGGATCGATCCGGCGGCGATCCTGATCGAACCGGAAGGGCGCAATACCGCGCCTGCGGTTCTGGCCGCGGCCCTGTGGCTGGAAAAAACCGACCCCGACGCGCTGATGCTGGTGGCACCGAGCGATCACGTCGTACCGGACGCCGCTGCCTTTCGCGCCGCCATAGAGGCCGGGACGGGCGCGGCCGAGGCCGGGCAACTGGTCACCTTCGGGATCAAGCCGACCCATGCGGAAACCGGCTATGGCTACCTGGAACTGGCCGAGGATCCGGGGGATTTCGCGGCCCGGCCACTGGCATTGTCCCGCTTTGTCGAAAAACCCGATGCCGCGCGGGCAGAAGAGATGCTGGCGGCGGGCACCTACCTGTGGAATGCCGGGATCTTCCTGTTTTCGGTCGCGGCGATTCTCAAGGCATTCCGCGCATATGCCCCCGCTCTGGTCGATCCGGTGCAGGCGGCCGTGGATCAGGGCAAACCCGATCTGGGTTTCCTGCGGCTCGCCCCCGCGCCCTGGGCAGACGCGAATGACATCTCGATCGACTACGCGGTGATGGAACATGCCGACAACCTGTCGGTGGTGCCTTTTGCCGCCGGCTGGTCGGATCTGGGCGGTTGGGATGCGGTCTGGCGCGAAACCGGGCCGGATGCGCGCGGGGTGGCCCTGTCCGGGCCGGCCACGGCGCTGGATTGCGACGACACCCTGTTGCGCAGCGAGGACGACGCGCTGGAAGTGGTCGGGATCGGGCTGAAGAACATCATCACGGTGGCGATGCCTGATGCGGTCCTGGTGGCCGATGCATCCCGCGCGCAGGATGTGAAACAGGCGGTGGCCGCGCTCAAGGCAAAAAAGGCCAAGCAGGCGGAAAGCTTTCCCAAGGATCACCGGCCCTGGGGCTGGTTCGAAAGCCTGGTGATCGGCGAGCGGTTCCAGGTCAAGCGCATCGTGGTGCATCCCGGCGCCGCGCTGTCCCTGCAATCGCACCATCATCGCTCGGAACACTGGATCGTGGTGGAAGGAACCGCCAAGGTCACCGTGGATGACGACGTGAAACTGGTGACCGAGAACCAGTCGGTCTACATCCCGCTGGGTGCGGTACACCGGATGGAAAACCCCGGAAAAGTACCGATGGTGCTGATCGAGGTGCAGACCGGGACCTACCTGGGCGAAGATGACATCATCCGTTACGAAGACGTCTATTCCCGCGACTGAAACATTTCCACGTGTGCCTCACGGCACGGATCATGAGGGGCGCTGCCCCTCAAACTCCCCGGAGTATTTGAGCAAAGCTGAATGTGCAGTCCCGTTCAGTCTTCAGCTTTGGAAAAACACTCCGGGGGAGTCGCCCGCAGGGCGGCGGGGCAGAGCCCCCTGTCACTTTTGCGGTGTCAGAACCATCTTCCGATCCACAGCTTGTCACCATCGATCCTGGTGACCGCCCCGGTAAAATCCGCGGGAGCGGTGGTGATCGGGGCGTTGGCATTGGTGCAGATCTGGGTGCCGTCCGCCCAACGAATGTAATCGCCATCGCCGTTGCTGCCGCGCTCGATCACCGCCCCGGTCGGCGTGCCCCCGGACTGGCTCACGGTTCCCAGGAGCTCGGATTGGGAGAAGACGGTGGACCAGGTATCCCAATCGCCCCCGACATAGCGACGAAACCGGATCTTGCCGGGGCGGAACGCGATCTGGCTGCGGGCCGCGTTGGCATGTTGCAGGTGGATCACGTGCCATCCCCCGGCCCCGTCGGGGGCCCCGTTGGCCGCAGTCCCCTGATTGAAATAGAAGCCGCTCGCAGACAGCGAGTCAAAATCCGTCGTCGGGATCAGCGTATCACCCAACCCGAAAGCCCCCACCGTCATCAGGGCTCCAATGGCCGTATCCTCGGCAGATGCCTGCACTGCGGCCCCGCCCGCCTTGCCCGTGATCCCGTCAAACCGCAGTGCCTCGGTCCAGTCGGTCCCGTCGCCTGACACCCTGATCGCAAAGTCCGTTACCCCGGCCAGACCCATCTCGGCATGTCCCGTCCAGTTCGACTGGAACACGACCGAGGCGGTATCGCCTTCATCCGCCTTGTTGATCTTCAGCCGGTGATCGGCACCGTCATGGGTCAGCAACGCCGCATCGGATGCCACTGCCAGCCGGTTGGTGGCATCCGACGCGGTGCCGATACCCACCCCTGCAAGGTTTTCTGTCTCTGCCTGCGGCAAGACCCAGGCCCCGCCGTTCCAGATGCGCAACTGCGCTTCCGCGCGGCCCCAGGCCCGCCAGCCCTCCTGCGGCGCCACGAAATGCCAGGTTCCGTCCAGCCACGCCGCCAGGGCCTGCGCCTGACCGGCCCAGGCCGCTTCCGGGTTGGCCGACAGGGCATGAACCTCGCCCTCTTCGGGGGCTGCGGGCGGGGTTGTCGCATCAAACCCCGCGACGCTTAGTTGCACGACAATATCCAGCCGCCGCAGCGCCTCGTTATGGGTCACGTGTTTCTGTGCCTGGCTTGGCATCAGAAAGGGCAGGGCGAGGATCGGTGAGGTATCCGGCATCCGGGTTCTCCTGTGCTGGAACGGAACCCGCGCACCCTGCAGCCGCAGCCCTCAAGCCTGTCCTAACCCGGCGCGCGGGCGATTCACCCCCTGTTCACCCCAGGACCGCGAGCCCCCGGATGCAACGCATTCTAGCTATTTTTCCCGGTTTGGCCGCAATTGCGTCCCGTCTTTTGGCATTCCGGGCGGTCATCCTCGTTGCGGGTTATGAGGTGGTGAGAACAGATGACACTGCAACTGGTAGGCCGGATCGCGACCGGCGATGCGCTTCTGGATGGAGATCTGCGCGACATCGATATCGTCACGACCGAGGCTGGCAGCCTCCTCTTTGCCACAACCGGGCAGAGCGGCGGTGTAAGCGCCTGGACGCTGTCGCAAACCGGGACATTGGCACGTCTTGCAGACAGCACCTATTTCTCGGTCTGGGGCATGGGGATCGGATCCTTTGATGCGGTCGATGTGGACGGACAGACCCAGCTGATCCTGTCCGGCACCGGTGCGGGCAAGCTGATCCGCTATCGCATCGCGGACGATGGCGCACTGTCAAAGGCCGGCAAGATCGATCTGCCCGGACCCACGACACAGACCCATGACGCGCTGACAACCGTCACCCTGACAGGCGGGCGCACGGCACTCTATACCGTTGATGCCGACACCGGGGATCTTGCCGGCTGGCTGTCTTCGGGAAACGGCGCGCTGGACAGCGAGATCGGCTTTGCGGCCCCGATGGCCACGCTGGATCCGGACAGCCCGGTCCTGCTGAACCAGACCGAAGCCGGGGGCGTCCGGTTTCTGCTCACCGCCGACAACAGCGGGTCCGGTGTGCGCAGCTACCGGATCAACGCCGACACCGGCCAGTTGACGCAAAGGGACAGCTGCGGAATCGCGGATGGGCTTGGCCTCGCCCTGCCGACTGCGCTTGAAACCGTGACCGCCCATGGCGCAACCTGGGTGGTCCTGGCCGCCGCAGGCAGCAATTCCCTCAGCGTGATGCAACTGGCGGCCGACGGCACATTGATCCCGACCGATCACATCCTGGACACCCGCGCCACGCGCTTTGACGGGGTCACCGCGCTCGAGGTGGTCGAGGCCGACGGTCATGTCTTTGTTCTGGCGGGCGGGGCGGATGACGGGCTCAGCCTGTTCTACCTGCTGCCGGAGGGGCAGCTGGTGCATATGCAGACCCTGATCCATGACACCGGGCTGGGGCTTGCGAATGTCACCGGGCTCACTGCTGTCCGGATCGGTGACGCGCTCCAGGTCTTTGTCAGTTCCGGAACCGAAGGCGGGCTGTCACAGTTCACGCTGCCGCTGGGTGCGCTCGGAACGGTGATCAAGGCCAGTGGCACAGAGCAGGATGTCCCGCTCTCGGGCACGGAGGGCAGCGACCTGCTTTTGGGCAGCGCCGGACAGACCACGTTGCGCGGGCAGGCGGGAAACGACATTCTCGTCTCCGATGCCAGCGGCGGCATTCTGACAGGCGGCGCCGGTGCCGATATTTTCGTGCTGCACCCGACCGGGAACACGCTCGTTATCACCGATTTCGAGCCCGGCAGCGACCAGCTGGATCTGACCCGGTTTCCAATGCTGCGCAGCCTGGATCAGCTCATCCTGACACCGAGCGATACCGGCCTGATCCTGCGGTTCGGCGAGACCCTGATCGACATCCGCAGCCGGGACGGCAAACCGCTTTCCGTTCAGGATATCTGGCCAGGCGGGCTGGCGACCCCTGACCGGATCCAGTTGTCGGTGCCGCAGACCCAGGGGACCAGCGGCGCCGACACGCTGATCGGCAGCGCGTTTGACGACACCATCCATGGCGGTGGTGGGCGCGATCGCATCCGGGGCGGGGACGGCGCCGATACCCTCCATGGCGATCGGGGCAACGACAGGATCAAGGGCGGCGCGGGCGATGATATCCTCCATGGCGGCATCCATTCCGACACGCTCCATGGCGGGCGTGGCAATGATCAGGTCTGGGGCGGGATGGGACGCGACAAGGTCTATCTCGGCAACGGCGACGATGTCTTTCGTGACAGCAAGCAAGGCGGCGCAACCGGCGCCGATCTGGTCAGGGGTGGCAACGGTAAAGACCGGATCCATGGTGGCGGCGGAAACGACACGTTTCATGGCGAGTCGGGCAAGGACATGATCAAGGGCGGCGCAGGCGATGACACCCTCTCTGGCGGCATCCATTCCGACACGCTCCATGGCGGCGGCGGAAACGATCAGGTCTGGGGCGGGATGGGACGCGACAAGATCTATCTCGGCAAGGGCGACGATGTCTTTCATGACAGCAAACAAGGCGGCGGCGGCGGCGCCGATCTGGTCAAGGGCGGAAGCGGAAACGACCGGATCCATGGCGGCGGCGGAAACGACACGTTTTATGGCGAGCTGGGTGATGATTTGATCAAGGGCGGCGCCGGCGCAGATCGCATCTCTGGTGGCCTGCATTCCGACACGCTCTATGGCGGCGATGGCAATGATCAGGTCTGGGGCGGGATGGGACGCGACAAGATCTATCTCGGCAAGGGCGACGATATCTTTCATGACGAGGACCAGGGCGGCGCGAACGGGGCCGATCTGGTCAAGGGCGGAAGCGGCA
>NZ_JASMWN010000024.1:0-67873 GCF_032595355.1 Sedimentitalea todarodis | reverse complement strand
TCCGTTCAAGCAGATTTAGGTGACCGTTGACCATGATAGAAGGTCACCTTTGGCCTTTCCGTATCAAAGAAGGCCTCCAGCCGCTCGGCATTCTCCTCAACGAGCCGCTGAGCTTGACCAGGAAGCTCATTACGTGCGCGTTCGAAATCGTCCATGGCAATCGGGACGAGTGACGGCGCCGTCGTCACACGCAGCAGTCTATCTCTTCCAATAAGTAGACCTGCTTGGCCAAGTGCATTTTGGCTTTGAAGATGCATGGCTGTTTCGATGATGGTTCTCCAATGGAACATCCCGCCCCACTTGATTTGACCATCTGACATGCGAAGGTCCTGTTCGCCACACCCAAGAGAGAGCATGTCGACGGAATGCCGATCGAGATCAAAACAAGACAGCGCATCAACGAGTGCCAGCATGGCTGGATTGTTCGCCCAGACACCACCATCGGCAAAGTGTCGTGTGCCATTTCGATAGGTTAAAAAGAATGTCGGAGCGGCTGACGTCGCAAGCGCGACCGTAACGAGCTCCTCTCGCCAGTCGAGCCGAAAGTCGGGGTGGTGCGGCGTCTTTAGAACGTTCACCTCGTTGAACCCGTCAAATGTTGGAATGTTCAGCCGGAGGTCGACGTCGCCCAAGGTCCGGTTTCCAAAACAATCCCTCAGTGCACGCTCCAGGGGCTCCCGATCATAACGGTATACGGACAGGTCTCTGGCAAACCCATAAAACGTTTTTGCGGCGCGACCGATGGCGAAGGGCGGGGTCCAGCCTTTAGGAAAGATCGTCGCTCCGTGGGAAAGATAGATGTCCAAGACTTCGGCGGCGCGCATGCCGGTACTCAATCCGAGGGCAACTATGCCACCGGTGGACGTACCTGCCACCATATCAAAGTAGGAGGCTGCCGATCCGCCATTCAAGAAACGCCGTTCGCATTCCGACAGAACGGCGGCAGGCAAGATGCCTTTTATTCCGCCTCCATCAATAGACAGGATGCGAAAGGTTTCTGCGTTCCATTCAAGCTGTTCACGGCGACGAAAAATCGTACCGTGTGAGCGCCGCGATTGAGGTTGTTCCATGGTAGCGTTCCAATGCCGCCGCATCGGGGTCGCGGCTGTCTGTTTCTGATCTTATGTGCTTGCCCGTGCCGAACCACTTGCCGGTCAACTGCCAGCTCTCATAGCAGCTTAGCCAGTTCGACGCCCATGGAATCGTGGTGTCACTCAAGCGATCATCCGGTGTCCATTCGTTGGCGTCGTCATCGAACAGACAAAGGAAGGGCCCGGCCCTATCCGTTCTGGGATGCGCGATATAGACATGAGGCAGCGAGCCCTCTGAATTTCCAAATCGCGGCTTGAGTGGCGGGTCCAAGACTTCGACGAGAGGTTGCAGGAACAGAGGGGACCGTCCCTCTGGCAGCAGGGGCTCAGTGTATTCCACGCGCATCCGGTAGGCGATTTTGTGTGGCTTGAGCAAGCCGTGCCACACTGCGCGTCGTTTGTCTGGCTGATCACACGACCAAGCCGGAAACACCGATTTCATATCTGCTACCTGGTTACCAACAGTTATCATCGGGAACGGTGCCCCCCATGTTCGTGTTGGCGCGCGCCGGAGTGATAAGACCACTGGCTGCAGCAACACCGGCACTTAGGGCCGGTGTTGCGGGTTTGAACTCTCCACTCGGCTTCATTCCGAGTGCGCCGTATTCGAGCTGCGCGGTTCGAGCGTCGTGGTACGCCCGCAATGCGGCCTCACCCGCTTTTTCACCGAACAGATCATCGAAGGTCGATAAGATCACTGCGGGGTCAAAGCCCACGTGTTGAAGGTTTTGCAAGCGGTCAATGAGCGTCTGAAGGTCGCGTGCCCATAATTGTTGATCGCTGCGCTGCTCGGGCCAGCGATCCGTGAACACATCCGGTGTATGCGCTGGATTGCGAATGTCGAGCAGTCTCAGGCTACGCTCAGCATTCTGGATGCGGCGGCGCATGCATGTGGCCAAAGCCACGACTTCATCGACAAGATTGTCTTGGACCGGGCCTGCTTCCAAGGCGATTGCCGCCATGATGATCGATGGAGGCTTCCGCTTCCCACTGTGATCGTCATGTTTACGGAAACGCTTGTCGCGGAAGCGTTTGATCAGTTGAAGAGCAACAACCCGCGGCGATTTTTGGTCAAGGGGCACATGCACTGGCATCGGCTGGGTATCTGCCTTGATTGCTGTGCGGCTTGAGGCCTCAGACGCCATGCGTTTTGCCATCGTTTCGTATGTTTCACCGTCCACCAGGAAGCGCCGCGCATCAAATCGATCCTGGAATACCGCGTTGGTTTCGACGTTTTCATTGAAGTGGTCAGCAAAGCCCTTGGGGTTTATCTCTTTATGATACTGATCGCCGGTTTCCGGCTTATAGTGAAAGAGGCTTGCGACCCGTTCCGGTGTCCCAAGCAACCGGACAACAGGCATGAGATCAACCGTGACGCCATCAGGGTAAGTGACGGTCACACAGCGACTGTTTTTTTCAATCAGATAGCCGTGGTATTTGCTGCCCGGATCACCCTTGATCGCCTTGTAGAGGGTTTGAAGAACCCATTGGGGATCACTTCCCGGCGGAATGCTCAGCTCGATGACCGCATCGACGTCGTGCTGGTCACGCTTAATGCGCGAACGGGTTGGCGCATGGATCGCAAAGCTTCCTGATGCATAGATCTCGGCGACAAGATCTTCAAATGGGCTACCGGGGCGGTCAACATGGCTGGCCAGCCCACGATAATGCGCCTCCGCTTCACTATGCATGGATTGTGTAATCTGGATTGCCCGCGCAACATCCATGAGCGCAGCTTCAATTGGATCGATGTCCAGGCTGCGCGCGTAGTCTTCAAAGTTTGTTCTTACATTCATATTCTTCTGCCCCCTCAGGCTTGACGGATTCTACGATCTGTCTTACAGTTATTGACGTTTTCGTAGGACTTTAGGTGAAAGAAAAAGCCGCGAGCAAGCGGCGGCAATCCTACGATTTCGTCATAGTAACACAACCAAGGGCGTCATGTCAAACTCAACGGACGAAACGGGAGGATTCGGCGAAAGACTACGCCGGGCCAGAGAGAACAGAAGTATGAACCAGACTGAGCTTGCTGCGAAAGCCAAGCTGCAACCATCAGCCATAGGTCATTTCGAGAAGGATAGAAGAAAGCCATCCTTTGCCAACATACGGTCCCTTGCGAAAGCGTTGAATGTGACCTCGGACTATCTGCTCGGCCGAACAATTGAGATGAGTGGCGCAACGACAGCCTTTCGGGGTGAGGAAAACCTGACCGACGGAGACAGGGAGCACATTCAGATGATGATCGATCTGATGAACCAGAAGAAGGCCGGAAAGTGAGCAAGTTTCGCTTGAACATGGCCCGGCGGCAAGGTGAGCTCAAGGCAAAGGAGATGGGGTATCACACGTTTCCTGTCGACCCTTTTGAGATCGCTGCGTCTGAGGACATTATGGTCGAGCCCAAACCAGCCGATCGCCCTGGTGTTAGCGGTGGAATCATCTTTCATGACGACTATGTCGGCATCTTCTATGCGACCAATATCGTCAGCGAAGGGTTTCGCAGATTTACAGTATCTCACGAGCTTGGGCACTATTTTCTGGAAGGGCACCCTGAGGAAATCCTCAAGTCGGCACCAATTCACATCTCAAAAGCCGGGTTCTCACAGGGATCAAACTCAATTGAATTGGAAGCCGACCACTTCGCTTCTGGCCTCTTGATGCCGTCAAAGCTGGTCTCGGAAGTCATCGGTACAAGCCGCGTCGGCCTAGATGCGATCGAAACTCTGGGCGACCGTGCCGAGTGCTCGCTAACAGCCTCTGCAATCAGGGCAGCCGAATGCTGCGACTACCCAATGGCTGTCATTGTCAGCTCTGGCGACGAAGTCGCGTATGCCTTTCTATCTGAAAGTTTCAAAAAGCTAGACAAGCTCACATTCCTGCGCAAAGGCGGGCCTTTGCCAGCGAGCTACACTCGCGATTTCAATCGGAACTCTGATAACGTCTCGGCTGCTCGCACTGTCTGCGGACAGACAACACTTGCAGATTGGTTTTCCTGCACCAGGCGCTTACGTTTAGATGAAGAAGTGATTGGTCTAGGCAGTTACGGGTTCACTTTGACGGTGCTGTCCAGCGAGGAGCTTGCAGAAGATCCCGATGACGAGGATCAGGCCGAAGAAGAGGCACTCATTGACAGTTGGACGCCCCGGTTCGCACGCGGCCGCTAATTTGCGAGCTGGTACGGACCGTTCTGCAGCTCTAAACACCGTGCGCAGAGGGGGCTGTCTGCCCCCGGCGCGTCGCACCTCCCCCGAGGATATTTCAGGCAAGATGATAAGCAGACAAAACACTTGTTAGTGATACAATACCATATTATTGTAAGGTAGGAAACAGGCTGGGAAGCCGATGATCCTGCAAGGTGAAAACGCAAGTTTCACTTGAAAGCCGGGGCCCTGTGGCTCCGGTTTTCTCATAGAAAGAGGCCGCATATGAAGGTTTTACTGATCATTGTTGTGTTCAATTTCGAGACCGGATCGGAGTTGGAAACGAACCTCAGTTTTGACAACGAAGCGGAGTGCCATGCTGCTGCTTTGACGTCGTTCCAAGAGGTCGATGAACATGCCGAAATCCGAGCAATGGACATTCCTGAAGGTCAGGAGATGCTTGTAGGCACGATGATCGCTTACGGCGCAGAGGGTGGCGAGATCGGCATGTATGCCTGCAATGCTTTGCGCTCATCCAGCTCGACTGCGACAAACTAGTTAGAGTGACGTCGAGAAGGCCCGCGCAGATGCGCGGGCCCGGCAGGTTAGGCCGCATCGGGCTTATCGGGTGGGATTAGCGTTTTTTCAAACTCAACCTCGACCTTCAAGAAACCCGGAACGGATAGGGCAACGCTTAGTTTCACCTTGGCTTTGTGCGCCATATTCCGAAGGACAGTGCGGATTTTCTTCAACAATTTTGTCATCGTGATCTCCTTTTGGTTACGGGTAATGACGCAGCCCAAGTGACGCACCAAGGAGAGGGGCAGCACCCGGAGGGTCGTAACAACATGGAGAAGCGCGCAGCGCTTGCAGCACCGCGACGGTGTGTCATGGTTCGGGCTAGGGATTGGCCGAAATCCAAGAGGGTTTCGCTTCTAAGTCAAAGCGACAGAAAATCTCCTGTGCCTTTAGGTCGGCACTTCGTCGAGATTTGTGGTCTGGGATTGTGCTCGTCGGAAACTGATGGATCAGAAGCGAAGTCCGAAAAGGCCTCCATCATCTACGGCGTCCGTAATGCGTGTCGGCAAGACGTAATCGTAGATGTTGAAACCCCGCCTGAAACCTTCCGATGGAATGGCATCCGAATTCATGGTGACGATGTATTGAAAGCCAAGGCTCTCAGCTTTATCGGCACCAAGCTGTAGTGCTTTGGCAACCTGTCGTTCGTCAACACCATCGAATAGGTGACTGTCGTGGATCAGGAAACCGGGTGAAATGCGCCGCTTTGTGCAAAGTTCGATCAGCATCAGATCAAAGCAGAAGATCTGCATATTGGTGATGCCTTTGCTGCGTTGGTTGTCAATCTTTACTTCGAACCGTGGCCCGGACGTGCTGGCATCGATCGTCAGGCTTCCGGCTTGCTCATAGAGTGATTGGGACAGCTCTTCGAAGGT
The DNA here is from genome assembly GCF_032595355.1 of Sedimentitalea todarodis. Lineage (NCBI taxonomy): Bacteria > Pseudomonadati > Pseudomonadota > Alphaproteobacteria > Rhodobacterales > Paracoccaceae > Sedimentitalea > Sedimentitalea todarodis. Next base: position 62,191 of record NZ_JASMWN010000024.1, on the reverse strand, counting down.
CAGGATTGCATCATCGAGAAAGCTGGCGCGTTCTTTGATGTCGTCTCGCAAGGCTTGCGACAGGCGGTTTCGATCTGCGTCCAGCTCAGTCTTTGTGCTTTCCAGCATTTCTGCTGTTTGAAGCCGCTGCCGAAGCGTTTCAACGTCGGCTTCGGCACGGCCAAGTTCTTCGCGCAGGGCCGTGTACTGTTCAAGCGCGCCACCAGATTGCAACACGCTCATGATTTGCCGCCGCCGCTCATCAAAACCCAGTTTCTCGGTCTCGCGCGCCTCGATGCGGGCCTCGGCTGATGACAGCTCAGCGCTGAGATGGGACGCTCGGTTTTCAATGATCGCTTTGTGAAATGCCTGGACTTCATCAAGGCGGCGCGTCAGCCGCTCGGGCAAAACAACGCCGGCTTCAGCGTATAGCTTCTCAATGTCATCAGTCCCCGGAGCTTCCTCTTCTGCGAGGGAAGCTTGCAACTCCTTAATGAGCTGGAGGTCGACAAAATTCTCCTCGCTCAAGGTGTTGATCGACCGGGTAATGTCACTCGCCTCGGCCTCCAAGGCCCGGTACTCTGGGATAACTTCGAATGCGTCGATCTGTTCACGTATCTGTTCGACACGGTTCGAGGCGACGACGACCTTGGTGCGCAAGTCTGCCGCGCGACCAAAATGGGGGCCCAGGTCGCCGGAACGTGCCGCTTTGCCAAGCGACTTCACCAACTTTTCTTTTTCTCGCAGGCCCTGAAACTCCTGAGAGACATGCCAATCCAAGCCAATCAGATAAGAGATGGCGACTTGTTGATCCCAGATTTGCTGCATACCCGCTTGCTGCATTGGGTTTTGAAAAGCGTCGCTGGCCTGGCGCCTCGCGAAGTAAGCAAACAGTGAGCGGAACGTTGGCTGGTATTTCGTATCTGAATCGGGTGGGGCTTCCAGCCCAAACCACTTTGCACCTAGTGTGTGGCACCAGTTGGTGTTGGAAATCTCGAAATCACCGCGGTCCTTCTTGAACTTTGGCGGGATCGGCCAGTTCTCGACGGGACCGTTCAGGAAAATCTTGCTGGGTGTGGCACCCGAGCGTTCAACGGTGACCTCGTCATCAGCGATGTCAATTTGGAGTTCGAAACTGGCATCGAGCAGGGCCTTTGAACGGAAGATGCTGTCTTTGCCAGCGTTGCCACCAGTGAGAAAGTGAATAGTCTCGATGAAGCTGGACTTCCCGGCTCCGTTGCGGGTTTGCAGATCGGTCGCGCCTTCGCTCTTGTCGGCCAAGAGCACATTGAGACCATGCGAAAACTCCAACGTCTTGAAGCTCTCTAAGCTGCTGCTCAAACGGGTGATCATGGTGCTGCTCGCTCGATGATACCGCGTTTGGCCTCTATCGCCCCGATCATGAACAGGAAATCCAATGCCAGTACGAACCAGGTGTAATCGACCGGCGCTTTCGCTGAGACGGCTGATCTTCGCTCGCGTAGCGCATCCCAAAGCCGTGAGACTGTCATCGGCTCGGTCAAAAGCCCCAAAACCTCACCCCCAACACCGATCAACGCGCGTTCTGCTTTGACATGTTTGGTTGGCAAAATCATGTGCTCGGAGCCTCTGCGTCGGGGTCTTCGAAGATGTCACAACGGTCAAAGAAATAGGCCATGACAGCCATCGCTGCGACTTGCCGTTTGGGTGCACCGGTGACGCCTGCGAATTTCTGCAGATAGGAGAATATCTGATCGGGCTCCAGTTCCATGGCACGTAGTTTAACGTAATGATCGCGAAAGGCTTCTGCGATTTTCTCTCCAAGCTCTACGGGGCCAGCTTTCTTGAAATAGGTCTCAACCAACCGGACTTTGCGTCGGCCAAGGCGCAGGAGTTCATCCGCCTCGGTGGAGAGCGCGTTCTTTTCGAGCTTTTTTGCTGAAGGCGGGGCGGGAACAGGATCGTTTGGGTCGGGCTCGCGTCGTTCAAGCACATCTATGACCGGCTGCAGGTCTTGCAACTCAAGCCCGCTGGCTATCTGCTGCGTGGGAACGGCCCCATACATAAGGAGCGCATGCGCATCTTCGAGCATGTTATGCCAGCCAAACAGCTTGGATTCAGCCCAGATATCGAACGAAACGTCTGGATGCGCTTTGCGCAACGTATCGAGATGCGCGATGACCGCTGGCGGTTGGCCGCCCGGGATGTTGTGGACAAAGACCCATCTTTTGATGAAGTCGGGCCATTTGGCCAAGGCGCCGACGAAATCCGCATCGATCTTCGCGATGGTCTTTTTGTCCGTCGGCGTTTCGGGGCCATAACATTGAAAAATGACACCGGTGCTGAGCTGTCGGCCGTCGCATTTCCAGTCGCCCTGTTTGCCATAAGGCCGTACGATCTCGAAGTCGGCTCCGAGCGCGTGACTTCCAAGACGAGCGACCCAATCCTGGAACTCGGTGCCTTTCTTCTCTAGAAACGCGATCTTGAAGTGTTGCGCGTAGAAAGCGGTTGCCACGGGGTCCATCAGTGCTCGAATCTATGGGGCCATTTCCGGCTCTTTTGCTTTTAAACTGTCTGCATTGGTCATGTTTTGATGATGCAGATCTGATGTCACTTGTCGCCCAAATGCGCTGATTTCACAAGAAAAATGACGATGACTAGCATCCAAGAAATGCTGTTAGAGAAGGATCTTTCGGCGGCCGACAGGCCGCCCGGGCGAAGATCGTCACCCGAATGGGCGGAGACTTTGGGCTCCGGTCGGCCCGGCCGACTAGAGCTGATCGCCGCAGGCGGCGCCCCCTAGCACCCTGAAAAGGGATAATAAATCGTAACAACAAAGATCGAAACCTCACGCTCCAAATCGGTTTTCTCACCTGACGATCTGGACAAAACACCTCACAGATGCTACATAGACATCGGAGGCTTTGCTGGCGACGGCATTGCCTTTTTCTATTTGTGGGCTGCGGCTCTGAGATCGTTGATGATCTTGAACCCATAATTTGTGTACCCGCCGGGCGTATGCTGCGTGAATCGCAACCGCATGACTTTCCGGGACAAGGCATCCAACTCAGCACGGTGGGGCGCATTCATGCCCTTCAACCGCACCCCCCAACTCAAAATATAGGCGATGAGGTCGGCAACCTGAACCATTGTCGTAAGGTCGCTGTGAACAAAAAACGGCTCGGGAATGATAAGCCGCGATCGAGTCTGACCTTTCTTCGTCTTCAAGAAGTATTCGGCAACCTGATTGAGAAGAATATGGCTCGCGCTTTTGTCCAGCTCGTCAAAAACGACGTATCCCATCGGATCCTCATCGAAGCCGTTCAGAAAGTAGAAAAACCGTTCAAAGAGATAGGCGTAATCCTTGCGCAACATCCCGCCAGCGGGCCGGCGCGCCGCTTGCGGCACAATTGAAGCAAAGGCTCTGGCGCCAGCTTTCTGCGAAAGATCCAACGCGCGTTCAACATAGGCGAGTTTCGCCTGGGCCAGCGCGGTCAGCCGGTCACGGCTGACCGCGGTGCCGTCCTGCAAAATCTCGCAGGCAAGCGTTCTGCGTTGATCTGGTGGGAAAGGCGGCATCTGCGCGGCATGCGTGAAGACCTTTTTCTTGAGTAGCTTTTGCGCTTTCGCCTCGCTGCCATAGGCTTCAAAGAGCCGAAGGCCAAAAATCTCCTCCTGTGCGTCAGACAACTCGCGGATCAATCGCCAGAGTGCGCGATCTTCTATCGCGATGCCCGCGAGAACTTCGTAGGGAGACTGGCGCTGATCTTGTCCGGACTCGTCGATGAATAAAGCCCAACTCAAAACAGAACCTTCCTGATCATTGGAAACCCGACAGTGCCACGGTGTTTGACCGTTTGAAAGCCGCGGACCCAAAAGACCGTGGTCTTCGGGGCTTCTCTGGTCGATGTGGTGCCCATCAGCCCAGGTATTTGGGTACGAGCTCGACGACAGAGACCCAATAATCGCGGAAAACATCGTGTTTGCTTGCCAAAACAGGTCACAGGCCACGTCTCCGATGCAGCCCGATCAAGCTCCCGATAATGTTGAGCTTGCCACGATTGTGCGCTTTGATCATACCGCGCAGCGCGCCCCCAGGATTGCGGACAGGATTGACGGCATGATCCCGGTTGGCATCGAGCAACAGAATGCAGATCGCCGCTTTGGTGCGCCCCATCCGATCGCAAGCCGCCGCCCAGGCGGTGATGTTGATCCCAAGATGCGGCACCCGCGCCGCCGCGGCCTCGACCAAAGCATATTCCGGTCGTTCGCCACTGCGTGCTTCCATCTCCATTTGGAACTCTTCGCTTGCCAAGGAGATCGCATGCGACAGTCCATAGAAGCCTGAAAATAGCCCTTGAAGTGCTTCGGTTTCCGCCTGAAGCTGTTTTTCTCTGCAATCGTCGGGGCCGTCAGGCTCCGACATAATTGAATCAGAGTGCGCGGGCAAGCCCGCGCTCCGCTTATTGTCGCTTGCGTTACATTCTTCAGAATGAATCTGGTGAATGTCTTCTTGTATATAGGACCGGAAGGTTTCTTCCGGTTCACAGGAGGAATCACTATGGTTTTCTATCCATTCCACCAATGTTGTGCACAGGCTAGTGGCATCATCGAGGTGCTGCGACAATTGCGCTTCGCCCAAAGAGAGGAGCGTATCTGTGCGCGGCCAGGTGGTTCGTTCTTGGATCATAGCTTGGACGTCGGCTGATGATTGATCGTCTTCCGAGAGACGCGCAAGTTCATCGCGGAAGGTTGCCAGACGCACGCTGCGCAGGGCCTTGAGCTGCTTCATGCGTTCAAACTGCGCCTTTCTGGCTTCTCGAATGTCCAGAAACTCTGTGAACCTCTCGATAAGAGGCGTCAGAACCAGTCCTAAGCCGGCGCTGCCGTAGCGACTGCCATTGGCAAGCGTGCGGCGCTGAATGAGCCCATGCTTTTGCAGGCTCTTTTCATGTGATCGCAATTGGCGTGTCGAGATCCTTAGGCGCTGTGCGAAGGTCTCCTGGCGCCCATAGAAAATGGGCTCCTTCTCCGGATCGACCCAAGCGTCCTGATCAGTGCTGCCGATCATACGCGTCAAGATGTCAGTCAAACGTGTGCTGAGGCCGATGTCACGGCCCACGTCAGCGACCAGCGCGATAACATCACGCCGGGAATAGCCCTGTGGAAGGGCGGGGTGAGGTTGTGTCCTCATTGTTGTCACTCCTTGTCTCTGCTCGATGGACAAGGCGGCGACAGGCAAAACTTCATTGTTCGCACAAATGCGTTTTTTCTTGCCTGCATGAATCAGGGGGTGCTATGGTGATCGTGTTCTAGGCGATCTCAGAGTTGGCGCTCTGATTTCATAGCTCCCCGGAAGGTTCACCGCCTTGCGGGGTTTTGCTTTTCTAGGGTTCAGTTTCTCCTTCGAAGTATCGGCAGAAAGATGCTGCCGGGTTGTTTGGGTTTGCACCCAGGGTTGGTCCAACGTGGTTTCGGTGGGCCAATCCAAGATGCACTTCACCTGTTCGCACAAATGCGTTTTTTCTTGATCGAGCTGATTGGGAGGTGCTAGAACCGCAATTAGATATTGGATTGTCTGGGAAGTTGGCGCTTCCTGGTTCTTGAACCCCCCCGTTAAGGTCACCGCCTTGCGGGGGTTTCGCTTTCTGGATGTCTCGAATCTCCTTCGATTCTGTTTCGATCTTTGCTCAGCATACAACACCTCGGCCTCTGCGTGAGAGGTTTGTCTAGGTCTTGCGTCTGGGGCTAATTCTTGTGGTTTCGTCAAGAGTTAGGCCAAGATGCAATGGGACTGGTCGCACGGATGCGTTTTTTACTTGTCTGATCGCTGTCTTGGGTGATAAAACCGGGCTTAAGTTATAGAGCCTCTTCGGGATTGCCGTCCCTAGGTCTTATCAAACCCCCCGCATGGTTGCCGCCTTGCGGGGGTTTGCTTTTTCAGCTGCTCGCTTGCCGCCCCCTTTCGATTCTTGTTTTGTCCCACAGGCATACTATTTATAGGTGCCTGCCGTAAATACGGTTTTGTCGCGGACGCGCATCACCATATCTAGTAGTTCACCTGCTCGAAGCCGTAGTTGCCTTCATAGTCGCGCCACTCAACGAATACCGACCGGTGAAAAATGCTTGGGCAGGTGCTGCCGAACCCCGCTGTGCCCACATGGGCTGCGGGTAGGGCGGCAACTGAGCTTCTTGTCCAACGAAAGTCACCTTGGGTGCCATAGGTGCCAAGCCGGATGTTCTGCGTGCGGTTACAATCACCATCGCGACCGGATTCATGTTGCCGCACGTAGGTTGCATCGAAAACACGGATCGAACGAACGAAGTTGAACTCGGACCCACTGATGTCAATGTCAGCACGATCTTGCACAAGCTGCATTGTGAAGCCCTCGGGCAATGGCGCCGCGTTGCCGCCGGTCATACGAACGACAGCGTGTTGCGGCACCATCGCGTCCGCGAGTGGCGGCGCTTGAAATGTCGGGGCAGGGGCTCCGGCCAGCCGACCATCTGAGCCGGTGACCGGATTGCCTGCCTCATCCACAGAGAAGGATTGCAGCGGTGCAGACTGATCGAGCTCAAAAAGGATTTCGTAAATCCGCTCACTGGTCAGCGTGTCCGGGTCTACCGTATATGCGGCACCCATGGGGCAACGCCAGATTTGCAGCGGCGGCTCTACGGGCCAGGGTGTGATACGACGGATGAATTCTGCTCTCGCCCTGGCGCATGGCACGGATGCGGGCCACCCCCCGGAAAGACAGAGAAGGATTGCGCAGTCGATTTGGTAGGTTTGAGCTGCGGCACGTTGCGGGGCAGAGGTAAATGTGGCGGCTGTCAGCGCGGCCACGACCAAGGCAGAGTTTCTGAGGTTCTTCATCATTTAGCCTCCTGAGTTGGCACGTTGAAAATAGCTCAACAATACCGCATTATTGGCAAAATAATACTGTATTGGCAATTTCTTTGTTTGAAGGCAGCTAGCACATGGCAGGCGCGCGCCGTTGTTGCGGCGAGGTCGTACATTTCGGCACAGCAAGCCAGGTTCCATACACATGCTCGTGTGCTGACGTTTTTGCCTTGAACCTCTAGGAGGTGTAGGTTGTAAGAATTACGAACTATAGGGGGCTTTGTGGATGCCTCTTGAATACTAAGATGGAGACGAGTTCAGTATGTTGACACGACGGCATTTTATCGCAACTGGAGCAGCCCTATTTTCAGCGCCCATTTCAAATCCTGTCTTCGCCAATTCTTGGCCGACTGCATCGCAAAAGGCGGCTTGGGATGCGCAAGTGACGCCCGCGAGTTTCGATCTTGAGACTTCCAATCCTTGGGGCGTTCAGCCGCGTTTCCTGCCGCGACGGGTCGAAGCAAGGGCTGGTTTGACGCCCGGTGACATTCATGTCGATGCAGTGGCGCGATACCTCTACCACATCGAAGAGGGTGGAACGGCGATGCGTTACGGCGTCGCGATTGCCCGTGGCAACCTCTATGAGCCAGGGACATACACGATCCGCCGTAAAGTCGAGTGGCCGCACTGGACACCAACCAAATCGATGATTGAGCGAAATCCCGAATACGCGGAGTTCGAAAACGGCCAGGAACCAGGTCCAAGGAATGCACTTGGGTCACGCGCACTCTATCTCTTTGTCGGCCAGCGCGACACGTATCTGCGTATTCACGGTACGCCGCAAGCGAGGTCAATTGGTGGACGTGCGAGCTCGGGATGTGTCCGAATGGTCATGGCGCATATCAACGAGCTTTATCCCAGGGTCGCAATTGGCGCGACCGCATTTTTGTACTCCGCTGAAGACAGCGTCACAGCGCGCAGCTAGTTCTCAGCTTAGCGGTAAGGCCCGTTCAGCCGCCAAGGCTACGCGGCCGGCTTGACGCAGATCGGATTGCCGCGAGTTGTTCTGAGCGGCAAGAGCGTGTCCTCGACCGGCCCGGAATGCATGTACCAATAACAGTTGTCTTCCGGGCGCAAACGCGCGGTTGCCAGATCCTGGTTCGGAGCCGCTAGAGCTGCGACCTGTTCCGGGAGGGGCGGAAGGGACCCCGAGCCTTGTGAATTCGACAAAGACTCTGAGCAGGCCCCAAGCGCCAAACCGAAAAAGAGAAGAATTGCGCTCCGCCTGTACATAAACTGACTGTCCTACTGCTTTGAATTCTTAGATGCATCTTTCTCGCATTTGGCGGCATGTGGTGCAATGCAAAGGCAGGTTCATAGGCGAATCTCCTGAGAAAAGTGGCTGAAACTCAATAGTTTCGACCCAAATCTTCACCCTTCGCACCGTGAACGTTGCGACTGTCTTACAGTGGGAACTTTTCGCTTGAACCTCTAGTTGCTGTAGGGCGTATGTACTTTTCACCATAGCGAATCTGAGGACAATTCATGCCACATGACGGGATTCCAACCGCTCAAAATCATTCACATGCAACAAAGGGTGACAGCGGAAGCTGCTGCGGAGGAGAGGCCATTAAGCCAACGCAGGTGGCAGCCTTGGATGGCCGCAGTTTTCATGTCAGCGGATTGGATTGCGCCGAAGAGGTTTCGATCCTGAACCGAGTCGTGGGTCCCGAAGTTGGTGGCCAAGAGTATCTTGCGTTTGACGTTATCAATGCGCGCATGACGGTTCTGGATGGCGGACCAAATTCGTCTTCGGACAGGATCCTTGAATTGGTTGCGACAACCGGGATGACGGCCAAACCCTGGGATGCCGAAGATGCCAGTGCGGATCAGGCCGCACATCTGAAAAAACAAAAATGGTTCACGATGCTCAGTGGCGGCTTCTGGGCGGCGGGGTTCATCTACCACATAATTGAGACTGGGTTCGGTGGTGCCATCGGATTGTTCTCGGGCCATGGTGAAGCGCCGATGCCCATGGCAGAAGCGGCGCTGTTCGCAATTGCAATACTGTTTGGCGTTTGGCTTGTATCACCCAAAGCGTGGTCGTCGGCGCGTCGGCTTTCTCCGGATATGAACCTGTTGATGGTGGTCGCCGTGGCCGGTGCTATCGGGCTTGGCGAGTTTTTTGAGGCCGCAACAGTGGCGTTCTTCTTTTCACTCTCACTCTATCTTGAAAGCTGGAGCGTAGGGCGCGCGCGCAACGCTGTGTCAGCACTTCTCGATCTCGCACCCCCAACAGCCCGGGTGCTCTATGATGATGGCTCTGAAGCCGACGTTCCGGCTGCGGCCGTAGCTGTTGGCGCGCGGTTCGTCGTGCGCGGTGGCGACCGAATTCCGCTGGATGGAGAAGTTGTTGATGGAGCAGGGGCCGTCGACCAGGCGCCAATCACGGGCGAGAGTGCATTGGTGCCAAAGGAGACAGGCGACGATGTTTATGCTGGCAGCATCAATGGCGAGGGCACTTTGACTGTGCGGGCAACGAAAGCCGCCTCCGACACGGTATTGTCCAAGATTATCCGCATGGTGGGCGATGCACATTCCCGCCGTGCCGAGGTCGAACAGTGGGTGACAAAGTTTGCCCGAATCTACACACCGGTTGTGATGGTGCTCGCCATTGTCATTGCCTTGGTGCCCCCGCTTTTCGCGGGCGGCGATTGGGGTTTCTGGTTCTACAACGCACTGGTTCTTCTGGTTATTGCCTGTCCTTGTGCCTTGGTGATCTCGACTCCAGTCTCAATCGTCGCCTCGCTTGCCGCCTCGGCGCGCAATGGTGTGCTGATCAAGGGCGGGGCATATGTCGAAGCGCCCGGTCGCACCACAGCATTGGCCATGGACAAGACCGGCACGATTACGATGGGAGAACCGGAAGTCGCTGCGGTTTATCCAATTGGCGAGACTTCCGAACGCGATCTCCTAATGCGCGCGGCCGCGCTCGAAGCGCGGTCATCACACCCGCTCGCACGGGCGATCCTGAGCCGGGCGGAGCAGGACGGAATGCAAATCGTCGCCGCCGAAAACACGCGGACGGTGCCTGGGCGCGGTCTTGAGGGCCATTTGGACGGTCAATCCATCTGGTTGGGCTCGGATCGATTTGCGGAGGAAAAGGGTCTTGGTACGGCGATTCCAGCAGAGTTGCGCGACGCGATCGAGGGGTCCGGAAGTACATTGGTGGCCATCGGCGATGCTACTGGGGTCAATGGAGTGCTAGAACTGCGTGACCGGATCCGGCCCGATGCCAAGGGGATCGTTGCCCGTCTACATGCGCAGGGGGTCAAGAAGATTGTGATGCTCACCGGCGACAACGCAGCTACGGCACGGGCGGTGGCCGCTGAAGTCGGCATAGACGAGGTGCGTGCCGAACTTCTGCCTGAAGACAAGGTCGCAGCGGTCGAGGAGCTGGTGGCAATCCACGACACCGTGGCAATGATCGGGGATGGCGTGAACGACGCCCCGGCAATGGCGCGCGCGCATTACGGGATCGCTATGGGGGCCGTGGGATCGGACGCCGCAATTGAAACGGCTGACATTGCGCTCATGACCGACGATATCGGCAAGGTGCCATGGCTGATTGGCCATTCCCGTCGAACCATGTCGATCATCAAACAGAACATCGGGCTGTCCCTTGCGACCAAAGCCGTCTTTGTGGTCGCGACCGCCTTCGGCATGGCCTCGATGTGGGGCGCGATCGCGGCCGATGTCGGCGTATCCTTGCTTGTCGTTGCAAATGCTCTGAGGCTACTGCAAGCGCGGGAGGACGACGCCGGGCCGCGTGGTGGAAAACAAATTGGAACCACTATGGCCAAGGGCGCGCTGGCGCACGGACACTAACAATGTGACTGGCTAGAACCTGTGGGAGGGGCGGCTTGCGACTTATCGATTTGATTGATCGCTAGGTGTCGACTATTATCCCTCGGTCAATGGTGCGCTGACCAACCAAAACGGCCATTGGTCCAACCACAGCGAAAGACCGTTCGACCCCACACCACTGACCTTGTCGTAACCACAATCGCCAAGGGCAAAAACCTGCCAAGATCTCGAAAGTGTTGCCGGGGTTTTTGTCCAGATTAGGCAATTGATCTCGCATCAGCAGGGCATGGCAGCAGAAACGACCGCTTATGTTCCGCGATAATTGTCACAGGCCTCTATACCCTCCGCGACCGCATCGAGAAGGGTGTCCACGTCATTCAAGAGAGCTTTGATGCGCGGGCTGCTGATACGGTAGCGGATGAAACGTCCGTCTCGGTCGCTGGCGACAAGCCCACAATCCAGAAGACACCGGAGATGGTTGGAGACATTTGGTTGCGATAACTTCGTACAAGTCACAATCTCATGAACGGCCAACGGCGCATCGCATAAGGCGTCGAGAATCGCGAGGCGGCTTGGGTCCGCAAAACCGCGAAACAGCTTCGCTCTTCGCTCAATAGCGGTTGTCCCACTATTGCAGCAGGCGACAATTTGATCCATATCATTACTCACTGATATATTATCTCTTTTCCCACTTTAGCAGGAGGACTGCGATCATGGCCAACGCAGAAAGCGCGATAGCAGATATCCCATCCTTCCGTTACCGCGTTTCCGGCATGGATTGCGCCAAGGATGCCGCCCAGATCGAGCGGGCGGCGCAATCTGCAGGTGTCGCGCCCGACGCAGTGAAAGTATCAGCGGCGACCCATATCATGACTCTGAATGCCCCTGAAGCGCACTTGCCGGAGATCGAAAAAGCCGTTGAGACAACAGGTTATGGGTTTGACCGTATCGAGAGCGACGAGGATATTCAGCAAGGTGCGGCCCATCAGGACCCGGCCTACCGACGCGCGCTCTGGATCGTCGTGATTCTGAATGTCGGTTACGGCGTTCTGGAAATGATTGGCGGGTTCATCGCCGGGTCACAGGCTGTGAAGGCCGATGCGCTCGATTTCATCGGCGACGGCGCAATCACCTTCCTCGGCCTGTTGGCCATCGGCTGGAGCCTCGCTTGGCGAGCGCGGTCGGCCCTGATCCAGGGCATCTTCCTCGGCCTGCTTGGCCTTGGCGTCTTTGGGACAACCATCATGCGGGCATTCGAGCCGACAACCCCAGACGCCATGCTGATGGGGCTTCTGGGCCTGATTGCTCTTGTGATCAATGTCATCTCCGTGCTGCCGTTGCTGCAGTACCGGAAGGGGGACGCGAACATGCGTGCCGTCTGGCTGTTCTCGCGCAACGACGCCATTGGCAATGCGGCAGTCGTTGTCGCGGCCGGTCTGGTGGTTTGGCTGGGTAGCGCGTGGCCCGACCTCATTGTCGCCTTCGGCATCGCCGGGTTATTCCTGCATTCTTCCTGGTCGATCATCCGCGATGCACGCTCCGACTTGAAGGCGGCGGCATGAACAACCGCGTTCTGGGTGGGCTCTGTGCGATTGCAGCATTCGGTCTCGATCAGGGCACCAAGGCGCTTGCCCTGAACACCCCGGCGCTTGAACATGGGGTCGAGGTTCTGCCCTTTCTCAATCTCGTTCGTGTCCTGAACGATGGGGTCAGCTTCGGCATGCTCGGCGGGATCGTGCCTTGGTGGGGTCTCGTCGTGCTTGCTACCGCGATCATGGCAGGGCTGCTGATCTGGTTATGGCGCGCACCGGACAGGCTGACGGCTGCTGCTCTCGGTCTGATCATCGGCGGTGCGCTCGGCAATGTCATCGACCGGCTGCGTTATCAGGCGGTCCCTGACTTTCTGGATTTTCATTTCGGAACATACCACTGGCCGTCCTTCAACCTCGCTGACGTGGCGATTTTCTGCGGGGCGGCACTGCTGTCCTGGGACGGCTTTCGCGCCTCGAAAGTCAGGCCGGAAAATCGGGAAAAAGACAATCGCAAGGGAGATGTCACGGGGGGATAACAGCTAACAGGCAAAGAACTTTGGGAGGGAATTCGGCTTGAGATTTTTGGATTGGATTGACCGTGGCATTCGCGGCATCGGCGTCGTGACTGCGTGGCTGACAGTTGTTTCGATTGCTGCTTATGGCGCGCTTCAGATGCTGGATCGCAAGCTACAACTTGGCGTGTCGAGCTATTTGCCCGACCTGTCCACGTCACTGCTGTTCATCCTGATTTTCTTGACCTTTGGGTATACCTATCTGCGCGACGGTCACGTGCGCGTTGATGTTCTTCGCAGACATTGGTCCGCCCGCCGCATTGCGTGGATCGAACTGATTGGCGGCCTTTTTGTCCTTCTGCCGCTCGCCGCCATCCTGACCTACTACGGATGGGACGGTTTGATGCGCACCACGAAATACGCGGAAACCCAGTTGTGGGCACAACGCATTGCCGGAGTCATCGGCCCCATCTTGCTGGCTCTTGCCGGGATGATCGTAGCCCTTCGCAACATCGCCTTTCTGACAGGGAGACGTGCGCAAGGTGCACCGGAACAAGCAAGCGGCCTGCACAATGGTGAATGAGGTCTTCACGGTTGCCATGCTTGTCGTGATGGCCATCGGGGTCTTCAGCGGCTTTCCGGTGGCTCTGGTGCTCGCGGGGACAGGCTTTTTGGGGTTTGTGGCTGCGGTTTGGGTGGGGATCACTGATTTCCAGCATCTGGGGCTGATCTACCTGCGGGCCCGTGGTGTATTGACCAATGAATCAGTCCAATTCACCAGCGTTCCAATGTTGATTTTTCTTGGCCTGATCCTCAATGCCAGCGGGGTTGCCGAAACCATGTTTCGCTTGCTGGGCCGTCTTCTGACGGGCGTTCCGGGTCGCTACGCCATTGCGACTTTGCTGATCGGCCTTGTTCTTGCGCCCGCCGCCGGGGTGATCGGCGCATCGGTCATCACTGTGGCGTTGGTGGCCTATGCCCCGATGATGGCGTCGGGCTACGCACCGCGAACCGCAGGAGGCGCTGTCGCAGCTTCTGGAGCACTGGGTGTCGTGTTCCCGCCTGCCGTGATGCTGTTCTTCATCTCGAACGTGTTCTACCTGCGCATCGGATTGATGTATGTGGCCCTCATCGTGCCTGTTCTTCTGATGGTCATGGCCTTCGCGATCTACTTTGCCTTCACCTTGCGGAAAACCGTCGAAATCCCGCTGGACGCACCCAAGACCAATCTTGTGTCAGACCTCTTGTTTGTACTCGCGTCTGTCGCGGTTATCGCATCCATTCCGCTCAGCATCATTCTGGGCTTTGCGACACTAACAGAGGCGGCTGGAGTAGGGGTTTTTGGCGCGCTATTGGTCGCGCTGGCGCGAAAGCGCTTGTCTTTCTCATCGTTGAACTCTGTCACGGTGCAGACAAGCACGATGACGTCGATGGTCTTCTTCATCGTATTGGGCGCATCGGTGTTTTCGCTCAGTTTCCACCTGGTCGGTGGACCGGACGTCATCTTCGAGTGGATATCCGCATTCGATCTCACCCAATGGGAACTGTTGGCGATCCTCCTTGGCGTGATCATCATACTTGGGTTTGTTTTTGACTGGATCGAGGTGCTGCTGGTCTTTGTACCCGTACTGATGCCGATTATTTCAGAGCTCGATTTCGCAGATCACGTCGGCTCTGCCTACTTTGCGCAAATCTGGATTGCTGGCCTGATTGCACTGGCCTTGCAGACATCCTTTCTGACGCCGCCTTTCGGCTATGCTCTATTCTTTGCCAAGATGGCGGCACCGAAGGGCATCAATCTTTCCGATATCTATCGCGGTGCGGTACCGCTTGTTGCCATTGAGATCGCATTGATCGCGGCGCTGATCTCGTTTCCTCAGCTTATCACTTGGCTGCCTGAGATGGCCCTTGGGACCGCAGATATGCCGCAACTGATCCAACGGTGACAGATGTTGCATACTTTGGGTATCGGCTGTGATTGATCCTAATCGGAGCGAATTTGCTTGAACTTCTAGTTGCTAGAGGTTGTAGACTTTATGTTGAGCTGTGGAGGAGCCAGACTTGCGATGGCAATCTCGCCTGTTTCAAAGATCTTCTGATCGTGTCCTTGAGAGAGAGTGACAAGGGAAGAAGAGCGTCTGCTGCGTTGCAAAAAGTGCATCGACGCACGGAGATCAGCGGCAGTATTCTGGTTGAGCAGAGAGCCCGGCCAGACAAGGTTTGGCCGGTACATGAAGAGCGATAAGCAAATCGAAGTGTTGGCGGGCGTCGCCAGTTGTCAGAGGCAAGCGCGACGGAACAAGTGGTTGTACTTGCCGATTGCCTTGGCGTTGTCAGTCGGCAGCCTTTTTTCTGGAAGCCTTGCCCTTATTGCCATCGCATTGCTCTACGCTTCGGACGTGGTCGAGTTGTTGTTGAGTTCAGTGGCCACTAGACTGACACAACGTCAGGAAGAGGACCGCGTTGTCCTGGGATATGGGCGATTGGAAATTGCGACAGAGTTGGCGGGTTGTGTTGCTGTGGCACTGCTATCCGCTTCGGTCATTTACCACGGCGTTATGCGCCTAAATTCCCCTCATCTGGCGCAAGGCTGGATCATAGTGGTGCTCGTCTCTGTCTTGATAGGGATTGAGTTACTGGTGTTCTCGAAACCGGCACCAACATCGTGGCGCCGACGTAAAATCGGCACATCACCGCCCCTATGGTCAGACCGTTTAGCGTTCTTGCTACCAGTTCTCGCTGGCGGCGTAGCTATTTTGTTGCTTGGTTCCGGGCGAACTGACACGATTATTGCAGTTTTATTGTCCGGCGCGCTTCTTTGGTTCGCCCTCCGCGGTATTGGGGAGGCGCTTAGATCGTCGCTGCTTGGAGCGCCATCAAACCTGGATGCGGCAGATGTTGTGCAACAAATAATTTCCGTAGAAGGGGTGCAAGATATTCATCATCTACACTTCTGGCGGCTCCCGGAACAGAGACTGGCCATCGACGCTCATGTCGTTGTCACAGTACCGAATTGGCCTAAAGCCGAAGCCATCAGGGATCACATCGAAGCAATTCTAATCCATAAGTTCGGAGTAGAACACAGCACCCTCGAGATGGAAACGCCAGACAGGGAGCTGGATTCTTGCCATGTTTACGGCACTTGAGCTTGTTGACATTCATGCACGCCCGCAGCAGTTGGAAAGTCTTTCGCTCGCTGGCAACGGTTGATCCAAAATCAACTTCTTAATATTCTTGCCTTAATCAATTAGTCCGAAAAAGGGGCATCGAGCAGTGATGATTGACAGACTTCCGAGACGTTTTTTTCTCTTGGGTGGCGTGGCGGCCTTTCTCTCGGGATGCGCAAGCAAGTTCCGCTCTTACACAGGGCCAGAAGTGACGCGGGTGCGCCTATACAAGTCGGAGAGGCTGCTGGTGCTCGATGGCGCGGACGGAGTGCTCAAAACGTACCCTGTCGGCCTTGGCTTCGCGCCGGAAGGACACAAGCAATTCGAGGGCGATGGACGCACGCCTGAAGGTGCGTACACCATCGATCGACGCAATCCGGACAGCCTGTTTCATCTGTCTGTCGGCATCTCCTACCCGAACGAGGCGGACATCGCCTTTGCTGCAGCGCAGGGCAAGTCGCCCGGCGGTGATATCTTCATCCATGGAGGCCCCCGAAAGGGTATCGATCCAATGGACAAGCGGGACTGGACGGCTGGATGTATCTCGGTCACCGACCGGCAGGTCGAAGAGGTCTACGCAATGGTGCGCGATGGGACACCCATCGAGATTTATGCCTAGCAGCTTCTGAGACTCACTGAAGCTCAACCAGATCAGGCAAATCGGCGGCGAAGCGCAACATTGATCCCTTCAATGGCGATCACCATGATGACCACGGCAATCGTCACGCTCGCCGCCTTATCGTATTGGAACGAGCGCACATAGGTCTGAATGTAGAACCCGATTCCACCTGCCCCGACGATGCCAAGGATCAGCGACTCGCGCAGGTTCAACTCGAACCGAAAGATCGTGTCGCGGGCCACGACCGGGGCCATTTGCGGCCAGATCGCATAGCGCAAACGCAACAATGGCCCGGCTCCGGCACTTTCCAAAGCGGCAATCGGGGCGCGAGATACACCATCAATCGCTTCGGCGTAGAATTTGGCCAGCATGCCTGTCGCGTGGAACGCCACCGCGATGATGCCGGGCAATGGCCCCAGCCCAACCGCGCCCACCATCAACATCGCCACCAGGATCAGCGGGATCGCGCGGATAAATGCCAGAACGGTGCGGACAGGTCGGTGCACCGCTGCGGACACCATCGTCTCTGAGGCGAGAATACCAAGCGGAACGGAAAAGAACACGGCACCGAGAGTGCCGAGGATCGCGATCCGCAGCGTCTCGGCGCTCCCCTTCCAGATCTCGTCCATAATGGTCGGATCCGGCGGGAACATGCGGCCAAGGAAATCGGCAATGCGAGGGCCTGCAGACAGTAGTCGGGACAGTTCGACATCGGTGGTGATCAGCGACCACAGCACCACACCGGCAACCAACAGCCCGGCCCAGAACCCGCCCAGATCGCGCGACCGCATCAGCTTACGACCTTGAGCCGTGCGCCGGATGCCGGGTCTGTATCATCATAGAGCGCCGCCGTCGCGTCATCGGTCAAATCGCGCGTCGCGACATCAAAGACGATCCGACCGTTGCGCATTCCGATGATACGGTCGGCAAAACGCCGTGCCAGTTCCGGTTGATGCGACGAGAACACAGTCGTTGCCCCGCGTGCCTGGGCGGCGCTGGTGAGAAGCGTCAGGATGTCCGCTGCTCTGGACGGATCAAGGTTGCTGACCGGCTCGTCCGCGAAGATCAGCTTAGGCTCTTGTGCGAGACAACGGGCAATTGCCACCCGCTGCCGCTGGCCGCCGCTGAGCGAGTCCACGCGCCGGTCTGCGAGGTCCGCGATGCCGCAATCGGAGAGTGTCGATCGGGCTATGTCCATGTCAGACTTCGACACGTTGCCGAGCAGCGCGCGCCAGCTGGGCATCCGGCCCAGCCTGCCGTTCAATACGTTGCGCATCACTGTCGATCGTTCGACAAGCGCAAACTCCTGAAAGATGAACCCGGTATCAGCGCGCTTTGCCAAGGGCAGGGCGCGGGTGGGTTCGAATGGCGTGCCAAGGACTGAGACCCGCCCCTGCCAATCGCGCAGCCGTCCGTCCAGCAACGTCAAAAGTGTGGTCTTTCCGGCTCCGGAAGGACCAAGAAGGGCAACGCAATCTCCGGCCGCAATGTTCAGGGATATTTGATCGATGGCGCGCTGCTCAGCACCGTGATGGCCAAAGCTCAGATCGTCGATGTGAATGGCGTCTTGCATCATAGCAATCCGAAGCGCTGCGCCATGGTCCGCACACCGTCGAACCCCGAAGGGTCGGCTTCGACATAGCCATCCGGGCCGTAGAGATAGCGGAGTTTGTCGCGGTGTTCTGGCATGTTGAGCTTCATCATCGCGGCAACGAAGTTCTCGCGAAGCTCCGCGTCCAGTTCGGGGCGTGCGATGACGACGTGGCTTGGAATGGCATCGCTTTCCGCGATCCACGTGACCTGAGATTGCTGCTCAGGGGTGAGAAGAAGGTCAGCGTATTGGCTTGCCCCAGCGGCATCAACCAAGCCTTCCGCCATCGCCTGCATCGCCTGCTGGTAGCCACCGGCAAAGAAAATGCGGCCAAAGAAGTCCTCTGCCGCATCCGGGCTGGATACTAAGCCTGCGCGCTCAAACTCGGCCAGGGGGTACATGTATCCCGATTCCGAAATCGGGTCGGCAAAGGCGATGTCGCGACCTTCCAGATCGGCCAGCGTCTTGAAGCCGCTGTCACGGCGCACAAAGACTCGGCCCGTATAACTGGGCGCATCGCGGTAGACCTCTGACAAGAGCGGGATGGCACCGATTTCCCTTTCGGCCAGAACGAAGGGTAGGGCACCCATAAAGGAAATATCGGCATCCCCATTGCGCAGCGCCTCGACTGCGGCGGCATGGTCAATGGTCACGAACCCCTCGACCGGCATTCCGATTTCAGACGACAGCCAGGCGGTGATCGCCTCGATATCCCCCAGAAGCTTGTCGGGGTTCTCCTGCGGTATGAAGGCCAGGCGCAACGGGCCAGACTGCGCCAGAGCAGACATCGGCTGCGAGGCAAGACCGGCCGCTGCGAGAATAAGAAGGTGACGGCGATTCAAGCGAGGCATCATCAAAACGCCTTATCTTCAATGGCCGCGGCATCCGTCTTGAACAGACTCCAACTCGTTTCCGCGGCCGCCCAGTCCTCTGCCCGAACGGCTGCGCCGACCTCTGCCAAGCGCTCGGCCAGCGCGTAGACCTCGGGCCGCGACGAAAGATTGGCCATCGTGCCTGCATCGGCGGCCAGATCGGCGGCAACTGTATCGGTCAGGAGCAGGATATGTTGCGCATCCCGTTTTGGCAGAAGCGTGTCGAGCGTCGAGGCAAAGGTGGTGAGTTCTGCGAAAGCCAATCGGAAGGGCGTGTTCGCGGTATCGAATGCCTCATAGGGCGCATCCGCTGCGCCGACCGTTTCCAGATAGGCGGTCAAGTCCGAGCGCTCGGCATCGGTCAGGCCAAGGTTCTTTGTCTCGTCGAACCAATCCACCACGCTTGCCAGCGTCGGCAGAGAGCCGTCATGGAAATATGGTGCCGTGTAGACGGTGCCAAGCAATGTTGGCGTGTCGAGGGCGCCCGCATGTGACCCTTGGTAAGCCGCCGCCACCGATCCGATGTGATGGGATTTGCGATCAAGAAAGTTGCCGGATGGCGTATGGCAGCTGGCACAGGATTGGTTGCCCATCCCCGCAAAGGGGCGGTTGAATACCTCTTCACCACGCCGCGCCGCATCCGGCGCCTTGTCCGTCAACTGGCCATCGCCGGTCAGCATGGAATTGGGCAGAAAGTCGAACTCGGTCATGTAGGCGACCAGCGCGTCCAGCATGAAAGGTGTGGGCTCTGCGCCAGCGAATTCGTTGACGATCACGTTGCGCGAGAAATCCCGCAGCGACGCAAACCGGCCATCGCGGCCGTACGGCCCGGTAAACCGCAGCCCGCGCAGGCTTGGAATATCGATCGGATCGTCGCGGCGGTCGTTGAACATCGGGTTGAAGAAAGCGCCGTCCACGTCGACCGCACCAGGCTGGTGACTGGCACCGGGGATGAAAAACCGTTGATTGATGTCCGAGCGGTTGTGACAGGTCGAACAGGCGATGCCCAGATCGCGGGCCGGGCCGCCGAAGATCTCGGCACTGTCGAACAGCATATCGCCGTAGGCGATCAGCGGCAGGTCGGTTTCGTCGATCCCTTGTTCTTCGAAATTGAGTACGAGAAGTGGCAGGGGGTCCTGATCGAAGATGTCTGAGCCGGGGGGCAGGGCGGCGGGCAATTCAACCGGCTGCCCGGTTCGGGCGATCGTCTCCGGCACCGCATTCAGCGTCTGGCGCAAGGTAAGATCCGCAACGAGGTAGTTTTCTGCCAGGTAGGCTGAAATCACCGCGCGCGCGGTGGTCATTGCGTCGCTATCCTGTTCCTTGGCACCGGCACCGAGCACGCCCGCCGAGCCTGTGGCATTGTTGAGTTCCAACCACGCCCGACCCAATGTCCGGGCCGCATCAGGGTCCGCGGCTTTGATATGGTCAGCGAACGCGCGGTAGAGCTCCTTGGCAGTTGCCACTGCCCGTTGCGATACCGCCGGGTTGTCTGCAGCAGTGGCCGCGTCCAGCTCTTCTTCGATTCTCAGCGCAATGAGGCGGGTGGCTGCCACATGAACGGCATGCCGATCCTGCCAGCCGATAGCGTCGGTCAAGTCACCGACATCAACGGCGCTTTCTCGGTCCAACCAGGCAAGTGCTCCGAGGCGATACTCCGAGCCATGATAGGGCTCGGACCAGGCTTGCTCCACCTTATCCCACGGGACCGGCGCGAGATTGCCCAGAAACAGCGTCAACCGATAGGCTGCCGCTTCGGGCAGCCAGGGGGCTTCCTTGGCTGGTGTTGCAAAGGACGGACCCGTCACCGCCAAAGAGGTGACAATCACGAACAGGATCACGCGCAGGACGTGCTGGATCACAGATGGCTCCTCTCAAAAAGTTAGACGCGTCTAACTTATCTACCCAAAGCCAACTTGTTGTCAATCCATCAACCTTCAGGCAAAGTCCTGTCATGTCGCCCGGTGCATCACAGTCGCGTGAAGATTTCATGCCTGATTCCCGCGATCCCGAAGCCCAGGCCGACGGGTTCGCGCATGTGCGCAATGCGCATGAAAGCGAGATGGCGGAAGATTATGTGGAGCTGATCGCGGAGTTGATTGAAGCCCATGGGGAGGCGCGACCGGTCGACATTGCCGAACGGTTGGGGGTCAAAGCACCGACGGTGACCAAGAACATCTCGCGCCTGAAGCAAGCAGGGCTGGTGCGCCGTGAAAAATATCGCTCGGTTTTCCTGACCGAAAGAGGCCAGGCTCTCGCTGAGGCCTGCCGCCGGCGCCACAGGATCGTGGTCGCATTTCTGCAAAGCCTCGGGATTGACGAAGTAACGGCCGAGCGTGATGCCGAAGGCATCGAACATCACGTCAGCGAAGCAACGTTGATAGCTTTCGAAAACCATATCAAGGGATCCGATTGATCCTGGTCCAAAAATGGGCTGAGCCGTCGACCATTGGTGTTCAGTAAAGTTGCAGGACGGGTATCGCCATCACGAGAACCATAGCGAGCATCGAAGGGGACTCGATCGCTCGAACCGGACAGCCGGTTGAATTACCCACAACGCCGCCCAACAACCAGACTATCCAAGAATCCGGGCGATCAGGATCGTGGCAAACAATCCGATCAAACAAAACAGAATGGCAGAACTCGCAGCATGTTGAGCGATGTCAAGTCGATTGCCTTTACGTTTTTTTGCAAGGTATGCGCCCCAGAACGCCCCGATTAATGTCATAATGATTACAATCACGTCAGACCCCTTTCCGAGTGGCCAATAACTTCTTTGCGATAGCAGGCAGGCCTACACCCAGAAACCAACATGTCAAAACCAGCGGCAAAAGCGTCCAGTCGCCGAAGCGCGCATAAAGTGTACGTGGCAGGGCAGGGGGCAGAGGCACGTCCAGGACTCCAGTATGTTCAAGGTCTAGGCGGGCCAAGACGCGCCCTCTGGCATCAATGACTGCGGAAATGCCGGTGTTTGCGGCCCGAAGCACTGGCAAGCCTTCTTCGACAGCGCGCATCCGTGCGGCCGCCAGATGCTGCTCCGGTCCGATCGATGTTCCGAACCATGCATCGTTTGTGGCATTGAATATCCAGTCCGGTCGAATGGCATCGTCGACCACATGACCCGGAAAAATGATCTCATAGCATATCGCAACGCCAACAAAAGGTATTCCAGGCAAGGCTAAGGTGCGTGGCCCTGGGCCCGGTGTAAAATCCCCAAGACTTTCGGTCAGACGCTCAAACGGTAGCCATTTTCGAAGCGGAACATACTCACCGAAGGGAACCAGTTTGTGTTTCGCATAGCCACCAAGGCTGCGCCCCTTGGGGTCATATGCCTGGACGGTATTGAAGTAGATGGTGTCAGCGTCGACCCCGACCCGGTCCGGCACACCGGTCATGAAGATGCGTGTCTGTGGGAGTGCGCGCATGATCCTCTGACGATCTTCTTCAACCTCGTCCAGAAACCCCGGATAGGCTGTTTCAGGCCACAATACGATGTCAGGAACGTCACCCTGGCTCGACAAGTCAATGTACCGTGATACAGTTTCTTCTCGCAGTTCCGGACGCCACTTGTCCTGCTGCGGCACGTTTCCCTGAGCAATCCGCACAGTGATGTTCGTCGGTTCTTCTATGCCAAGCCAGAGACGGGTTTGCCCCGCGCCCCAAAGGCTTGCGGCAACTCCAAGCGCCAAGACCAGGCCCCACGGACGTCTACTATTGCGACTGGCAATCAGATGGGTTGGCAGAACAACCAGAAAAACAAAGAGAAAGCCGAGACCGTAACTGCCAATCCACGCCGCCGGTTGCCGCAGTGGCTCATATTCGACGAGCGCATAACTTGACAGGTTCCAGGGGAATCCCGTCAGGACATGTCCCCGCAACCATTCGGCGGCGGTCCAGCATGTTGCAAAGAGCAGAGGGCCGGCCAGACCTTCAGACAATCGCGACCGCGCCAGCACAGCAAACGCGAAAGAGGCCAGGGCGGGAAAGAACGCAAGCAGCGCGCTCAACCCAGCGACTGCAGGTATGGCAAGCAGACTAAAGCGATCCGCATCCACAAAAAAGCTTTCAGCGATCCAAAAGATCCCACCGGCGAAATATCCCAGACCAAAGGTCCAACCCGTGACCGCAGCGCGAAATGGGCGAAGCCCTCGCAAAATAAAAAAGAAGCCACCGTAGGTCGCCGGAGCAATTATCAAATATGAGAAAGGCGGAAGGGTCAGGACGGTCAGCGCACCAAGACAAACAATTGCTGCGGCATGAGCTAGCGAAAGCACAAGGGCGACCTTCCGAAATGCGGCCTTCTCTCCGGCGGTTTCTGTCATTGCTCGGTCTGGGTTTTCTTCAACCCCGGCCAGGTCAGCAGCAGGGCGACGCCGCAAAAAATAGCTGTGTCTGCGAGGTTGAAGGCTGGCCAATGCAGATCCCAAACATAAAAGTCCAGAAAATCGGTGACGGAGCCTACTCTGATCCGATCAATAACGTTCCCCAAGGCTCCGCCAATGATCAGGCCATAGGCCACGGCCTCGCCCTCTTCTTTCGTTCTGAACATCAGGACTACGAGCCATAGGCATACAACCGTTGCCAGTAATACTAGCCCCCACCAAGGCGCACCATTTAACAGACCAAAAGTCACGCCATCATTGCGATGGTAGACTAGATTGAAACCAGGAAAGACGGAAACACCGGAGCTCAGTGTAGAAGCGTTT
This sequence comes from Sedimentitalea todarodis, assembly GCF_032595355.1. Taxonomy (NCBI): domain Bacteria; kingdom Pseudomonadati; phylum Pseudomonadota; class Alphaproteobacteria; order Rhodobacterales; family Paracoccaceae; genus Sedimentitalea; species Sedimentitalea todarodis. Next base: position 38,526 of record NZ_JASMWN010000024.1, on the reverse strand, counting down.
GCGACGACAGCCATTTTGCTCGCTTGATCCACGACAACGGCACTGAGTGTGCTTACCAGCCCAAGAGTTATCGTGTGTTTCATGCGCTGGCCTTTATGCTGCTCAGGGACCCAAAGGTGATGGGGGAGTAACTGGATTTTTCCGGTTTATTGGTGTCAGCCTTCAATTGCCGGGATAGCTGGCAAACACTTCCGTCGATCCGTCTTTTTCGATGAGAAAAACGTCATAGTCCTCACGCCAGCGGCTTTGATCCATGCCGGGGGAACCAAGCGGCATGCCAGGCACTGCGAGACCGACTGCGTCGGGCCTTTCCCGGAGCAATCTCCGAATATCATCCGCAGGCACATGGCCTTCGATTACGTAGCCGTCGATCAGACTGGTATGACAGGACACCATGCGTTGCGGGATGCCGTTTTCGAGTTTGAAGCGGACGAGAAGCCCTGCGAACATGTCTTGTCCCGTCGGTGCAAATCCATTCTCCTCGAGATGATCCATCCAAGCAATGCAACACCCGCAGCCATTCGTCTTTTTGACGTCTATGGGTGTGGGTTCAGCAAATGCCTGACCGGCGAGACCGAATGATAGTGCTGTTGCGAGTGTGAGCAGTCTCATAATCTACAGTCTTTTTGAAGTCGCGGCGGCAACTTCCTGGTCAAGCAAACCGTTGAACTGCGCGCGAACAGTCTCAAGACGAACCAGAACGCTGCTGTTGGTCTCGAGTTGGCTTGCCGCTGCGGCAAGCCGTTCTTCTGACATTGGGTCTGTCGGGCGACCGTCTACGCGCACTTCGTAGTGCAGGTTTGGACCGGTTGCGGTTCCGGTCGCGCCGACACTACCAATATTGTCACCTGCGGCAACTCTGGCTCCAACGCCCAGTCCCTCCGGGACGTCGCTGAGATGTGCATATCGGGTCATGGTGTCTGAACCATGTGCGATCTCGACGACGCGACCATAACCGCGGCGTCGCCCGACGAACGAGATGCGGCCAGGTGCTGTCGCGTAAACAGGCGTCCCATGGCGGGCTGCAAAATCGACCCCGGTATGCATGCGCACGTCGCCAAATACAGGGTGCCTGCGATTGCCGTAAACTGAGCTTAGCCGAGCGCCTTTCACAGGCTGCGCAAAGACCCTAAGCAGTTCTCCGTCAATGAAGATAGTGGCGTTGCCAGAGTTGTCGTCGGGCCAGACGACTTCATAAAGCGTCTCTTCGATCGTCAGCGCGGCGAAGGACAGGCTGGGTTGCCCAATCACTTCATCCTCGAGCATCGTTTCACGCCACATCAATTGCAGTCGTTCGCCCCCTTTCAGATCCCGTCGGAAATCCACGGTGCCGCCCAGCATCTCGGCGAGGTCCACTGCAAACCGAGCCGGGACATCCGCTGACGCAAGGGTGGCAAAGATTGAATTCTGAACGGTGGTATCGGCGGCGCGAACAATCAAGTCTGGCTCGGGAACAATCCTGCGTGTCGCAATCTCATCTGTAAACGTGGCTTCAATCCGAACACCTTCGCCCACCGAAAGCGCGACGCGGCGTGGGGTGCCCGACAAGGAAGTTTCGACTTCAATGCCGTATCCGGGTTTCAGTTTTCGCAGATCGTATTCTGCAGCCAAGGCAAGCGCGACCTCAGCGCGGTCGCTTGCAGAAAGACCTGCCTTGGAGAGCAGTGCATCTAGGGTTTCGCCGGCGGACAATGTCCCTGACCAGATTTCAACCGGGGGCCTCACTTCAAGCAAAGCGACAGTGGTAAATTGCAGAGTAGGGGGTTCTGCCCTCCATGCGACTGCTACAGGTTCAAAAGTCTCGTTCGAGTAGATTGAAAGCAGTTGATCCGGCGGTGCGGGCATCCGCATTGGTGACGGTTGCCAATCAGACACGGCTGCCAGCGCCTCCGGAACGGGGGCCTTTCTCCAGTCGGTCTGGAATCCCAGCACCAGCGCAACGGCGAGGCTTGTTCCGGAGATGCTTGCTACGAGGTATCTCAGCTTCATGATGTTTCTTCTTCGGTTCTTGCGAGGACGCGGCGGATCTTCGGCACCGCAAATTCTCTTGGTTCATGATAATCGATTGTGCCGGCAAACTGTCCCTCAGCATCGAACATGAAGACGCTCGCCGTATGGTTCATGGTATAGTCACCACCACCGGTGGCGACCTTTTCATAGCTCGCGCGAAATCCCTCTGCGGCCCGCATTGTTTGATCCCGTGAACCCCTCCAACCCTGGATGGCTGGATGGAAGTAGCTCACATATTCCGCCATAGCCGCAACAGTGTCGCGTTTTGGATCGATGGTTATGAACACAACATTCAATTGCGCAACATCCTCACCCAGATCGTCGAGCCAACTGGAGATGTCGGACAGCGTGGTCGGGCATACATCCGGACAGTAGGTAAAGCCGAAGAACACCATGGATGCGTTGCCAAGAAGTGATTCAGGGCCGACAGCCGTCCCAGTCTGATCGGTCATCTGGAAATCCATCTCGGTCAACGGTAACGGTCGCTTGGCGACCGGTTCAGGGGCACCGGGCCCGTCCACCTGCCACCAACCGGCAAATAGGGCGAGAGCCAACGCACCGGATGCTGCTCCAATATAAGTGAGAAGGTGCCGTCGCTGCATCAGCCCTCCGGCCCTCGCGCCGCAATGCCTAGGATGGGCACATCGACAGTCACTGTCCCACCATCGTCAAATGTCAGTGTCAGTGAAAAACTCTCGCCTTCAACCATCGGGGTTTCCAACCGCATCAACATGGCGTGCAGTCCACCTGGCTCCAAAGATACAGCTTCCCCCGGCGCGATTGTTATTTCCCCGGCCGGAGCCATCGAACTAACGCCATTGGCATCGGTTGTGGTTCGGTGGATGTCTGGCATCATCGCCAAGGGTGTTTCAAGGCTCAATATGGTCACTGGATCCGTGCCTGTGTTGCGCACCGTCATGTAGGCTGCACCCGGACGGTTTTTGCCGATTGAGGCGCGCGCCCAAGCATCTTCGACCACAATGTCCTGAGACCCTGCAAAGGAGGAGATCGGTAGACCCAAAAATATGCTCAGTGCGATGGCCACTGCGGCAACTGGAGATTTCACCTATCTATTCCTTTCAATGATCTCTTGGTCACGACCCTGCTGCAGCGACCTCGGCCGCAACAAGCGCACGGAGCTCGTCGGCTCCGAACGGGTCAAGCGGTTTGCCATTCACATAGAACGTTGGTGTCTGACGCACGCCCATTGTCTCCACATCTGCACGATCCTGATTAAGGATTGCGAGCGTCTGCGGCGCTTTCATCTGATTTTGTGCGGCCTCTACGTCCAGACCGGCCTGCTCTGCAATGCCAAGGATCAATCCGGGCGCTGGTTCACCGTGGGATGCCCATCGTGGCTGAAATTCGAGGATCGCTTCTTTGACCGGAATATATACGTCCTGCATGCGCGCCGCTTCCATCACCCGGATCGCCTCTTCCGATGCCGCGCCATGAAATGGGGTGTATCGCAATACGACGCGGACCTGATCGCCGTGTTCCGCCATGATGTCCTTTATGATCGGATAGAAAGCACGGCAGGCTTCGCAAGCGGGATCGAAGAACTCCACAATTGTGACCGGCGCGTCTTCGGGTCCCATGATAGGTGAGTAGGGACGCATGAGTGCTTCGGCGATTTCGGGTTGGACCGGATCAACCTGGGCAACCGGGCCAGGGCGGGACTGATACCAAACGGCGGCGGCAAAGACTGCAAGGCCGACAAGTAAGACCGATAGAACTAGAGATTTGTTTTTCACGCGCGCGGCTCCTTCAGAGAGAAAAATGACAAGAACCCGATAAACGCAAAGGCAATCAGCGCCAACAGCGGGATAGGGATTCCAAGAAACAGCTGATTGTCGCCGGTGCAGGACGGGCCAGTCGCCGTGCAGGGTTGGATCGGCTCGGGCAAAACTCCAGTATAGAGACCAAGATGCCAAAGCGCGATAGCAGCGCCACCGAGGGCAAGCGCAACGCCGTAGCGACCGACCCGATGATCCTCGAACCACAGACCAAGGCCCAGAAGGACGGCCAGAGGGAACATAAACGCACGCTGAAACCAGCACAGATTGCACGGAGCCTGCCCCAGAACCTCACCGATATAGAGCACGGCCAAGGAACTCCCCAAAGCGACGATCCACGCGGCGGTCAAAGCCGTCTCTTTTGACATCACCCGGCTCATATCGACATCCGCGCCTTCAGATCGGCAAGGATCTCCTCTGCCGGCGTGCCATATGTCCAGGCACCGACATATCCGCCTTGCGGATCAAAGAGAAACAGCTGAGACGAATGCCCCATCGTGTATCCGTCGGGCGAAGCGGCTTCCTCAATCTTTTCGTAGTAGATGCGAAATGTCTTGGACGTTCTCTCAATTTGATCAGCGGTGCCTGTCAGTCCGATGATGTTTGCGTCAAAATATGGGATAAACTCAGCAAGCGCTTGCGGCGTGTCGCGTTCTGGATCAATCGAGAAAAAAAGCGGCTGGACTTGTGTCGCATCGGAGCCGAGCCCGTCCATCACAGCGGCTACCTCCGCCAGAGTTGTGGGGCACACGTCGGGGCAATTCGCAAAGCCAAAGAAAACGAGCATCCAGCGCCCTGCGAGATATTCGTCTGTTTGGACCATCCCATTATGATCGGTCAGTTCGAAATCCGCCCGGAACGCGGGCTCATAAGCGCGCTGTTCGACTCTGGTAGAAACTTGCAGCCAGACGAACCCCACGATCGCGATCGCAGCGAGTCCCCAAAGCACTTTTTGTAACGCAGATAATCTCATTGGTCGTTTTGCGCCCGATTCCGCCCATTTTTCGTGCGTTCTAAATGTTCTAGCTGCTAGAGGTTCAAGCTGTTTCTTGGCACAGAGGCGGTTTGTCACGGACCCGTGAACAGACCAGTGGCTTGTGCATGCCAATAGCTATAGCTACCAACACTATAGATATGGAGGTTACATGCTTACGATTGGCAGTTTGGGAAAGAAGACCGGAACAAAGGTTCAGACCATCCGGTACTATGAGCAGATCGGTTTGATGCCCGAACCGGGTCGCACAGAAGGCGGACAAAGGCGTTACGGCGATGATGAAGTCGATCGGCTGTCCTTTATCCGGCACGCACGTCAGTTGGGGTTTCCCCTTGAAGCGATCCGCGAGCTTCTTGATCTCAGTGATAATCCCGACCGCTCCTGCCATGAGGCGGATTCCATCGCCCGGCGGCAACTCAAGCAGGTAGAATTAAGGATGGATCGGCTGAAAGCGCTGCGCACAGAGCTGAAGCGCATGATTCATGAATGCAGCGGGGGGAATACGGCGGACTGTAAGGTTCTCGAAGTCTTGCGCGATCATTCGGAGTGTCTGACCGACCATGATGCAATCGGCGCGTAGTCGCGCCAATTGCTCGCATTCCAAAACGGTGTGTAAAACGACAATGGTCGGTCGTACTTGGTTACTAATTACCTTAAGCAGGTTGATAGAGCCGGGCGTGCGGAAGGCCTGTGTTCTCGAACCTCCGGAATGTCTTTGCCAAAGCCAGAGCACCAAGGTCAATGATAGGTTCAAGCAATACAACGATGATGTAGACTGAGGCGAATGCACCTGCATTTGCTAAGGTCTCTGCTGTAAATCCTTGCCCGTAGAATACCCAGAATGCCACCCATGCGACAATTCCACCTTGGAACACCGCAGATAGCTTCGCGGCTTGGCCATAGGTTACTTCAGTGTAAGGGGTGTCGGCCGGTATAATTCGTTGAGCCAATGCCGCCATCGCCAAAACTGGCAGAATGAGCGTGGTCAGGTTCATTCCCAACTGCGGAATGTCTGTGGGTGAAAACAGGAAGCTTTGCGCGACAAGACCAAAGATCAGACCAATAGCTGTTGGAACTGTGCCGAGGATCAGGAAAAGTGTGGTCCCAAGTATCAGATGTACTTCTGACACTCCAACAGGTGGATGCGGCAGAAATTCAAAGAATCCGAGCACCATCGCGCTTGCCGCAGCGGAGCGTCCGACCAAAGCTAAGATGTTACCGTTCTGCTTCACGTGATCAACAGCGAGCTTGGCGACAATTCCAACTGAGGCAACGCCAGTCGCGGTTCCCAGTACGAGTTTTGCGCCGTCCACGACGCCAGGTTCAATATGCATTAGTTCGTCCTTTCTGCACCCATCGTGCAAGATGCCTCCCTAGAGGCGTCACAGTGTACCTGGCAGGTTTCCTGACTCGCGCTTCATCGCGGCAATTCCACCTTCCCGGATCTCTCCAGTGGTATTCGGAATGCAGCTAACGCTCACAGTTGCGTGGGCAGTCTCGGATCAGGACAGGACTTGATGTCCCTACCGCGTTCCCATTTACCCCGCCGCCGCAAATCGGCTTTGGGACCAAGTCCGAGCACCTGATATCCTCGGCCTGCCCGAGTCAAGATGGTTTGTAGAATGCAGTTGGTGTGTAGTCGCTGTGGCAACCAAATTTAGCCCAAGTATGATGCGAAATAACACAAAACTACTCCATCAAACAGCTAGTTACATCAACTCATCTCTTCAACTTTCCGAGAAAAACTAAGCCCAGGACGGATCTCCCTGGTCTCCATCCGAAAAAGCAAAACATCCCCAAGAGCGGAACTCTTGGGGATGTCGTGATCAGACCAAATCAGATTATTCGGCCGTCGCGGCATAGTTCATGATGTGAAAAATCATGTTCTGTTCAATTGTGCCATCGACAAGGTGTGCCCACGGGCCTTTGGCATAGGCGGCGACATCCTCACCCGAATGGGTTTCGGAGGACTTGGGAACCACCGCCTGCTGCAAATAGTCCAGGTCTGTCGCGGCCTCTTCGGTGAGCACCGGTCGCGTACCAAAGAAAGAACCATCCGCTTGTTCGGTCAGAACCGATCCCGCACCGTTCAGGTAGCCTGCGACGGTGAACGGCTTATTGTCGGCTCCCAATTCGGGCTCTCCGGTATGCGCCACGCCTTCGCCGTCGATGCCCATGCACAGGCCAAGGATGTCCGACCCACGCCCGCAATAACCATTGAAGGCAAGTGCATGTTCATGATCAGCCGTCACGATGATCAGGGTGTCGGCATCGTCCGTCAGTTCATCAGCGATCGCGACGGCGTCGGAGAACGCCTTTTGGTCACGTACCGCGCGTGCAAGGTTGCCGCCGTGGTTGGCATGGTCCACGCGACCCGCTTCGACCTGAAGAAAGAAGCCATTGTCCCCCGATTTTGCCTGAAGCGCCTGGATGGCCGCACCGGTCATGTCGGCCAGGCTGGGTTCGTCTTCGCGGTCAGCTTCGTACATCATGTGGCTGCTTTCAAACAACCCGAGGATCGGGGTCCCATCCAAAGGGGTGTTTTCGAAAGACGCCTGATCGGTCGCCAAATGAGCGCCTAGTTCGCTTTGGGCTACGTCCATCAGATTGACCCCGTCTTCGCGGCGCCCGCCTTCGTCACCATGAAAGTTGCGCATGCCGCCGCCCATGGCGACGTCGATCATCCCGGAACGCATGGCCTCGATCAGCTGCGTCGCAATGTCAGTCTGGGTGTCGCAACCTTCAGGCACTGACGCCTCGAAATTGCGGTCCACTGTCTTTGCATAGGCCGAGGCCGGCGTTGCATGTGTGATGCGCGCTGTGGAGACAATGCCGGTTTCTTTTCCCATCTCACTCATAAGTTCGTTCATGGAGGCAACGGTATTGCCCGGCAGCGTCGAACAGTCGCCGCGGTTCACGTTTTCATTCACACCGATGATGCCAGCCTTGGTCTTGATCCCGGCCATCATGGCCGTGCCTGTTCCAGCGCTGTCCGGCGTCTGGGCATTAACGTTGTAGGTCTTGACCAGAGCGAGGTTTGGAAAGGCCTCCTGGGGTTGAACATACTCATCACCAAAGCCGCCCTCTTGCTGGCCTGCAAACAGACGCGATGCGTAGTTTGTACCAACGCCGTTGCCGTCAGAGATCATCAAAATGATGTTGACGGCTCTGTTGGTATTGGGCAGTTTTGCCAACTCTTCGGCCAGACGCTCTTGGCCGGATACGAACCAATCATTTTCTGCCTGCGGCAGGTCTTGTGCTGTCGCCATGCCTGATACCGCGATGGCAAGGGCGGATACCGCTGTTAACGTCTTCATAGTTTTGCTCCTGAAAAGAGGGATGAGTTTGCAGCGAAGATGCGGGTCTTAAGCATCAGATTTGTGACAGCGTGTGCTAAACTAAAATGAAATTTGGATCTTGAATCTATAGTGACTGTAGCAATTACATCTTCACGTAGACGATTCGAGGAGATATAAAATGAGCGCGAATGATCGGCTGTTGGCAACAACCCCAATCCTGAACTTCGACCACCCGTCGATTGCACAATTGATCGAGGACCGAGGGTGGAAAGCCCTTTCTCAACATGACCGGATCGGCGCTGTCTACGATTTCGTCCGCAATGAAATTGCCTTTGGGTACAACCGCGCTGACCACATCTCGGCCGCCGAGGTGCTCGCTGACGGTTTTGGTCAATGCAACACCAAGGGCACGCTTCTCATGGCCCTGTTGCGCGCGGTAAGTGTGCAGTGCCGCCTTCACGGGTTCACGATCCACAAAGAGCTGCAACGGGGTGTTGTGCCAGAGCTCGTCTATCCTCTTGCACCCAATGAGATCGTCCACTCTTGGGTTGAGGTGGAGACGGAGACGGGTTGGGCAAACCTCGAAGGATTCATTCTGGATGCGGAGTTTCTATCAGCGCTGCAATCCAAATTTGCCGATTCACACAGTCTCTGCGGTTACGGGGCAGGGACCGACTGCCTGCAGGCGCCGCCAGTGGAGTGGACGGGGGGCGATACCTACATCCAAGAGACCGGTATTGCCCAGGACTTTGGTACTTTCGACGCGCCCGACAACTTCTACGCCGCTCATCAGCAGTCATTCAGCTTCGTAAAGGGCATATTGTATCGCCATATCATACGCCATTGGATGAACGCCCGCGTGCGCCGGATCAGATCAGGTAGTGTGCCGCAGATCCCTGGCTTGGCATTGCCTAATCATAGACACGAGGAATCGCGTCATGCCTCATGATCACGGCCACGCGCATATTGATCCCGCGTCAGGCGACCGCCGTGTCTCCATCGCTATCTGGGCCAACGCACTTCTGACGGTTGTACAGATTGTGGGCGGCATCCTCTCTGGCAGCCTCGCTCTCATAGCGGATGCACTGCACAACTTCTCAGACATGGCGTCTCTGGTAATCGCGTTCGCAGCCCGAAAGATATCCCGAAGACCCGCCGACAAGCGCATGACTTTTGGCTATGGCCGGATTGAAGTTGTGGCTGCCTTGATCAACTACACCACCCTCATCCTCGTCGGTATCTATCTCATTTACGAGGGCGGGATGCGCATGATCGAACCGACCGAAGTGGCCGGTTGGACTGTGGTGATCCTGGGCTCAGTGGCGCTGGTCGTCGACACGCTGACAGCGCTGCTGACGTATTCGATGCAAAAGGGCAGCGTGAACATCCGGGCGCTTTTCCTGCACAATCTGTCAGACGCACTGGCCTCTGTTGCGGTGATCATCGGCGGCTCGCTCATCCTGCTCTATAATATGTGGTGGGTCGATCCGGCGATCACGATCGGCATCGCGCTCTACATCCTTTACCTCGCTCTAACTGAAATCGGCGGACCCATTCGCATCCTGATGCTGGGAAGTCCACCTGACCTCGACAATGACGCAATTGTTGCCGCAATCAGAGACGTCGACGGGGTCCATGACGTCCACCACGTTCATCTTTGGCAGATGCAAGAGAACGAGGCGGCGCTGGATTGCCATATAGTGACCATCGATGGCTCATCCGGCGAAGGGATCAAAGCTGCCATAAAGGCGCGTCTCGCCGAAGAGTTCGGCATCCGGCACTCCACGCTCGAATTCGAAGACTTGGAGAATGCTCATGAGAGCGCACAACTCTATGGACACGAGCAGACAAAAGCATGATGGAAACTACGCTTGTTCTTTCTGGTCTAGGAATTGCTGCAGCAACACTGGCTTCGATCCTTTGGTCAATTGTTTCCCCAAAGCGCCGTATCTGGCCGCCCCAACGTTACACGGCGATCACTCCAATTCTGGTCTGGGTGCCAACGTTTTCGTTGTTTGGCGTATTCATTGTGCTTGGCGTCTTGGGGTGGGGCATTTTGGCGTTTCCCAACTGGCTCCGGTTCGGGGTTGGGATACCTCTCATTCTGTTTGGCAATTTTGTCGTCTGGACTGAAGTCGCTCATTTCGGGATAGCGCAAACTGGTGGAGCTAAAGGCACGTTGAAGACTACCGGCATGTATCGCTACTCTCGAAACCCTCAATACATGGCGGATATGGCAATCGTCGGTGGATGGATGATCCTTACGTCTTCACCCTCGGCTCTCATTGTAGGAACAGCGGCCATCCTTGTTTTGATTGCCGCGCCATTCGCAGAAGAGCCGTGGCTAAAGGACCTGTACGGTTCTGAATTTGAAGAGTATCGGGCTTCAACCCGTCGCTTTCTCTAAATCGCTTCACAAAAATGTCATTCCCGGATCGCTTGACCCTCTAGCTACTAGAGGTCTTACGACTCAAAAAAATGGAGGAAAGCTGTGAGCAGAATAATTAAAAACCGCAGGCAGTTTCTGTCAACAACAGCCGCCGCCGTCATCGGACTTCCGGCCTTGGTAAAGGCCCAGTCTGTGGAGCAACCGACCGGAACGGCGGTACGCAGGAATATCTCGTCCTTCAGCGCTCAGCCATGGCAAGACCACTTTGATAATCTCGAGCATGGGGCGATCCTCTGCGACATCAATTCAAGAGCCGTTCAGTTCTGGTCTGAGGACGAAAGTATTTACAAGCTCTACCCGTCGAGCGTGCCTCAATCAGAAGAGTTGACCCGGCGGGGATACACAAGGGTCGTTCAAAAAGTAGAAGGTCCGAGTTGGAGACCGACACCTTCGATGAAGGAGCGTAATCCTGAATGGCCTGACTACTGGCCACCGGGCCCGGACAACCCTCTCGGCACACACGCGCTCTATCTTTCCTGGCAATATTACCGTGTCCACGGGACCGGCGACACACGCAAGATCGGGCGTCAGTCTTCCAATGGGTGCATTGGGCTGTACAACGAGCATATCGCAGAGTTGTTCGATCTGGCGGAAGTCGGCACCCAAGTCAGACTTTTTTAGTTCACTGATTGTCCCGTGACAGCGGCGGGCCTTTTGGCCGCCAATCTGAAGTGTATTCCAAAGATCGTATGCACGGCGAAACAGCCAAGGGTTCATGATAGAAACTGCCGTGGATCGACGTTGCTCTACCTTTTTCTTGGAGGCAGAAGTCGATGCAAGGTGACAGCGACGGGACGACAACCATATTCTCTATTGGCATCACATGGGCGGCTTTAGTATTCGCCGTAATTTTGGCTCTGTTTTGCGTCGTTTGGGTCTGCAAGCGATGGAACGGCCGAAACCGGAAGTAATAGCCATTTTGAATCCGCCAGCCGACGCCCGATCTTCAAGACGGAGCTGTGACCTCGCGTATAAAAAGGACTGGAAGTCGACCTGTTTCGGTACGCGCTTTACTGAAACGAAGAATGTTCTGCGAAGCTACCCTCAGCGGACATGGTACGGATGAGACGTCTATTCCGACTCTTGCTTAGAGGGTTCATCGCCGCAGCAATCATAACAATAGTTGCGATCGTATTGGCGATTTGGCTGATGACTCGATCAATTCCAGACTACACGGCAAGTTTCAATGTTGAGGGTCTATCGGCACCGGTCGATATCGTGAGAGACGCTTACGCAGTTCCACACATTTTTGGAACGAACGACCCCGATGTCTTTTTTGGGCTTGGAGTCGCTCACGCGCAAGACAGGCTGTGGCAAATGACCCTTCTAAGAAGAATTGCCCAAGGACGCCTATCTGAACTCTTCGGACGAAGCACTTTGGCCTATGACGATTTCATGCGCAGACTTGATCTGGCCGAGGCCGCTCGTTCTTCGCTTTCCGCCCAGGACGACAAAACGCGTGAAGCTCTCAACGCCTATGCGGAAGGGGTGAATGCGTGGATTGAGGAAATCAACAAAGGTGCGTTGGGGCGAGGTGCACCAGAATTCTTTCTGTTTGAAAGCTCCATCGCGCCATGGAGACCAGAGGACAGCATCGCAATTCTCAAGCTTTTTGCGTTACAGAGCTCGGGTCAATTCCAAGAAGAGGTTTTGAGGGCTCGCCTCTCTATGCTCATTCCCCCCGCACGCGTTTCTGATCTTCTCCCGGCGTCATTTGCCAATGATGATCGCAACATACCAAGGTACTTTGACCAGTTTCCGAATGCTCGTCTCGGCGCCATTCGATTTGAACCCGCTGAACTGAGCAGATTGTCGCCTCTTAGAAGTCCCAATCTCAATTCGTCGATGCTTGCCTGGGCTGCCACCCGCAACCGAACCGTTTCAGGCAACGCGGTAGTTGCCGGTATTTTCGACACTCAGTTGGCCATACCTTCGCTCTGGTACCTCGCTGGGTTGGAGCTTCAAGTCGGTGGCGTCATCGGTGCGACAATACCTGGGTTGCCGGTCATACTGTCAGGTCGTAACAGCAGTCTGGCATGGTCTGGAACCACATCGAACATCGACGACCAGGATCTTTTTATTGAGAAGCTACTCGACACAGGCTCTCGTGAGGTACTGACACCGGCGGGACCCCGGCCAATCGTTTCGCGCCCCTCCGTTATACGCATTCGGGGCGAAGCGCCCGTGACTATTCGCTTGGAGCGAAGCGAAAACGGTCCGATCGTTCAATCTGACTTGTTCGGTTTATCGTCGGTCATTCCAGAAGGGCACATTGCCTCTCTGGCATGGACCGGCCTGTCCACAAATGACACTTCCATAAGTGCGCTCATGGGTTTGATGACTGCAAAGAGTACAGATCAAGGGTTCTTGGCAATGCGATCCTTCATCGCACCCGCTATGAAGATGATCATTGCAGACGAGGAAAATCTCGCAAGTCAGTTTGTTGGCGTCCAACCAATTCGAGATCCTCGAAATGCGTTTGCGGGGTCTATGCCAGCACCTGGATGGCTGTCGGAAAGCCGCTGGCTTGAGACTGGCCCAGGTGACACCTCGGAGGACGCCGAGTTATCCGATCCAAACTCCCAGACACAAATTGATCGCGACATAGACAATCAAGCGCCCTCTCCCGAATTTGTTTGGGCAGACGGACGAAGCTTTAGGTTAGGTCGCCTTACGAGGCTGCTTGAGGCGCGCGACGTCCACACCCGGGACGGTTTCGTTGAGTATCAGCAAGACACTATCAGTCCGGCCGCAAGGGGCCTGTTGCCACTCATCGCCAAGAACTTGTGGTTTTCAGAACCACCCGCGCCCCAAGGAACTCTTGCCCGACGGCGTGCCGAAGCTCTGCAAATGCTGGCAGATTGGAACGGCGACATGAACGAGCACATGGCGGAACCCCTGATCTATACCGCTTGGATGCGCGCCCTCCAGCAACGGTTGATAAACGACGAGTTGAGCAAAATGGCTGAGGGATTGCCTGTCATTCAGACACTTTTTCTCGAGCGCGTGTTCCGCGATGTCGATGGTGCCTCAATCTGGTGCGACGTAGTTCAATCGGAAGAAATCGAGACCTGTGATCAGATCGCTAGCCTCGCGCTCGACGATTCACTGTTATGGCTCGAAGAAACATTTGGGCGTGGCGATTTGAGTACTTTGAGGTGGGGAGATGCCCATCAAACCGCACTTGATCATCCTATCCTGAGTTGGTCTCGAGGTTTCAGTTTCATGTCAAACATTCGACTTCCGTTCTCAGGCGGCGACACCACTCTTTTCCTTGGATTTTCTGCGGGTGCATCCGAGGACCCGTTCCAGGCTGATTTTGGATCGACTTTCCGTGGGGTCTATGACCTTTCTGATCCAAACAGTTCGGTATACATAGCATCAACCGGACAGTCGGGCCATTTTCTCAGCCGCTTTTACGATGATCTTGGTCGATTGTGGCGGCGTGGAGAGTATGTCCCTATGTATCTTGAGCGACAACTCGTGAATGCCGGGTCGGTGGGAACGACAAGTCTGCTGCCACAGCGCAACTGAATGAAATGAAGGCAATCCGGCTTTCCTGCACCACAGATACTTAGAGCTATTGTGCCGCACAATGGCAATCTGGACCATGAAGGCGGGATTGGACCTGTCCTTCTTGAGTTGCGGCTTGGTGGAAAGCTCAAGAATCTGATGACAATTTCGCATACAGGGGTCAAAGTTCGGCACGCCGCAATCGAAGCGCATTCGCAATGACCGATACTGACGACAGGCTCATGGCTGCGGCAGCGATCATTGGCGAAAGAAGCAACCCGAAAATGGGGTAGAGAATGCCAGCCGCGACAGGAACACCTGCAGTGTTATAGGCAAACGCAAAAAATAGGTTCTGTTTGATATTTCGAACCGTTGCTTTTGCGAGCCTGCGGGCTCTGACAATGCCTACCAGATCGCCTCCCAATAGTGTGATGCCAGCGCTTTCGACGGCAACGTCGGCACCGGTACCCATCGCAATCCCGACATCGGCAGCCGCTAGGGCAGGCGCATCGTTTACGCCATCTCCGGCCATGGCAATCTGGGCGCCTTCATGCCTCAAGTTTTCCACCAGGGCTTTCTTGTCTTCCGGCAAAACCCCTGCATGAACTTCATCTATTCCAAGCTTCAAAGCGACGGCTTCCGCCGTCTTTTGATTGTCACCAGTCGCCATGATGACCCTGAGCCCGAGGCGATGAAGATCGTCAATGGCACCGGCCGTGGTTTCTTTGATCGGGTCAGCGACTGCCACGATCCCGGCGAACCTACCATCGACTGCTATGAACATGGCAGTCTTTCCAGAAGCCCTGAGGTCATTTGCAGCATGTTCAGCAACCGAATGGTCCACATTGATTTCGTCCATCATTGCTGGATTTCCGAGAGCGACATCATGGCCGTCAACTTGACCTCTGACACCTTTGCCAGTGATAGCCTCGAAGTTTGTTGCTTCAAAAAGCGACAGGCCTTGCTCTCGTGCACCCTCCACAATCGCCTCCGCAAGGGGGTGCTCTGAGCCTCGTTCTAAGGCTGCAACAAGGGTAAGAACATCATTTTCAGAGTGCCCACCCGTGACCACCAAATCTGTGAGCTTCGGACGCCCTTGGGTGAGGGTGCCAGTCTTATCAACAATGACCGTATCGACGCGCGCCATCCGCTCAAGTGCCTCTGCATCCTTGATCAAGACACCCGCTTGTGCCCCGCGGCCCGCAGCAGTGGTGATCGAGATCGGTGTTGCGAGACCCAATGCGCAAGGGCAGGCGATAATAAGCACAGAGACTGCAGCTGTTATCGCAAATGCAAGTGCCGGATCTGGCCCGAACATGAGCCAAGCGATGAACGATGTGACCGCAATGAGAACGACCGTTGGCACGAATACTGACGACACACGGTCTGCTAGTCCCTGAATTGGCGCGCGCGACCGTTTCGCTCCAGCGACCATATCCACGATCTGAGAAAGGACTGTGTCCGCCCCGACTTGCGTGGCCCTCACCATCAACGTGCCGTTTTTGTTGATCGTCCCGCCCGTGACCCGGTCCCCTTGTGTTTTTTCAACGGGAAGCGGCTCTCCAGTAATCATGCTTTCGTCGATTGATGAACGCCCCTCAAGCACGTCAGCGTCCACTGGGATGCTGTCACCGGGTCGCACGCGTAGCGTATCGCCAGCAATGATATGCTCCAGCGGTGCGTCGTATTCGGTCCCGTCCGGCATAATACGGCGGGCTGTTTTCGGTGCGAGATCAAGCAAGGCGCGGATTGCATCACCCGTTCGTTCCCGTGCACGCAATTCAAGCACCTGACCGACAAAGATCAATGTGACGATCACAACTGCGGCTTCGTAATAAGTGCCGACGCCTTCGCCGGTTTGGTACGCCGAAGGAAAAATTCCAGGCAAGAAGGTCGCGGCAAGCGAATAGGTGTAGGCGGCTCCGACCCCGAGCGCGATAAGCGTCCACATGTTTGGAGATAGAGTCGTTATGGAATCCCACCCCCTTTTGAAGAACGGGAGCGCGGCCCAGAGAATGATCGGCGTTGCGAGGAGGAATTCGATGTAGACTGCATTCTGATGACCGATCCACGCGCGCACGGGCAGACCGACCAGTTCGCCCATGGTCAAGATGACCAGCGGAACTGCGGCTGCCGCGCTGATCCACATGCGCTTCGTGAAATCGGAGAGTTCTTCGGACGGCTCATCCGATGGGAGCATTGGCTCAAGCGCCATACCACAAATCGGGCACGCGCCAGGCTCGTCCCTGAGGATTTCGGGATGCATCGGGCAAGTCCATTGAGTACTTGCCTTGCTATGCGTTTGCGCCTTTTGCGCATGTCCCGAGGCGTAGTAATATGGGTCGCTGCGAAACTTCGTTTCACAGTTCTCTGAACAAAAATGGAAGGTCTCCCCTCCAAATTCAGTATTCCGGGGATTTTCGTTGACCTCAACGGTCATGCCACACACCGGATCGATCACTGTCGTGGCGTTCGAAGCGGTCGCGGCCTGCATGGTGTTGTGGTGTTGATCTTGATCCGTGCTCATCGTCTCAATCCTTGATATTCAAGACGATCATACAACTAGCTCCTCCAGTAGCTGGAAGGTCAAGGCAGACTCAGCATGCATATGTAACAATTCGTATCGGGTTCGAGATTTTTAGGTCTCCGCCCGTGAAACCCGCTAGCCCAGTGTCAATATCATGCCTTCCGAAACCGATAATGTGGGAATGTGAAGGTTCTCTGGTTCGGGCCCTTTCCGGATACGTCCCGCAGTATCATAGTGGGATCCATGACATGGACAGAACCAGCCGCCAAAGTCGCCGGCACCATCACCGAGGGGCACACAACCGAGATGTGTGCAAACACCAATCATAACCAAGAAATTCTCATGTCCGGGCAGTGCTCTATTTTCGTCTGTGGCCGGATCTTCACCAGGAATATTTGGATTTCGAGCCACTGCATCGGGCAATGACGACACGTCCTCGGAGCGCGCCTGAGCGATCTCTTCTTCATTTCGGTGGCGGATAAAGACCGGTTTGCCCCTCCAACTTACTGTCAGTTGTGTTCCAGGCTCTACATCCGAAATGTCGACCCGGATGCTTGAGAGAGCCCGAACATCTGCAGATGGATTCATTTGATTGATCAAAGGCCAAACTGCCGAGCCAGTGGCAACTGCTCCCGCTCCGGCAGTCGCATAGTAAAGAAAATCCCGGCGATGCTGTTCGGTTTGCAACTCTGTCATGATTCGACTCTAGGGGCTTCCTGCGTGGGAAGGTCAATGTTGAGCAAGGCGGGTGAAGGAGTTGCTCTAGTCGGTAATCCAAACTCAGGAAGCTTTGTTTCGGCCGGAGGGGCGCAAAATCGCCACCAGAATCAACGGTGTTGCTGTCATCACTCCGAGACCAACGATGACCCACTCAGCAGCGTCGAAACTCCCTGACATCGCTTCTGCTCCAATATGCGCGAGCAGGAAGCTCGCGGGAAGAATTCCGGCGAGTGTTGCAATCAAAAAGCGCCAAAGGTGAAGGCGGCTAAGGCCCGCAGCATAGCTCATTGCATCAAACGAGATGAAGGGCAAAAGACGGGAAGCAAACACCGTCAAAGTAAGCAAATTTTGAGACCCGAGCAAACCATAAGCGGCCTTGTTACCTAGCCATCGCTCGACGTAGACGCGCCCTAGGTAACGCGCGATGATGAACGCTGACAATGCACCCAGTTCCGACCCGATGGCTACATAGATGGCTCCTTCCATGTGGCCATAGGCAACTCCGCTTACAAGGGCGATCGGGGCACTGGGAATGGGGCTTGCAACGATTGATCCCATCATCAGCAAAACAATCAGAAGTGGCCCCCAAGGACCGGCACCATCAACCCAGCCCTCGATGGTTTCCCGGGTTATGTTCGGCCAATAATCCAAGGCCCACATGCCAGTGAGCAGCGCCGCAAGCACTGCGATCAGAACTAGTCCCAAGTGACGGGGATGCGTGTTACCCGATCGCATAGAGCGCCACGAAAACCGCTACAACGTCGACGTGAAAAGGACGCCCGATGTTCGATCCATTATCCATTTTGATCCCTCAATAAAGGCCAAGCACAACTGTCATGGTTCCAGCGAGTAGAGGGTCAAGCACATTCTTCATCATGAGACACTGAATTGTCCCATCATGCCGCCGTCTTCATGTTCAAGAATGTGACAATGATACATATACGGTGCCGACGATGGCGCCGGTTTTTCGAACGTTATCGCCAGTTCAACCTCGCCAGCCACGAGAACGGTGTCTTTCCAGCCCCTGTTCTCTGCCCGCGGCTGGCGTCCGTTGTCGGACAAGACTTGAAAGCGCACCCCATGAATATGGAACGGGTGCATCATCATGTCGCCGCGGACAATCCAGCGCTCGGTGCTTTTGAGCTTGGTAGAGAAATTGAGGGCGTTTTGATCATAGGGCGCGCCATTGATTGAAAACTGATTGCCGGAGCGGGACATCATCATGCCCATTCCCATCGACATGTCTAGAGTTAGACGCCGAACGGGGATATCGTTGGAAGAAAGGTCAGGCAACGGGCCATCCATGGCATCGGGCAGGGTGTCGATACGGACGGGGAGGGTTGTATCGACGGCGAAGTGCAGCACCGTAAAACGACCGCCAGAACCACTTCCCATCATTCCACCCATGGCGGAGTTTGCAATATCGTCGGACACCAGGACGCTGTCCCTGCCATCCGTGAAATCAATGAGAACTTCGACCCTTTCTCCTGGCGCAAGCACCATACGAGTGAGTGCAACCGGTCGATCCAGGAATCCGCCATCCGTCGCCACGAGGTGAAGTGGCCGATCGTCGGCCAAGGACAGTCGGTAAATCCGCGCATTCGAACCGTTGACAAGACGGCACCGCACGACCCCCTTGGGAACTGCCGCTGAGGCTCCTGCCTGCCCGTTCACGAGCATTGTGTCACCTCGAAAACCATTCATCGATTGATGCATGCCGACATCGTATGTCATGCGACCGCGCCAATTAAATTGACGGTCCTGCAGTACGAGGGTCAAGTCATCAACCGCATAGGTGGACGGCAGACCACGTTCATCGTCTTCCCCATCGGTAACATGCAGAACACCTGCCAGTCCGAACATGACCTGTCGGGCTGTCGAACCGTGCACATGGCTATGATACCATGCTGTTGCTGGAGGCTGATCAAGGTTGAGTACCGGGTCCCATGATCGTCCGGGCGCGATGGCCTGATGCGGCCCACCATCGAAGGGGCCTGGAACAAGCAACCCATGCCAATGCGACGAGACGGGTTCGTCCAGAGTGTTTTGCACCTCGGCCAAAGTATCTGCATCGGTCAAAAGCCGGATCGTTGGTCCAAGATAGCCTTGGTTGTAACCGATGGTTTCGGTCGCGGAACTGCCGCGAAATCGGGTCGCGCCAGATTGAGCTTTCAGCTGAAATCGTCGCGATGTTGTTGCATCCAGAAGCTCTGGGTATTCAAGCTTCCGCCCTGTGCCGGATAGCGCAGCAGATGGCAGCACAGCGGCGGCTCCGAAACCTGCGGCATATCCAATAGCTTCACGGCGGTTCAAGAGGCGCACGTCAGGCCAAGCCTTCCGGAAGGGCCGCCAGGGCAGCTTCCATGCTGACAACCGGATGGCCGGCTGCAATCCAACCTTGCCCGGCGGCAGATCCGAGCATTCCTTCGGATACATCAACAAAGTCACTATACCCAGCTTGCTGGAGACTCCGCATCACACTTCCTGACCGACCACCAGTTGCACAAATGAGGGCGACAGGCCGGCCTTTGGCCATTGCACGGGCTGAAAAAAGCCGCTCGGGGAACCGATCTTCGTGCATGCTGATCGGCCAGGCTCCTTCAGCAATCCCGGTGTCGGCCCATTCCGGCCGCGAACGGACGTCGATCATCCGGACGCGATCTTGCCGCAGCGCATTATACGCGGAGTCAGATGACCAAATCTTGGCTGTCTGTGCGACGGCTAAAGTTGGTGAGACGGCTGCAGCGATCAAGGCTAATCCGACCGTGCGACGTGTCAGATCGGATGGCATCGGAGGCCTCCTTTGGAATAGGCAGGCCTGACGCTTTGCTTATTCATTGTCGCTACCATGGTGATCGGCAGATCCGGACGCATCCGACGTTGTTTGCATGTCGCCCATCCGTGTACCGGCGGCGTCCATTTCTTGCTGAGTGATCTGACCATCGGCATCCGCGTCCAGATGCTGGAATCGGTCAACCATGCGGTCGCGAACGACATTCATGTGCAAGGTCTCGAATTCCTCGAGGGTCAGCGCACCGTTGGCGTCGGCATCAAATTCTCGCAACTTCACGCCCATGTGCGCGCGCATGTTCTGAGGATCACCGCTGGGCATCATCATGGCCATCATATCACGATCCATCATACCCATCATACCGCCGCGGCCACCCATCCTGGATGCGTGCATCTTCATCATGTTCTGCATCATGGACATCATGTCCCCACTCATCATACCAGTTTGCGCGGCACCATCGCCCATTGTCATGTTGGACATTGCGCCCGTATCAGGCTGAGTTTCGCCGCCGACATGCGACTCCGCAAACGCAGCTTGCGATATGCCAAAGGTAGTCAGCACGCAAAGTGCAAAAATGCTTCTATTTGCCATCGGTCTTTCCTTTCCAACTTACTCTCGAAACATCGTTATTATGTCGGATCAGATAAAGACCGGGGGAGGGGGTGTTTTGTAATGATATGTCACAGGGCTCTTTGTTACAAACGGTGACAAAGCAACCCCTGACAGTTTGCAGGCCGACTTGGTAGGAATGGTACGAACCGCACAAAGCGGTGAGTTCATCGAAGGGGTGGATGATCAGATGACACCTGAAGTTGGTCATTTCGCGCTGGCCTTGGCCTTGGCTCTGGCTCTTGTTCAAAGTGTATTGCCAATCCTCGGTGCCAAACGTCGGAATATTCTTTGGATGCAATCGGCCCGATGGTCCGCGTTTGGACAGGTGCTCTTCGTCACCGTTGCATTCCTTGCGCTCATGCAGGCATTCATCACCAGCGACTTTACGGTCAAGAATGTTGTTGAGAATTCGAATTCACTCAAACCGATGTTATATAAGGTGGCGGGCACATGGGGCAGCCATGAAGGCTCGCTTTTGCTCTGGACACTCATTTTGACGGTTTTCGGGGCTGCTGTTGCTTTGTTTGGATCCAATATTCCGCAAGCACTGAAGGCGCGAACGCTGTCGGTACAGGCATGGATCAGTGTCGGCTTTCTGACCTTCATGCTGTTTACGTCCAACCCTTTTGATCGCGTCTTCCCGCCACCCAGCGACGGCCACGACCTTAACCCGCTGCTGCAGGATGTTGGCCTCGCGATGCATCCACCGCTCCTTTATTTTGGATATGTCGGGTTTTCGATTGTTTTCTCTTTTGCCGTTGCAGCCCTTATCGAAGGACGGGTGGATGCCGCCTGGGCGCGGTGGGTGCGTCCGTGGACACTGGCCGCCTGGATGAGCCTGACCGCGGGCATCGCCTTGGGGTCTTGGTGGGCCTATTACGAGCTTGGCTGGGGCGGCTGGTGGTTCTGGGATCCTGTCGAAAACGTCAGTTTCATGCCCTGGCTGATGGGCACGGCACTGCTGCATTCCGCAA
Source organism: Sedimentitalea todarodis (assembly GCF_032595355.1). Lineage (NCBI taxonomy): Bacteria > Pseudomonadati > Pseudomonadota > Alphaproteobacteria > Rhodobacterales > Paracoccaceae > Sedimentitalea > Sedimentitalea todarodis. The sequence goes on along the minus strand of NZ_JASMWN010000024.1, from coordinate 16,841 downwards.
TCGTGACAGAAAAAAGAGACGCCTTCAAAAGCTGGACAATTCTCCTCGCGATCCTGACCTTTTCCCTGTCCCTCTTGGGAACGTTTGTCGTCAGGTCGGGGCTGCTGACCTCTGTGCATGCATTTGCGGTTGATCCCGAAAGAGGCCTCTACATTCTGGGACTGCTGGCGGTGTCAATCGGTGGCTCGCTCGCGCTATTTGCATGGCGCGCGCCGATGATGGAGCCGGGTGGGCTGTTCAAACCGATCAGCCGTGAAGCGGGCCTGTTGGTAAACAATCTGATTCTGACAACGGCCACTGGCGTCGTCCTTTTTGGTACATTGTACCCTCTGTTCTACGAAGCAATGACAGGCGGCGAAAAGCTGTCGGTAGGCCCGCCATTTTTCAATGCTGCGTTCATTCCGGTCATGTTGCCGCTTGTCTTTGCAATGGGGTGTGGACCCTTCTTGTCGTGGAAGCGCGCGGATTTGCCGGGCGTCCTGCAACGTCTGCGCTTTGTCGCCCTTCTTGCCGTTCTGGGGACGCTTGCGGTCTGGTATTTGGCGGAAGGTGGCCCGGTGTTGGGCTATCTGTCTCTGATGCTCGCCTTTTGGCTGTTCATGGCGACGGTGCGGGAATGGACGATGCGGATCAAGCTGTTTGAGGGCCCGGTTTCAACATCCTGGCGCCGGGCTTCAAATCTGCCCAGATCTGCGCATGGCATGACGTTGGCTCACGCAGGTCTTGCTGTTGCCATGTTCGGATTCATTGGCTCAACAGTTTGGAAATCCGAGGAAATTATGTTTGTCCAGCCCGGCGCTGACATCAGTATCGGCGGGTTTGATGTGAGGTTCAACGGAGTCGAACGGGTGCGTGGGCCCAATTACTTTGCGGATCGCGGTGAATTGACCGTTTCGAGGGATGGAAAATACTTGACCGATCTCTTCCCGGAGCGGCGGACTTACCCGGTTGCTCAAAGCACCACGACCGAGAGCGCGATACGCTCCACACTGGCAGGAGATCTCTATACGTCCATCGCGAACCCGGCCTCGGAGGACGCCAGTACACAAGGCGCATGGACTCTTCGAATTCTGTATGAACCTTTGGTCAATTTCATCTGGATCGGGTCTGCGATGCTTGTTCTAGGCGGCGGTCTTTCGCTGTCGGATCGTCGGCTGCGCGTCGGTGCACCTCGTCGCAAAGCAGCTGTGACCGCTCGGGTTCCGGCAGAGTAACGATGGGACGTATACTGGCATTCATCCCGCTCGCGATCGCGGCGGTATTTGGCGGGTTCTTCCTATGGGGGCTTAACCCCGATCGGGATCCAAACAACATTCCATCTGTTTTGATCTCCCAGCCTGCGCCCCAGTTCGATCTGGCTGCCATTGAGGGGCTGGAGACGCCCGGCTTGTCCCGCGCCGATCTCGTGGATAACGCCGGACCGGTCATCGTGAATGTGTTTGCTTCGTGGTGCGTACCCTGCCGGGCGGAGCATGGCATACTGACCCAAATGGTCGAAAAAGATGGGCTGAGGCTGTTCGGTATCAACTACAAGGACAAGCCGGAAGATGCGACAAAATGGCTGGCGGAGCTTGGCAATCCCTATGAAAGGATTGGCTCAGACTTGAGTGGAAGGGCTGGCATTGAATGGGGCCTGTCGGGCGTACCCGAGACGTTCATTGTCGGACCCGACGGAACTGTGTTGTTCAGATACGTGGGGCCTGTTGTTGGTGATGAAGCCATTGCTAGGTTCAGAGAGGCGCTCGAACAGGCAGGCGCATTGCCGAGGGGGCAGAACGGATGAGGCATGTGATCATCGCGCTTTTTTTGCTTCTTCCGGTGATGGCCTTTGCGGTCGAGCCGGACGAGATGTTGCAGGATCTGGTGCTTGAAGAGCGCGCGCGGGTGATTTCAAAGGAACTGCGCTGCGTCGTCTGTCAAAATCAGGATATCGACAGCTCCAATGCTGGCGTTGCGCGGGATTTGCGGATTTTGGTGCGTGAAAGGTTGGTCGCTGGCGACAGCGATGAAGAGGTCATCGCGTTTATTCATGCGCGCTATGGCGACTACGTTCTGATGCGCCCGCCTTTCAATGCCTCCACCCTGGCCCTTTGGTTGGCGCCCTTTGTTTTGGCTGTCGTTTCTCTCCTGGCGGGCTGGGCGATCATTTTGAGAAGCCGGCGCAAAGGCGTCGTGGCGGATTTTTCCGAAGTTGAGGAAGCCGAGATTGCGCGTTTCATCGACATTAACACTCCAAAGGACAATTGATGATCTGGTTGGTTTTTGCCGCACTGTCCACAATTGGACTGCTCTTTGTGGGACTACCGCTCCGACGCCGGTCAGAAATGACGTCGGTCATGGCGGATACAACCCCCGCCGTTCTCTTGGACCAATTGGATGAGGTCAAACGGGACCTGGAGCGCGGTGTCATTTCTGGCGCAGAGGCCACCGCGGCAGAACAGGAGATCAAGAGACGGATTCTCATGCAGTCGCGCAAGACTGCTCAGGCGACCAAGGAACTGACATCGGGTGGTCGCTTTGCCATTGTTCTGAGTGCTATGTTCGTTCCGGCCTTCGCATTCGGTTACTACGCGGTCATGGGATCACCGGAGATACCCGGCATTGCATTTTCCGAGCGGACAGCTGAACGTCAAGAGACGGCGAAAGTCGCAGATTTGACAAATCAGCTTTATGATCGGCTCACGACTGATCCCTCCGGAGGACCGTCAGAAGGCTGGATGCTTCTGGGACAAACCTATTCCAGAATGGGTCGGTTCGCAGATGCTGCCGAGGCCTTCGGGATTGTCGCCAAACGACCAGAAGCCACTTCGGCCGTTTTCTCCATGCTTGCAGAGGCCCTTATCTCGGCAGAGCAAGGTGTTGTGACACCGGCTGCGGTGACCGCAATCGAGCATGCGATGGAACTGGACCCGTCCAATCCCGCGGCGGTCTTCTACAAGGCAGTCGCATTGAGACAGAAGGGCGACATCGCGCAGGCACATGACTTGCTGGTAAGACGACTGAACAACGCGGACAGTTTCTATCCCTGGATGGAAAGCTTTGTTGCTGAAGCAAACCGAATTGGCACCGAGATCGGCAGAGCCCCGATCTCGCTGGCTAATTTTGCCCCGATGGTCAATGCGCCTGGGCCTACTCAAGAAGATATTGAAAACGCGCAAGATCTGACAGTGGAAGAGAGGCAGGCGTTCATCATGTCGATGGTTGAACGGCTGGCTGCGCGTCTCCAAGACGAGCCGGACGACCTTGACGGGTGGATGCGGCTTGGCAACGCTTACTCCGTCTTGGGCGATAGAGAACAGGCAATCGTCGCACTTGAACGTGCTGAAATACTGTTATCAGAAGCTCCGCAAAACGATCCGCGGCGGCAAACTCTAAAAGAGGCACTGGCCAGGATGCGCCAATAGCATCTTTCCAGACCTGTTTTCGTGCTCATGCATCGAAAAGCGCATCAATGATGGCACAGTCGGGTGCCGCATCGCCCGTGCAGCGCGCGACGGTTTCCGATAGGACGCGTTCTATCCGTGTCAGATCGGCTATTTTTGCGCGCACTTCTCCGAGATGTACTTCGGCCATGGCTTGGACTTCGGCGCAGGTCTGGATCCGATTATCAACCAAGCCCAGCAACCCGCGAACCTCTTCTAGCGAGAAACCGAGATCTCGGGACCGCATGACGAACTTCAATCGTCGGACATGGGTATCATCGTAGCTTCGATAGCCCTTCGTACTGCGCGGCGGGTCCGGCATGATGCCGATTTTCTCATAATAGCGAATGGTTTCCAGGTTGCAGCCCGTCGCTCGTGCCAAATCACCCCGCCGAATTGATCTCACGCTTGTGTTACTCATTTCAAAAAAAACCCCCTTGAGCCTGTATCAACTACAGACCTTAGAACGGTGGAAACATCTGTTCAAGGAAGATTCGATGGAACAAAATTTGGCGGAACTTCCGCAATCTCGGTCGCAGAAAATTGGCGACGAAACCACCAAGGGATGGGGCGTGACCGGCCTCGGCGTCCTCGGTGCGCTGGCGATGACTTCTTGCTGCATCCTTCCATTGGTGCTGGTCAGCTTTGGCGTGACAGGCGTGTTCATCGCGCAGCTCGGAGCGCTCTATGCCTACAAATGGTACACCTTCGCGCTGAGCGCCGCGTTTTTGGGATACGGCTTCTACAAGGCTTACAAGCCTGTAGATGCCGAGGCCTGTGCCGATGGCACCTGCGCCCGCCCCATCGACCGCCGCATCATGCGCGCAACCCTCTGGGCCGCTTCCGCGATTGTCGCTGTTGCCATGATCTTTCCCTACATCACCCCCTTCATCCTGAAATTCTGAACGAGGACCAAGACCATGAAGCATCTTCTACTATCCGCCCTGACCATCGCCGCCCTCTCGACTCCGGCCCTCGCTGAAGAGCGCCAGGTCGAGATCGCCGTCAGCGAACTGACATGCCCGTCCTGTTCATTCATCGTCGCCAGCTCGATGCGTGGTGTTCCGTCGGTCGAGATCGCCGCATTCGAGGACGGCCCCGAATACGGGCAGGGTGTTTACAGCGTGACCTACGATGACGCCGAGACTTCCATCGAAAGCATCGTCGGCGCGGTGACAGCCAATGGCTATCCGGCGCAGGTGCTGCCCGACACAGCCTCCTAAGCCGTCTGCAATGCGTGACAATTTTATGGGTGGTCTACTGGCCTTCGCGGTAGCGGCTCCGGTCGTGGTCGTCTGCTGCGGCGGCGGGACTGCCGTGTTTGCGGCGTTGTTCGGCGGGATTGGTGCCTGGCTTTCAGGAATGAGCGGGATTGCCGTGCTGGTTTTAGCGGGTCTGACTTACCTGATCGTACGCGCACTGCGTCATTTGCAAATGAAACGCGCCTCCGGCCCCGACCCATCACAGAGAAAGACGGCTCCTTGACTGGCACACCTGAAAATTCCGACCGTCTGCTGAAATGGGGGCTTGGCGGTGCGCTCTTCGCCGCGCTCTGCTGCTTTACGCCGCTTTTGGTCGTCATCGTCGCTGGCGTCGGATTGTCGGCCCTCACGGGTTGGCTCGATTACGCGCTGTTCCCGCTGCTTTTTTTAAGCCTCGCAGTGGTGGCACAGGCCCTTTGGCTTCGCGCTGGCAAACCGGGTCCTGCCCCGAAACTTTGGGCCACCGGCCTCGCGGCAGCCCTGTCGATCCTGATCATTCTCTTTGAGTTCAGGTTCGCGATACGGATCACAATCGTCGTTTTCGCCGCCACAGCACTCTACGCGGTTCTCCTGAACCGCGCGCAAAGGAAAGGATCACCCTCATGATGATGGGATGTTGCACCGCCACTGGTATGTTCTTCGGCCTTCTTGGCATGCTGACACCGCTGATCGCCCTCGGTGCGGTCATCTATCTTCTCGCGGCTAAATCGAGAAATCACGAACTAGGTGAGGTACGCTGAGATGAAAGACTTAATCAAAGTCGGCGACGGCCAAGGCGGCTATGACCTGATCGTCCTCGGGGCGGGGTCGGCGGGGTTCTCCGCCGCAATTACAGGCGCGGATGCCGGGAAGCGTGTCGCCCTCGTGGGATATGGCACCATCGGCGGAACTTGCGTCAACGTGGGATGCGTGCCCTCCAAGGCGATGATCCGTGCGGCAGAGGCCGTGCACGGTGCGGGGGCTGCCAAGCGGTTCCCCGGCCTGTCGGGACGGGCACAAGTGGATGATTGGCAGACGCTCGTTCAGTCCAAAGACGATCTGGTCGCGACCCTGCGCCAGAAGAAATACGCGGACCTTCTGCCGGAATATGAGGGTGTTGATTACATCGACGCCGGTCCCGCGCGGCTGATCGAAGGTGGCGTGACAGTCGGTGAGCGAACCCTGAAAGCACCGAGGACCATCATCGCCACGGGCGGGCGTCCCGTCCTGCCGACCATCGACGGGATCGAGAAAATCGGCACGCTCGACAGCACCAGCCTTCTGGAACTCGAGGTGCTGCCGAAAAGCCTGATCTTCATCGGCGCGGGCTACATTGGCACGGAACTGGCCCAGATGATGAGCCGGATGGGCGTGAAGGTCACGCTTGTCGCCCGGTCGCACCTGCTGCCCGGCGCGGAACCAGAGGTCTCGGAGGCATTGGCGGCGGCGTTCGAGGCCGAAGGCATCACCCTTCTGACCGGGTTAAGCTACGACACTGTGCGCCGCGACGACGCGGGCGTGACACTGCGCGTGATCCAGAACGGTAAGCCTGTCGAAGTGACGGCGGATCACCTCGTTTCGACCGCTGGCAGGCGGGCCAATACCGAAGATATGGGCCTGGACGCAATCGGCGTGGAAACCGACGCGCGTGGGTCCATCGTCGTCGGCGAGGACATGCAGACATCGGTGCACGGCATCTATGCTGCGGGCGATGTGACCAACCGTGACCAGTTCGTCTATATGGCGGCCTATGGTGCAAAGCTCGCAGCCAAAAACGCAGTGCTTGGTGAGGACCATCGTTACGACAACGCCGCGATGCCCTGGGTCGTGTTTTCCGACCCGCAGGTCGCGGGCGTCGGTCCCAGTGAAACCCAGGCTCGGGACGCGGGCTTCGACGTCAAGACATCCATTGTGCCGCTCGATCAGGTGCCGCGCGCGCTGGCCGCACGCGACACGCGCGGATTGATCAAGCTGGTGGCGGACAGAAAGACCGACCGGCTGCTTGGTGGCCAGATCATCGCGCCCGGGGGGTCCGATACGATCCAGACCCTCGTCATGGCGCTGAAGTTCGGCATGACAACAAAGGCGCTCGGCGAGACGATCTTCCCGTATCTGACGACCGTGGAAGGGCTGAAGCTGGCGGCTCAAACCTTTGATATGGACGTGGCGAAGCTGAGCTGCTGCGCGGGATGACAGATCGGCAAAAAAATACTGGAGGCTCTGGCAACCACTACAGCGTGTTGCAAGATGCCTTAATTGAAAGCAAACCCGCTCCTTCCATCGTCGCAGGATACTTTTTGAACGCCCTTTCCAGACAGGCCCACCAGTCGGCAACCATCGGGTAGACGCACATTGTCGGCAGCGGCCCGTGTAACCGACGGAGGCTCTAACGGACAAATCCCGCCTGACGTCGAGCATCCGCCCAGGACAAGCAGACCGACGATGGTGGAACTGAGGGCCAGACGACGCTTAGCGCGAGCGTGCAATGTCCCGAGCAGGAACCTGTCCATCGCGGAATTCTGCATCCAATGTATCCTCTTGCGCCTGCTCATCTTTTGACCCGTGGCACGACTTTCCAATCAATTTGTGCATCACAACGTGTGCCCCGAGGCAGAGTGCGATCGGCGCAAAAAGCCCGACGTTGGTCCACAGACCGGCAATTGTACCCCCAGCGACAAAGAAGGCCGCGATCGGCAACAGCATGACGGCACAACAGACCACCATGCCATAGTGCATCAGTTTCGATGACCAGGTGGGTTTTTGGCTTTGAGTGTCAGACATGTAGCTCTCCAGACATTCTCGGACGTCTGTGCGACATTCCAGTGAGGTAAGGTCAAGGGTACATTTCGATACACTTGATCAGATGACGGTCTACGAATAGTTGTCCGGGTAAATCAGTCAGGTTGCCGAATTCAGCGCGTAAGACAAGACTGTCACACCGGGGATCGAGACCAGGCTGAAGAGCAGAGCTATATTCCTCGTTTTGGATTTGCTTGTATCAGACGTCTCGCCTGAACGTTTTGTCAGAACGGCCAGAAGCGCGATGAATGCGCCGGGCACAACGGCGTAGAGATACACGCCAGAGATGTTGTGAAAAATGAACGACCGCTCAAGCGTTGGTCCAACCACGCTTACTGCGGTTGCGCGATTGCCGCTGAAGGGGCCAAACAAGTCAGCCGACAGTACATAAACGAGAATGTGAATCGCGATGAAAGTGGCGCTTCGAAGGAGGCCATCCAGAACAATATACCCGATCTCCGAGCGGTCGGGATTATTCAACGTGTTATGTGCGAAGACAAACCCGATATAGTTGACAATAAATACAACCGGCAGCCCGTTTGTCATCACCTGACGCAGAAACCGCCCGAGCGCTGTGGAATTCGTCACGAGCATCGCCGCAAAATTGGGCGTGCTGACGACGTAGACAAACAGAAACGGCAGGATGCTTGCCATGCTCAGAAGGGATACGTTCCAACAAAACCTACCAAATGGCAGCGCGGGAGAATAGCTTTGTCGGAACGTATCGGGAGAAAGCACGTCAGCCGTGTGTCGCGAAAACCCGGGTCGATCCGTCCATAAGCACAAGCATCACATCATACGGATCGCCCCTGGTGCCCATACCGGGCGACCCCATAGGCATGCCCGGCGCTGTCACGCCGCGCGCCGCAGGCTTTTCCTGCAGCAACCGCGCGATGTCGGAGGCAGGCACGTGGCCCTCAACGAAGTAGCCACTCACAGAAGTCGTGTGACATCCGGCGAGCTCTGGCGCGATGCCGTATTTCTGCTTCAACACTTGAAGGGTGTCATAGTCGACGTCTTCAACTGATGCTTTGAACCCGGCAGAGATCATCTCATCAACCCACGCACCGCAGCAGCCGCAGGTCGGTGTTTTGGTTACCTGCAACATCGGGGTAGCAGTCTGTGACAATGCGGGACCTGCTGCAATCGCACTGGCGACCGTCAAGACAAATTGGCGTCTGTCCATTTCGAACTCCTTTTTCTCTTGGTTCTGATACTTGACATGCGTTCGGGAGTCGACCGGTAGACGTTGTTACATTTGGCTACAATCACGGGATGGGCGTTCCTGAGCCGGAATGTCTATAAAGACAATATGAAAGAGCAACCACGTATACTGGTCGTCGACGACCATTCAGAGATCAGAAAATCCGTAACAAGTTATCTGGAACGGAACGGACTACGTGCATCTGCGGCAGAGAATGCCGAACAGATGGACAGTAAGCTCGCAGAAGCCAATTTCGATCTCATCGTGTTGGATGTCATGATGCCGGGGGAAGACGGGTTGTCCGCGTGTCGGCGGCTGCGCAGGGAAGGACATACACCGATCCTGATGCTGACCGCATTGGGAGACGATGACAACCGCATAGCTGGCCTGGACGGCGGGGCGGACGACTACCTTGCGAAGCCCTTCAACCCCAAAGAACTGTTGGCGCGGATTAATGCAATTCTGCGACGAACGCAGCAAATCCCGCAGATCGACGACTTTGCCGGGAAGACAGTCAAATTTGCACATCTTGAGCTAGATGTCGACGGTCGCACTCTGATTGACCAAACTGGGTCCCGCACGCAACTCACGTCCGGGGAACTGAAATTGCTAACGCTGTTCCTCAAAAGGCCGAGGGCCGTCCTCGACAGAGACCACCTTCTTGAACTCAGCACAGGACGCATAGCGGGGCCTCTGGATCGAACAATAGACAATCAGGTGAGCCGATTGCGCAGGAAAATCGAGCAGGATGTATTGCGGCCCAGGGTCATCGCGACTGTGCGTAATGGTGGATACAGCCTGTCTTGCGATGTCGAGATATGCGCATGAAGATGTTACCACGGACGTTGCGCGCGCAGATTGCGCTTCTGGTCCTCGGCGTACTGTCCCTCGCACAGGCCCTAAGCCTGTGGTTCTTTGTTGATGAAAGATCGCTTGCCGTACAGGCTGCGATCGGCGCCGAAGCAGCGGCGCGCGCGGCAAACGTCGCTCAGTTGATTGAAGGGGCTCCCCCGGAACTGCACGCGCAGATCATTCGCGCTGCGACCTCACCGCTTGTGCGTTTCGATCTGGCAAATGCTCCAACGGTCCCCCATGGAGATCATGATGAAGGCGGGGCGGTTGAGGCACGGATCCGGGCATTGCTGGGAGAGAGTTACAGCCGTGATATTCGGGTTGAGGTTCATGAAATTGAAGGAGGCCTGCTGCCACTTCCAAATCTGTCACCGGAAATGGCAGATATGCATGCTGAAATGATGCAAGGCAGGCTTGCTGCCATTGAAATGGAGCTTTCTATTGCATTGGCAGGTGGAAGTTGGCTCAACGTCGGTACGCGATTTGAAAGGCCGCCGCTGCAATCATCCCTCGCCTCCAACATATCATTTGCTGTGACTGCGGGCCTTCTCTTGGTTGCCAGTTTCTGGTTTCTTCTCTCCAGATTGACCGGCCCACTCAACAACCTGGCAAACGCATCCGAACGCTTGGGGCGTGGTGCCGGAGAGGGGGACTTGCCGGTTGTGGGACCGAAGGAAGTGCAAGACCTGACCCATGCGTTCAATACTATGCAGGATCGCCTGACGCGTTTTGTCAGTGACCGAACCCAGATGCTTGCGGCGCTTGCGCACGATCTCCGGTCCCCTCTGACCGCCCTTCGCGTGCGGGCAGAGATGGTAGATGATGAGGATACACGCGCATCCTTAGTAACATCGAGCGAAGAGATGCAACAAATGGTCGATGCAACTCTGGATTTCGCGAAGGGTGTGGGCCAGCATGAAGACGTCCAATCCATTGATCTTCATGATCTGATTACCGGTATGGGGTTGGACAAGGTTCAAATGAACAGCGAAGGGCCCCTGATCGCATCTGTGAAGCCAAGTGCGATGCGGCGCGCCATGAGAAACCTGATTGAGAACGCGATCCGCTATGGGAACGAGGCCAGAGTATCTTGGGAAAGGTCGGGCGATGAGGTAGTGATCGCCGTTGACGACAATGGGCCCGGCATCCCCGAAAATCAACTAGAGGCCGTCTTCGGGCCTTATGTCCGACTTGAGACGTCGCGATCACAAGAAACGGGCGGTCATGGTTTGGGGCTGTCAATTGCGCGAAGTATCGTCCTTGAGCACGGCGGTTCCATTTTGTTGAAAAATCGCGTTGATGCGGGGCTCCGCGCAGAAATCACGCTGCCAATCAGGCCGGGTGCCGGCACCTCGCGACAAGAGTCTCTTTCGCCACGTATAGCGCATGCTATTACTAACCTCAAAACACAATAATTTCCCAAGGTACGTATATGAAACGAAGACATTTTCTGACGTCTGTTATTGCTCTTTCCGTGTGCGGAAAAACAGCATTTGCTCATAGTGACGCAGAGCATGATCGCCGCATCGGACCATCTGTCGTGCCTCCTGAGCATTTGCCGCGCGAAGTTGAGTATTCCGAGGCAGGGAAGCCGGGAGAAATACATGTCGATCCGAACCAGTTCGCGTTGTTTTGGACTTTGCCGAACCATCGGGCGGTCAGGTACACGGTCGGAATTGGCAGGGAAGGCCTCTATGAATCCGGCGAGTTCTATGTCGCGCGCAAGCAAAAGTGGCCGCGCTGGACGCCGACACCTGCAATGATAAGCAGAGAGCCGGGCCGATATCTTCGTTTTGCCGGCGGTGTTCCTGGGGGACTAAAAAATCCACTGGGTGCAAGAGCGTTGTACCTCTTTCAACCGGGTCGAGGAGACACATACCTAAGGATTCACGGAACCACGGACCCGAAGACGATCGGTCGACGCGTCTCGAACGGTTGCGCGAGGCTTACGAACAACCAAATTGTCGAGTTATACGAGCAAGTCCCGATCCAGACGCGTGTTGTGCTCAAACCTTTCGCCACGTGAGAATAGCAAAAACGCTCACAGAGCCTTGATAGCGATACATATAGTTACAAAAAACCAACCGCCCAGCTATTCAGGGAAACCATGCGATTGGGTAATCTAACAAGGAAGCAGGTACCCTAATCGAGGTTGGTCCCATGACCCGCAAACAAACAGTTTTGACACGTCGCGCATTCTCTACCGGGGTAGGGGCGGCAGCATTCGCAGCGCCTTCTATTCTAGGCGCGCAAGAACAAGCTCCGGTTCGGCGCAACATGTCTTCGTTCCGAACGCATGCTTGGCAGGATCACTTTGATCGGCTCGGAAATGGCATCATTATTTCGGATACGGTTTCACGTGTTCTGCAACATTGGACCGCAGACGGCGAAATGCGTATCTATCCAACGTCCGTGCCGATGACAGACGAGCTAACGCGGCGCGGATACACCGAAATCATCTTCAAGGATCCAGAGCCGGACTGGGCGCCAACACCGTCCATGCTTGAAAGAGACCCCACTCTGCCATCCTATGTGCCCCCCGGACCGGAAAACCCTTTGGGCATCCGGGCCATGCATTTGACATGGCAGTATTACAGAATCCACGGGACAAACGATACACGCAAGATCGGGCGGCGCTCATCAAACGGCTGCATTGGTCTGTTTAACGAACAAATCATCGAAGTGTATGACCGGACGCCAGTTGGCACTCAAGTCAAGCTAATCTGATGGCGAGATCCGGCATTTTCATCGCGGCGGTCCTGGTTGTCGGGGGGCGCCTGTGATCTGGCAGCAGTTGCAGCCGGTCGAAAGCTTCATAAACAGCGGCGTGAAAATGGCTGTTGAATATGTGCGGGAACTGCAGCGTGCAAACGGGATCAACTAATGGAGTGCTGGAAATGCGAATAAAGGTTTGGATCACATCCACGGTCATTGCGACGATCGGCGTCGCGGCTTGGGCGCATACTGGGGCAACGGGTGTTGTCCTCGAGCGCATGCAAGGCATGTCTGCGATGGGAGAATCCATCAAGACACTCACCCCGATGATGCGGGGTCAAGTTCCATACGATGCCGATCTGGTACGTCGTGAGGCAGACGCAATGGTCGGGCATTCGGGTGAACAGATGGCACGGCTGTTTCCCGAGGGGTCGGGTGGGGGCGTGTCCAAAGCGTTGCCGTCAGTGTGGGAAGACAGCGAACAGTTCGCGGCCCTCGCGGAAGACCTGAAAACAGCCGCAGAAGGATTGAAGTTAAGCGCAGGTAATGGGCTGGCCACAGCACAAAGCAACGACAGTGGATCAATGATGGGCGGCACAACCGGCGGGATGATGGGCGGTGGCGCTGCCTCCATGATGGGTGGAGGTATGATGGGATCGAACCAGGTCATGACGGGCGAGATGTTTGCCAACATGCCCGCAGACGCGGCGTTCACAATGGTTGCTCAGACATGTTCGGCCTGTCATCAGAAATTCCGCAAAGAAGACGAGTAAGCAAATGCGCTGGTGGCATTGGATTATTGGCGCGGGGTGCGTCGGTGGGATCGGAGTTGTCGCGGCAACGATAGCCTGGCCGATCGGAGCATCCGAGACAGAGATAAGTCTGGCCGGGGATGTTGAACGGGGATCGTATTTGGCACGGGCCAGCGGTTGTATCGCGTGCCACACACACTTTGAATCCGGAGGTGCCCCGCTGGCCGGGGGTGCCCCTCTCAAGACAGACTTTGGCACCTTTTACCCGCCAAATCTTACAACCGACGCGGAACATGGAATGGGAAACTGGACCGTGGCAGACTTCGCAAAAGCAGTGAGGCAGGGTATCTCTCCTGACGGCGATCCCTATTATCCGACCTTCACGTATCCGTTTTATGCAAATTTCACGGATCAGGACATTGCTGACCTGTGGGCCGCATTCCAGACCGTGCCAGCCGTGAACGTGCCAGCGCCGGCCCACGACGTCCCTTTTCCGTTCGATCAACGATGGGGGATGAAGCTTTGGAGAGCGGCGTTTTTGACGGAACCCTTTACGGCACCCGAAGCCGACAAAAGCGACGTCTGGAACCGGGGCAAGCTGCTGGTTAACGGTGCCGCACATTGCTCTGCCTGTCATACGACGCGGAACGTTGTAGGTGCACGCATTGTGGCTGAACGGTTTTCGGGCAACGATGCCCTGCCTGGAGGCGGCAAGGCCCCATCGATCCGTTCCGGCGATCTTTTGTCAGAAGGTTGGACAGTAGACGATCTGGCTTATGCATTGCGATCTGGCATCACGCCTTCGGGTGATGTCTTTGGAGGATCAATGGCCGAAGTTGTACGCTATGGAACGAGCTTCCTAAGCGATGCAGACCTGACCGCGATGGCCACCTACCTTATGGACAACGATATATAGCACTGGAAATCAACAGATGATCACGCTCAATCGACGCCAGTTTCTCGCCACATCCAGCGCATTTGCCGGGATGTCAGCCTCTGCTGGTTTCGCCAATTCACCGCCAACCAACCTGATTGCACAAGAGAGCGACGTGCAGTTGCTGCCTGGTGACTATGGCAAAACTTCGCTTTGGTGCTTTGACGGGAGTTCACCGGGCCCGGAAATCCGTGTCGCCCAAGGTGGTCGGGTGCAGCGCAGATTGGTCAATCGGTTTTCCCAAGGAACTTCAACGCACTGGCACGGAATCCGGATCGACAACGCCATGGATGGCGTTTCGGGCCTGACGCAGGATGCCGTCCAGCCAGGGGATGCCTTCGACTATGACTTTTTTGTCCCGGACGCTGGCACCTACTGGTATCACGCGCATAACCGTTCGTTGGAACAGGTGGCCAGGGGACTCTATGGCGCCCTGATCGTTGAAGAAGCGGAGGCCCTCGATATTGATCGGGAGGAGGTTTTGATACTTGATGATTGGCGCATCAATCCCGAAACCGCCCAGATCCAGAATGACTTTGGTGCGCCTCGTGATCTCAGCCACGCGGGAAGGCTCGGAAACCTGATTACGACCAACGGGACTTTTAATCTCGCTTTGTCTGCGCGCAGGAATGAACGCCTGCGTCTGCGGCTCGTCAATGCCTCCAACGCGCGCAATTTCCAGTTGGGCTTGGATGGACTCGACGGGTGGTTGGTCGCCCTTGATGGGATGCCGTTGACTGCACCGTTGAAGGTAACTGACACCATGACCCTTGCACCGGCCCAACGTATTGACCTGATCGTCGATGTAGCGGCAAACGTCGGAGAAACGGCCCATATCGTTCAGGTTGGTCGCGAAGAGACTTTTAGCCAGGTCGCTTTCGAGGTCGAGGAAGGTGGCACCGTAAACCGCAGGGATGCGCCCGCGGCCCTGCCTCCGAATGACCACGCAATGGTTGATCTGCAGGACGCCACAACGCTCAGTCTGAGTATGGAAGGGGGCGCGATGGGCCGTTTGAGTTCCGCGTCTCTTGGTGGGGAAATCAAGCCGATGGGCGAGCTTGTTCAAGCCGGGTATTTCTGGTCGTTCAACGGGAAGGTTGACGGTATCGACGGCGAACCTTTCGCGCGATTGGACCGAGGGCAGAATGTGCGTTTGAAGATGGTGAACGATACGGTTTTCCCACATGCCATGCACCTGCATGGTATGCACTTTCATGAAGTGGCAGAGGATGGCACGCTCGGACCACTACGTGATACCACGCTCCTTGAACGCGGAGAGACGCGTGAAGTCGCGTTCGTGGCGGACAATCCTGGCCAGTGGCTGCTGCATTGCCATATGTTGTCACATGCGGCCTCGGGCATGATGACCAAGATCGTTGTTGGATGATGACCCGATCTGCATATCTCGGGCTTGGACTTGCGGGTGTCGCGGCGGTTGCGGCCTTCCTTTGGACTGAAATCGGCGACGCGCCCCTTTCGTCAAACTCCGCGAGCGCCGGCCCGGTCGACATAGCCGCAGGTGAGATCCTTTACGCGGAAAACTGCGCCGCGTGCCATGGTGCAAACCTAGAGGGCGAGGAAGACTGGCGCACGCCGCGCGAAGATGGAAGCCTGCCAGCTCCTCCGCACGACGCGACCGGACATACATGGCATCATCCTGACAGCATGCTTTTTACCTACACCAAGCAAGGGGGCCAGGCGACGCTCGCCGCGCAAGGCATTGAATTCAACAGCGGCATGCCGGGTTTCGGCGAACAACTGAGCGACGAGGACATCTGGAACATCCTCGCATACATCAAATCAATCTGGCCGGAGCGTGAACGCGCCGCGCAGGCCGATCGAACGGCACAGGACATAGCGTCAAAAGGAGACGGGTAATGAAGAGATTTTTAGCCACCGCTGCACTTGTGATGCTTCCCATAGCTGCGATGGCAGACGGCCTTGACGAAAACCGGATCAAGGAACTTGTGCTGGAAGCCATCCGCGAAAATCCGGGCATTGTATTCGAGGCCGCCCAATTGTTCGAAGAGCAGCAACAAGCTTTGCAGGCGCAAGCCGCAGCGGAGGTTCTCGATACTGAAAAAGCCACGCTTGAAAATGATCCAAACGCACCTGTTCTGGGCAATCCGGAGGGCGATGTCACGGTTGTGGAATTCTTCGATTACAACTGCCCATATTGCCGTAGGGTCAAACCTGAAATGGAGGCACTGCTTGCCGCCGATCCCAACGTCAGGGTCGTGTATCGAGAGTGGCCGATTTTGGGGGAGGGTTCGGTGTTTGCCGCCCGCGCGGCATTGGCTTCGCGCAATCAGGGCAAGTATGAAGAATTCCACTGGGCGATGATGCAGTTAAAGCAACGCGCTGAGGAAGCCACGATTATTCGCGTTGCGGAAGACATCGGCCTCGATGTTGCACAGCTGCGTCGCGACATGACCGCACCGGAAATTGAAGAGCACATTCAAACTTCCATGCGGCTTGCGCAGTCGCTGGGGTTCAGTGGCACACCTTCATTCGTGATCGGCGACAGTCTTGCGCCGGGTCTGATTCAGGCGGACCAGATGATTGAACTTGTCGATCAGGCCCGGGCCGCCGAATAAGGACAAGCCTACGCGGCTGAAGCGTCGTAGCCTGCGTCAACGATGGCTTGCCGCACGGCGGCTTGTTCCAATGTGCTTTGGACAGTGACGAGGCAATGGTCCAGATCGGTCGCAATGACGCCCGATGGGTCTTTCGCCTTGATACCGCTTTCGATGGCGGATGTGCAGTGTTCACAGGTCATTTTCGGGACGGAAAAAATCATGAGGGTCTCCATTTGCAACGCGACCTGACTGTTGCTGATTCCACTGGCGGGAAGGTCAAGACACTTTTGACCGCAAAAAAATTCAGTTTCCCTCTTGAGCTTCCCGCAACTGGAAGCTTTAG